>DATMMZ010000402.1:0-20272 GCA_035569455.1 Mycobacterium sp. | reverse complement strand
TGCTCCACACCAGCGCCGGCCGGCGCCCGTCACGTCGACACCTCGCAGGTGAAGGCGGGGATTCAGCAGGGTTGGCAGGACATGCAGTCCGCCCTTTCACCGGGTCACTAGCCTCCAGTTGGCTGAGTCTGAGCCGTGGTCGGATACCGAAACCGACTCGTCACCAGGCTCGGAAAACGCCGGCATGTTGACCGCCCATTCACCAATTTGGCGGTTGCGCGACGTTCGCGGTTCAGGTGAGCTGGTTTAGTCAGCGCTGGACTGTGCCACAGGCCTGATCCTGACGACGAACGGAGCTCTCATGACGACTCCTTTAGACCGGGTGAACCATCTGGACCTACTGGCCCGGCTCAAGTCCTCTTACCCAGAACTTCCCGAGGCACCCACACCCGATCTCATCGACCACGAGCGATTCGCCGCCTACATTAAGACCCCGCACGACGTGGGCGGGGAGCCGGCTGCCGCGCTCGAATTCGAGAACAAGCAGTACGAGATCTGGGAAGAGAACACCTATGTGATGTGCGAGGTTCTCGGCTGGCGCGGAATCTGGTTGTCGGAGGAACGACGACGGATGGGCAACGTCGACCTTGGCCGCACCATCTATCTTGGACTGCCCTACTACGGGCGGTGGCTGTTGGCTGTCGCGCGCATCCTCGTCGAGAAACATCACATCGGCCTGAGCGAGTTGGCCGAACGCATGTCCGAGGTGAAGGCACGGTACGAAGGCGGGCTGCAGGGAAAGCCCCTGGAGGCCAAGCCGAAGTTCGAGGGCGACCCTTCCACAGTGAAACGTAACCGGCACCACACGCATGCGGTCGGCAAGGGTGACCCGCAGGTGTATGCCGGACAGGCCGGCGACCCGAAGTTCAAGGTCGGCGACGAGGTCGTGGTACGGGAGCTTCCCGTGCTGTTCTACACGCGCACCCAGGAGTACGTACGAGGTGCGAAGGGTGAAATCGCGGTCGTCTCGTACGAAAGCCCCGCGGCCGAGGACGAGACGTGGGACGGGCCTGACCAAAAGCCCGAGTGGTTTTACATCGTTCGGTTCAATCTCTCCGAACTCTGGCACGGCTACACCGGTCCAAGCAATGACACGGTGCAAACCGAGATCCCTGAGCGGTGGCTCGAAGCGGCGAGCTAGCTGACAGCTTTGGTTCACTGACTTCTTCTGGAAAGGACCTCAGCATGACCGCTCATGTTCACGACCACGATCACGATCACGATCGCACTGCCGCGCCCATGGTGGATGAAATCACCGACTTCGAAGTCCTCGAGATCGCCCTTCGCGAATTATGCATCGAGAAGGGCATTTTCACCGCGGAAGACCATCGGCACTTTACCGAATTCGCCGAACAGATCGGCCCGACTCCGGCCGCTCGCATGGTGGCCCGGGCCTGGCTTGATCCTGAGTTCAAGAAGCTGGTCCTCGCGGACCCGCTCGCCGCTAGCAAAGAAGTTGGCGTCGACTGGCTGCAGCCCACCGGCTTTGGGACGCCGAGCGACTTCACCGCGTTCCACGTGCTCGAAGACACGCCCACCCTGCACCACGTCATCGTTTGCACGCTGTGCTCCTGCTATCCGCGTCCTATTCTGGGCAATTCGCCCGAGTGGTACCGGACGCCGAACTTCCGCCGTCGCATCGTGCGGTGGCCCCGCCAGGTTCTCGCGGAGTTCGGGCTGTTCCTGCCCGAAGAGGTCGAGATCCGGGTAGAGGACTCCAACCAGAAGCACCGTTTCATGGTGATGCCCGTCCGCCCCGAAGGAACCGAGGGCTGGACCGAGGACCAGCTGGTCGAAATCATCACGCGTGATTGTCTTGTCGGCGTTGCGTTGCCCAAGGTTGGCGTGACATCGAACGTGATCACCGAGACCCGCCCGGCCGTCCACCCCATGACCCACTGATGGAAAATATGCGCTCGGCCGCAGAAACCAATATCGCTCCATTGGCGAAAATTGTTGAGCGCAACCAGGTCTGGAGCCGCATGACGGCAAAGTACGGCGTCGACAATCCTGTGCCGCCATGGAAAACCAGCCTCGACGGCATTTGTGACGCGCTCGATCAAAGTGCCTGCGGCCCAGACGTACTCAGTTTTGCCGACCGGCGCAACGAAGAGGATGCGCTGTCGGCGACTGTCTACTCCGATCTGCCCTACCCGGAGAACCGGTTGGTTGCGCTGGCGCACTCATTGGTGGTGCGCGGCGTCATCGATGACGCCGAGCTTGAGAAGCGGATGTCGGCTGTCCGGGCGAGGCTGGAATCCTGACCATCAGGCTCGCGCCAGCAGCCAGGCGTGACCCTGGCCTTCCCCGGCGGCAACAAGGTCGAGTTCCGCGAAGGCGGCGCGCAGCTCGCCGGGTGCCGCGCGAAACGGCCCCGGGGTCGCGTCGACTTCGCTGAGTGCCGCGATGGCCAGCAGCCCGCCCGGTGCCAGGCGCTCGACCATCGCGCGGTCGAGGAGACGGTCCCGGAATCTGTGGCAGAGGACGACGTCGACGGGCGACCCGGCCGGCAAACCCGCGTCGAGGTCGACAACATCAAACCGGCAACGATCGTCGACCCCACTGCGCCGGGCCAGATCTCGCGCCTGGCTAATGGCCACCGCAGAGATGTCCAACCCCAAAACCTCCATGCCTCGCCGGGCCAGCCACACGGTGCCGAATCCCTGACCGCAGGCGAGATCGAGGGCCTGTCCGGTGGTCGGGAATACGTCCGCGTAGGCCGCGAAGACGCTTGGCGATTCGACCGCACCGACCGGTACTGGTCCCTGGCTCGCGTACCGCTTGTCCCAACGGCGCCGATCCTCCCTGGTCACAGCCGCCACCCTAGGACGGTTCCCGGCGGACGGGCACAGCGCGACGCAGCTCCGTCACAGGTTCCACATAAGCTCGACACAGATTAGGCCTATTTCTGGACAGGTGTCTGTATTTGATGCCCTAGGGTAGTGAGTTGACGTCGGCGCAGCAAGGCGCAACCAAGCCGCAAAGGCCTCCGGACACACATTAATGGGCTGCTCAGACCCGGTTTCACCAGGGCGTTGTCGCACGCCCATATGATTTCCTACACTGGACGAGTGTCTAGAGAAGCGGCTTCTCCTGCCGGCCCGGTCGGCACCGTGGCCGGCGCGGGCCGCCGGTCGGATCGTCGGCCGGGGCAGACGATCCGCAAGGTGCTCGACGCCGGCTTGGAGGAACTGCGCGAATCGTCATACGCCAACCTGACGATGCGCGCGGTTGCCGGCCGCGCCGGAGTGTCGCCGGCCAGCGCCTACACCTACTTTCCGTCGAAAAGCGCGCTGGTGGCGGCGGTGTACCTGCGCTTTCTGCAGGCACTTCCACTGCACACCGATGTCAACGACACCACCAAGACACGGGTGAGCGCGACCCTGCGGGATATGACGTTCGTCGTCGCCGACGAGCCCGAGCTGACCACCGCATGCGGCACGGCGCTGATGGCCGACGATCCGGCGGTCACGCCGCTGCGCGAACAGATCGCCGAAGAAGTGTCCAGGCGGATCGGGGCTGCGCTGGGCCCGGGTTGGCCGCGCGCGGTGAAGTCCACATTGCAGATGACGTTCGCCGGCGCCTTGATGACGGCCCGCTTCGTCAGCTACGAGGAAATCGCGGGGCAACTCGACGAGGCGGTCAACCTCATACTGGGCGCATCCGTTGCCTGAAATAATTGTGGCCCAGGGCAACTCGAGACTACTCGACACTGCTCGACGAATTTCAAAGGAGTTTCATGGGTGACAGCGGCTTCAACCTGTCGACGGTGTTTGCGACTCTGGCAAAGACGCTTCCCGATCATCGTGCATTGATCTGGCGGGGCCGTGAATGGACCTACGCGGAGCTGGACGCGCGCGTGGACGGTGTCGCACACTACCTCGCGTCCCTGGGCCTGGGTTGTCACACGGAACGCGACCATCTGCTGGGTCACGAATCCGGCCAGGATCATGTCGGGTTGTACTTGCGCAACGGCAACCAGTACCTGGAAGCGATGATCGGCGGATACCGCGCCCGGGTCGCGCCCTTCAATGTGAACTACCGCTATGTAGAAGCCGAACTCGTATATCTGCTCGACAATGCGAAGGCTCGGGCGCTGGTATATGCCGCCGAGTTCGCGCCGCGCGTCGCGACCATCCGCGACCAACTCCCCCACCTGGAATTCCTCATCCAGGTGTCCGACCATACCGGCCAACCTCTGCTGCCGGGCGCCGTCGACTACGAATCGATCATCGACACGCCTGCGCCGGCGAGCGGAATGCCCACCGCCAGCGGGGACGACCTGTACGTGCTTTACACCGGTGGCACCACCGGAATGCCTAAGGGTGTGCTGTGGCGTCAGAACGACATATTCGTTTCCTCAATGGGCGGACGCTATTTCGGCACCGATGACGCGTTGGCCTCCTACGACGAGGTTGCCGAACGCGCGGCGAAAGCCCCCGGTGTCGCCTCAGTGCTGCTGATTCCGCCGTTCATGCACGGCGCGGCTCAGTGGGGCGCGTTTCAAATCATGACGATGGGTGGTTGGGTGGCGATTCCCGACGATGTCGAAAGCCTCCGGGCCGACCAGGTTCTGGCACTGGTGGAACGCGAACGGATCATGAGCATCCCGGTCGTCGGCGACGCGATAGCGCGCCCGCTGGCCGACGAGCTGGAGCGGGGACGCTACAACCTGTCCGGGCTGGTGTCGATCAGCAATGGTGGCGCCCCGCTGACCCCCAGCGTCCGAAACCGCCTGACCGCCGCCCTTCCGAACCTGCTGATCATCGACGCCGTGGGCGCCTCGGAGTCGGGCATGCAGATGAATACGATGTCGACCGAATCGGCGCCGGGTGCCATGGCTACTTTCCACCCGGGCTCTGAAACCGCCGTTGTAGCACCCGATTTCAGCCGGGTTCTGGGGCCCAGGGACGGTGAAGGATGGCTGGCACGTCGCACCATGATCCCGCTCGGCTACCTTGGCGACGCCGATAAGACGGCCCGCACTTTCCCGGTTATCGACGGCGTGCGCTGGTCGGTGCCCGGTGACCGGGCCCGGTTCCTCGCCGATGGCCGCATCGAGCTGCTCGGGCGCGATTCCGTCACCATCAACTCCGGCGGCGAGAAGATCTTCGCCGAGGAAGTGGAGGCCGCGATGGCCGAGCACGCTGACGTCTACGACGTGGTGGTGGCCGGACGCCCATCCGAGCGCTGGGGCAGCGAAGTGGTCGCGATCGTGCAAATCCGCGAAGGCCGCGATCCTTCGGACGAGGAATTACTCGCCACCTGCCAGCGACATCTCGCGCGCTACAAAGTGCCGAAGGCCATCATCCGCACCGCCAAAGTGCAGCGCTCACCGGCAGGTAAGGCAGACTACCGCTGGGCCAAGCAGGTTGCCGCCGAAAGCCTTTCCACCGCCGCAGAATCCGGTCGCTGAGGCCGCCCGACCGCTGCATGAACGTTATGATGCAGCTGTGCCGATGACCGACAACGAGTTTGCCGCTCACTGACGATGCGCAGTCACGGTTGGGCAGGCAATACGCCAGCCTCCGACGAGGAGGCGATCGAGCGCATTCTAAACGCCGCGGACAAGATAATCAGCCAGCGCGGCTCGCCGATGCGAATCGCCGACGTGGCGCGGACTCTCGGTGTGACACGACAGACCGTCTACCGCTACTTCCCCGGCACCGAGGCGTTGCTGGTGGCAACCGCGATGCGATCAGCCGACGGCTTTCTGGGTCATTTGGCAGCCCATGTCAAGGGGATAACCGACCCGGTGGTCGCGATGGTCGAAGGAGTTGCTTTCGCCGTCGAGCAGCTGGCGTCCGACAACCAGGTCGAATTCGTACTCAGTCAACGCGACCGCGCCGGCCAGACGGTCTCCATCGTGTCGGACACCGCCCTCGCGTTCGGCCGCTCAATGCTGCATCGCTACGACGTCGATTGGGAACGCTACGGTTTCGATGAGGCGGGCCTCGACGAACTCGCCGAGTTCTGCCTCCGGGTGCTGCACTCCTTCCTCGCCGACCCGGGTCGACCGCCGCGCAGCGGCGTCGATCTGCGGCGCTTTCTGACCCGTTGGATTGGGCCCGCGATCGCCTATCCGCAGATGGTGCGCGCGATGGAGCCGCTTCGAAGCCCCGAGCCGCGATCCCGACGACGCTCGCCAGCGGCGTCCTGATTCCTGGGAGAGCCCTGCAGATCTGGCGATTTGGCCTACGCCATCGGGCGAAAATGCAGGTCAGCGCGTACAGTCGAGGACTGTGACGAACCACAGAGGCAGGACGGCGATCGTCGTGTGCGGCGCTGCGGCGATGCTTGCATAGCCGGCCTCAACTGCGGCTGCATTCCACGCATCACCTGTCCCACACCGCACCGCCGTCCCGCTCCCGTCGCCCCTGGACGTGATGCCGATACCAGGCCGAATCCCTAGCCGCTTGGGCTTCAGGTGTGACGCGCGATGCCGAGTTTGGCGTAAATGTGGCTAAGGTGGGCTTGCACGGTCGACACGCTCTAGATTTCGGCTGATGACAACGGTCGGTGCGGACGTCGATTGACTCACGTGTGTCCCGACACAGCGGTTGATCCGCTCCTGCCGTTTGCGCGATCCTCAACGGGCCGACGTTGACGATTAGCCGAACGAGGAGTGGAGCGATGGGTTTGGGACAGATCGCGTTGAGCAGTGCACCCGTTGTTGGTGGCGCAATGCTGGGCATTGCGGCCGGGCAATTCAAGGGCCCAAACTATCGCGAGCAACTCAAGCAGGACATGGACCTGCTGGATCGGCTCCCGCCGGAAGCCACAACTAGACGCGCGGAGCTGCAGCGCAGCATCGATGCCCGCATCGATGACCTGGTCGATGCCGCCGATAAGACTCGCGCGCTGCGTAGGGCCGCACTTTCTTACCAGGGCAATTGGCGGGACATTGTGCTCTTCCTCTGTGTGCTGTTGTTCACCATCGTCTGGTGGGACGTCAGCCACACCAGGTCTAATTGGCTGCTTATGTTCATCCTGCTGATCGTGCTGTCGGTGGTGGCTGCCGTATACGCACTCCGCGGCGTGTTGCGTGCCGCCAGTTCGTTCGTGCGTAGGCAGCACAGTGACGACGGGCAGCATCGACTTCCTGGTGCCGACGTACCAAGGTAGCTCGGACGACGGCCACGCGGTAAGCGCTACCCTGCGCGGCAATTCTTGGCGGCCGCAAAACGGGCGACCGTTATCAAGATGTGACAAGATTCGAGACGTGAAGCGCCAGCTCTACAGTTTGGTTTGTATGGCGACAGCCCCAGCTTGGGCACTGCTGATCGCACCCGTACCCTCCGGCTCGGCCGAGCCATGCCCTGATGTCGAGGTGGTGTTCGCGCGCGGAACTACCGAAGCACCCGGCGTGGGCGGCATTGGTCAGAGTTTCGTCGACGATCTGCGCGCGCAAGTCGGCGCGAAATCGCTCGACGTGTATCCGGTGAACTACCCTGCCAGCCCTGACTTTCCTACCGCCATCGACGGGATTAATGACGCGGGCACCCACGTCGAATCGATGGCGGCGACCTGCCCCAAAACCAAGATGGTGCTTGGTGGCTACTCCCAGGGCGCGGCGGTAATGGGTTTCGTCACGGCGAACAGGGTGCCGGACGGGGCACGCCTCGTGGAAACACCGCAGCCGATGCCGCCCGAGGTGGCCGACCACGTCGCCGCGGTCGCGCTGTTCGGAAAGCCGTCGGAACAGTTCATGAACGTGATCAACCAGCCGCCGGTCACAATCGGCCCGCTGTACACGGCCAAAACCATCGACCTGTGCGTCCCGAACGACCCGGTCTGCGCTGGCTCGGGAGACTTTGCCGCACACGGCCAGTACGTGGAGGCGGGAATGGTTGATCAGGCGGCAAACTTCGCTGCGACTCGCCTCGCCGAGCCACCTCCCGTGAATCGCACATCGGCGACGCCCTCGCCGTTGGCGCCACCGCCACACTCACCGGCACCGGTAGCCTCACCGGCACCGGCACCGGCACCGGCCGTCTAAACCGCCGAACCGACGGGCGCCGTGCGACGGCCACGGACCAGACCGCCGGGCCTGGCGTCGGTCAGTTCCCCTTCGGCGACGACAGTCTGGCCCAGCACCATGGTTTCGACGTAGCCGTCCGAGCGCTGAATCAGTCGGCCCGCGCCGCCGGGCAGGTCCTCCACACGTTCCGGGTAGTGCAGCCCGAGCCGGTCCAGGTCGATCAGGTTGATGTCGGCGCGTCGGCCCGGCGCGAGCACGCCTCGATCACCGAGCCCGTAGAAGCCGGCGGGGTCGCCGGTCAGGCGGTGCACCGCGGTCTCCAAAGACAGGCCCGGCCCGCGGGTCCGCCGCCCTACCCAATGCGAGAGCAGGTATGTCGTCATGCTCGCGTCGCAGATGATGCCGCAGTGCGCTCCGCCGTCGCCCAGCCCCTGCAAGCTCACCGGATCCGACATCATGTTGTACAGATGGTCGTAGTTGTTGCCCGCGTAGTTGAGCAGCGGCAGCAGCAGGAATTCGCGCCCATCTGCGCCGAGCAGCACATCGTAGGTGACCTCCCACGGGTCACGGCCCTCGCGTTCGGCGATGGCGGCGATGCTGTCCTCCGGCGCGGGTTCGTAGTCGAGCGCTTCGCCGAGCGGATACAGGCGCTTGAAGATGTGATCGGTGAGTTGGTCGGCAGTGGGTTCCGGCGACGGGTCGGGTGGCTCGGCGAGGATCCGAGCCCGGATCTCCGGATTCCGGAGTCGTTGGACGCGCTGCCGGAGCGGCAGTTCCATCAGCTCCCGGTAGGTCCGCCGGTGCCGGAAGGGGTTCATCCGCGACTGGTGGCCCATCAACATCCCGAACGCCCGGCTGGCCACTTGCGGCCGGATGGCCGCTCCGGCGGCGTTAGCCTCGTGCACCGCAGCGAACCAGCTCCGCCAATCGTGTGGATCCTGTTCGTTGACCATCGCCAGGAAGGTCAGCGGTATCCGGTATTGCCGGCCGAGCCGGGTGATCCACTCGATCTCGGCGTCGATCGAGTGGCGCTGGTCGCCGCCCATCGCGCCGCCGACGCCGGCCGGAACCACCTGCAGCACACCGGAGCCCACCTCCGCCATGACGGCCATCAGTGCGGCCAGCTCGTCTTCCTCGGAGTAGGTGCCGGGCACGGGCTCTCCCGACGCGCTGCGATGTCCCGCCGTGCGCCCGAACGACATGCCCAATGCCCCGGCCCGCAGACCGTCGGCTGCGATTTTGCTCATCGCGTCAAGATCGGCGCCGGTTGCAGTGTCGTGCGCGCGATCACCCATCACGAAGCCGCGGACCGCGGCAAGTGGGATCTGCGCACCCACGTCCACCGCACGCGGCATCCGCTCGAGAGCATCCAGATACTCGCCGAAGGATTCCCACTCCCACGTGATGCCCTCCGAGAGCGCGGAGCCCGGAATGTCCTCGACGCCCTCCATCAGGGCGATCAGCCATTCGTGCCGATCGGGACGCACCGGCGCGAACCCGATGCCGCAGTTACCCATGATCGCGGTCGTGACACCGTGCCAGCACGACGGGGTGAGATGTGGGTCCCACGTGGCCTGCCCATCGAAATGGGTGTGCACATCGACGAAACCCGGTGTCACAGTTAGCCCGTCGGCGTCGACGGTGCGCCTGGCGGATCCGTCGAGACGACCAACTTCCGCGACGACACCGTCGGTGACCGCGACATCGGCAGTACGCGGCGGCGCACCAGTACCGTCCACCACGGTTCCGCCCCGAATGATCAGGTCGTAAGTCATGACGGTCTCCTCGCCGACAGGCGTTCCGGCACAATTAGGTTGTTATTACAGCAATGATAGCCAGGTTTGATCTGAGCCCAGCTGGTCACGGCTGTAAGTATTCGGCGCGATCCTGAACAGCCGAGGCGCCAGATTCAATAGCCGGGGCCGGCGGCCTCCAGAACTTCGAGGGCCGCATTGATGTTGGGCATGACAGTTGGACCGTAACTGCTCACCACCTGCCCGAGCGCACGGGCGATATGTGGACCGACGGCACCGGCAGCGATGACTTCTTCGGCGAGGACGATTCCATTCACCAGGTGGGCGGCGCTCAGCCGGCCGTCGTGGGTGACCTCGTATCTCCAGTCGCCGATCTGGATGCGCTCCGGCTGCGATCGGAAAATGCCTCGTCGCGCGGGACTGAGAACGACACCTGGAAGTCCGCAAAACACCTTGACCACCAGCCCAACTCCCCCGGGCCCGGCCGACGCCGCCCCGACGGCGCGGCTGACCCGTTCGTGGTCGTAGCTGGTCATCAATCACTCATCGGAAGGACGAACGACGGCGCGATGGTTTGCGGCTCGCCGTTGCGACGCACCGCCGTTCCCGCCACGTAGAACTCCACCGTGTGATGTCCCCACGCATAGTTCGAGATGGCGAAATGCACACCCACTACACCGGTTCCACCGTCTCGCTCGGCCTCGCTCTGCATACGTGACATCGCCAGCTCCCGGGCTTGGTAGCTGCCCTGCGTCCATTGCGGCATCTCCGCGTTGCGCCCCACCTGACCGAGTGTCTTCAAAAACCCTTGTACGGCAATGTGGAACACACAGTTGCCCATCACGAAAGCAACGGGCGTATACCCGGACCGCAGTAGCGTCGACAGATCCTGACCGGACAGGTGGCTACTGAATGCTTGCCCGTTCGGACGTCGAAATGCGCCCGGCTTGGCGGTGTATCGCACCGCGGTGCCAACCGCGATGAACTCGAGGTGTTCGCCCTCGCCCTGATGACGCCATTCGAGCCGGACACCGACCACTCCGTCCGCGCCCAGCGAATCCGCCTCGGCTTGCATCCGTGACATCGCATTCCAGCGTGCGCGGTAAGTCGCGTCGGTGAGCACCGGCAGCTCCGATTGTTGTCTGATGCCGGTGAACTGGTAGCCGACGTGATAAACCGAAACACCCATCACGAGTTCGATCGGTTCAAATCCGGCCCCATGCAGCAGCGCGAATTCGTTGATCGACAGGTCAGACGTGAACACCGTTCCAGCGTGTGACAACCGTTCGCTGGCGACTGGGTCAAGCGGGTTGGGTTGCATTGTCAAACTTCCTCCTGCCGTCTCCGACAGCGTAGGGGGTAGCTAAGCCCCGACGCGAGTCGCTTCCGGCTCTGGATCGGGCCCGTTACGCTCGAGATTGCTAAGTTATCTATTTTTATAAGGCAAGGGTATTGCCCGCTACTGAGGCCGATGTCACGCTAGCTGCATGACAGAAACCGAAGGGTACGTCGACCAGGCGGTCATGGGTATCGCCGAGCCGCAGCCGATGTACAAGGCATTACGCGAGTCGACGCCGGTATTTCGCTCGCCGCAGGACGTGATTGTTCTCAGCCGCCTGGCCGACATCGAGATGGCGCTCAAGCACACCGAGCTGTTCTCGTCGAACATGGACGCGGTCGATCTCGGCAACATACGACCGCTGATCCCGTTGCAAGTCGACCCGCCCGAGCACGCGAAGTACCGGCGGATCCTCGATCCGCTGTTCACTCCGCGGGAGATGGCCCGACGTGAACCAGGCGTCACCGAACTCGTGAACGAGATGATCGACCGCTTCGCCGATCGGGGCGAATGCGACTTCCACGAAGAGTTCGCGGTCCCCCTTCCGTGCACCGTCTTCCTGCAGTTGCTCGGCCTGCCGCTGGAAGACCTCGACAAGTTTCTGGAGTGGAAGGACGGCGTGATCCGCCCGGACGGCGACTCCAGCTTCGCCCGCCGCCACGAGACCTCGGCACCCGTAGCGCAACAGATCTACGAGTACTTCGAGCGCGCCATCGACGACCACATCGCCAGCCCGCGGGACGACGTGCTGTCCGCGATGATCTCGGCGAACTTTAAGGAGGAGGGCGGACAACCGCTAACGCGCGAGGAGCTGCTCGACATCTGCTTCCTGTTCCTGATCGCGGGCCTGGACACGGTGACGGACTCGCTCGACTGCTTCTTCGTCTACCTGGCACGACACCCCGACCATCGTCACCAGCTCATCGAGCAGCCCGACATTCTCCCGACTGCCATCGAGGAGCTGTTGCGCTGGGAGACCCCGGTGCCCGGCGTCGCTCGGGTCGCCATGCAAGACGTCGAGGTGGGCGGATGCCCCGTCAGCAAGGGCGAACGGGTCAGCCCGTTGCTTGGGGCGGCCAACACCGATCCCGCGGAGTTCCCCGATCCGGACGTCGTGGACTTCAGCCGCAACCCGAACCGGCACCGCGCGTTTGGCGGAGGTCCGCACCGCTGCCTTGGGTCCCACCTGGCCCGCATGGAGCTGCGGGTGGCGTTGCGCGAATTCCACCGGCGCATCCCGGATTACGAGATCAAGCCCGGCACCCAGCTGACTTACACGGCCGCGCTGCGATCGGTGGAATCGCTGCCGCTGATTTTCCCGGTGCCCACACTGTGACCCGCGTCTCCGTCGACGCTGACCGCTGCACCGGGCACGGGCGCTGTTACACGCTGGCGCCCGACATCTTCGACGCCGACGAGGTTGGACACTCGATAGTGCTCCTCCGGGAAGTCTCCGGTGAACTCGAGCAGCATGCCGTTGCCGGCGAGCAGAACTGCCCGGAGCAGGCGATCACGCTGTCCCAGTGAGAGCTCACCGCATCGGTGAAGTTCCCTGTGTCACAACCGAAATGGCTCACCCGATGGTGCACTGGTCCTTGGCCCGTTGGCCGCACCAGCGAGACAGGACCGCCGACAGTTGCGCGGCCACCGGTGGCCGGCGCGTGGCCCATGCGATATAGCCGTCGGGACGCACCAGTATCGCCGCGGGCAATGTCCGGTCAGTGTGGACAACGTGATCAACGCCGGGCCAGTCGACCGCAATGGCGTCTGTACCCGCGGCGGTGACCAGGACGAATCGCCCACTTCGCATTACCTCATAGAACCTCGCGCCTTCACATTCGATGTCGGGCATCCGGCGCCCCACCATCCGGTCGTCCTCGCGCGAACCCCGCGGATAGGCGATGCTGATGCCGCTGAGGCGCTCGGCCGCCAGCCGCCGGCTGATCGGAAAGCGCAGGATCGAAGCGATGACGAGGCGCCGCAGCGCCCGGCGTATCGCAGACCGACCCAACACAAGCTGGTTGAGCGCGTCTGTCAGGGCGAGCACGTCCGCCCCGACGGGATGCCGCTCGGCCTCATAGCTGTCCAGCAGCCATTCCGCACCTGATCCGTGCACCGCCGCGGCCAGTTTCCAGCCGAGGTTCATTGCGTCGCCGATACCGGTGTTCATGCCCTGGCCACCGATCGGGGAATGGACGTGGGCCGCATCACCGGCGAGAAACACCCGGCCTACCCGGTAATGCCGGGCCTGCCGACGCTCGCTGAGAAACCTTGAGCTCCAACGCATGTCACTCATGCCGAAGTCGTCACCGGCAATCCGAGCGAAGGCGTCGCGCATCTCGGCCATGCTGACCGGTTCGGTGAGCGGTGCTTGATCACGCAACCGGTCCCAGGCGATCGCGCGGAACCAGCCGTCTCCGAACGGGATGACGAGCACCACACCCTGGCTGCTCGTCCGGGCGAACGCGGGCTCGTCCGGCGGCTGGGTCAGCCGCACATCGGCCAGCAGGATATGCGTCTGGTACTGCTTGCCGACGAAGTCAACGCCAAGCAACCCGCGCACCGCGCTATGCGCACCGTCGCATCCCACCGCATAACGCGCCCGCAAGATGTCATTGTTTGCCAGTCCGATCGTGACCCCGTCGCCGTCCTGCTGCAGGCGGATCACCTCGGCACCGCGGACAACCTCCACGCCCAACTGAGCTGCCCGGGCAGCCAGCACATGTTCGGTACCGCTTTGCGGAACGATGAGGACCATCGGGTAGCGCGTCTGCAGCGTGTCCGCGAGGGACAGCGTCGCCCCAGGCGTGGGCGCAACCGCAGGAACCGGGATGCCGCGTGCAAGAACGTCATCGGCAAGCCCGCGGCAATCGAGCAGTTCGAGCGTGCGCGCATGCACCCCGAATGCGCGGGTGATATTTGGAGCATCGCTACGCCGTTCAATCAGCTCAACGCGAACCCCCCGCATGGCCAGCTCGCACGCCAGCATCAGACCGGTAGGCCCGGCGCCGATCACTGCGACATCGATGTTACGAGTGCTGCGCATGACTGCCTCCTTTGCTCGTGGTACTCCCAGCGTGGCGCGGCCGGCGCTGCGTCGAATCGGTAAAGTCGCCAGTCTTGCCACCGGTAGCCGACCTACGATCAGTGTTGTGCTGCACGGCCGTGAGCAGGAATGCGCGCAGGTCGACGAGCTGCTGGCGGCCGCGCGCGAGCGGCGCAGCCAAGCGCTGGTCGTGCGCGGCGAACCCGGAATCGGCAAGTCAGCGCTGCTCGACTATGCGGCCGAGCAGGCCAGCGACCTGCAAATTCTGCGCACCGCCGGGGTCGAGACCGAATCGCAGCTGCCCTTTGCCGCCGTGCATAACCTGCTGCTGCCGGTCCGGGATCACAGCGACTCGATCCCGGAACGGCAAAAGACGGCGTTACTCAGCGCATTCGGCGTGGGCCCGGGGGCAGCCGAAGACCGGTTCCTGATCTCGTTGGCCGTGCTGAGCATCCTGGCCGAGACCGCGGAAGCCGCTCCGCTGTTGTGCCTTGTCGACGACGCGCAGTGGCTGGACGGCCCCTCGGCCGACGCATTGACGTTCACTGCCCGGCGCGTTCACGCCGAAGGCATCATTGTCTTGTTTGCCGCCCGGGATGACCCGGCGAAACCTTTTGTGGCACAAGGCTTGCCGGAGTTGAGACTGAGCGGGCTCGACCGGGGTTCGGCCAGCACGGTGCTGACCGAACGAGCGGGCGTGCCGGTCGCGGCCACGGTTTGCGAGCGCCTGGTGGCCGACACCCTGGGTAATCCCTTGGCGTTGGCTGAATTGGCACGATCGCTCTCGGCGGATCAGTTGACCGGGCGGGCTGCCCTGCCGGAACAGTTGCCGGTCAGTACCGATCTCGAGCGTCTGTATCTCGATCGGGCCGCCGAATTACCGCCCGACACCCAGACGGTGCTGCTCGTGGCCGCAGCGCATGACACCGGCCAACTCGACGGAGTGTTGCGCGCCGCCCGCGCGCTCGGCGTGGAGGCGGCCGCCCTCGACGACGCCGAGACGTCCGGCCTTTTGCGCGTTGATTCCGCGGTCGCGTCCTTCGTTCACCCTCTGGTGCGCTCGGCAATTTACCGCGGCGCGACGTCTCGGCGGCGGCAGGAAGTTGAGCAAGCGCTGGCAGCGGTCCTCGACCCTGACACCGACGCCGACCGCAGGGCATGGCACCTCGCTAACGCCGCGGCGGGTCCGGACGCCGACGTGGCCGATGCACTGCACGGCGCCGCCGAACGAGCCCGCGCACGCGGAGGGCACGCTGCGGCCGCAGCCGCATTCGATCGGGCGGCAGCGCTCACTGCGGCACCCGAGCTACACGCGTCCCGGTTGGCCGATGCCGCCGATGCCGCGTGGCTGGCGGGGCAGCCCGATCGTGCACAGGCATTGCTCGATCACGCCGCCCACCTGGCCGGCGCCGCGACGTTGCAGGCCCGCATCGCCCACCTGCGTGGGTCGATCGAAGGCAACTGCGGAGCTCCTTCGACCGCATACGCCATCCTCGTCAGCGGCGCTGAGCTCGTCACGGCGCTCGACCCCATGCGCGCGTCGCGAATGCTCGGCGAGGCAGGCCAGCTCGCCTGGGCGATCGGCGATTTGGCACGTCTCAGTGAGGTGAGCCGGCGACTCGCGGCGCTGCCCGCAGATGAAGACACCGGCGCCATTGGCGCGCAAGTGATGATGGGTCTTTCCGGATTGCTCCGCGGCGACACCACGGCAACCGCAGCCAGGTTGCGTGAAGCTGCCGACCTGGCCGGGGCGAGTAAGGAGCCACGGGCGCTTATGGGCGCGGCCGCAGGCGCGATGTTCCTCGGCGACGACTCCCGCGCCATCGACCTGTTCAGCACCGCGGTCGCGCTGATCCGCGCCGCCGCCGAGGCGGCAAAGCTGCCCCTCCTGCTGGCCCCGCTGGCCATGGTGGAAGCGTTGACGAGCCGCTACCCCGCCGCGCTGGCGGACGCGACCGAGGGTCTGCGGCTTGCCGAGGAGACCGGACAGCACAACCCCGCCGCGCACCTGCGCGGCGTTCTGGCTTTGATTGCGGCCGTGCAGGGCCGGGCGCAGGAATGCCGCGAACGGGCCGGGGTAGCGCTCACGCAGGCGATAGGTCAGCGCCTTGGACCGCACGCGGCAATCGCTTCGTGGGCACTCGCCGTGTTGGATCTCGGCGCAGGACGCCCGGGTGAGGCTTTCGACCGGCTGGAGGCCCTGGCCGCCGCCGGCCCGGGCGAGGGCAACCAGATCGTGATGTTGATGGCGACCGCAGACCTCGTCGAGGCGGCCGCGCGCACGCAGCAACCAGCGGCGGCGGCCGCCGGCCTGAGCAAGCTGCAAGTATGGGCGGCCGACACCGGCGCGCCTTGGGCAAAAGCGCAAGCGGCACGGTGCGAGGGCTTGCTTGCAACCGACGACGACCAGGACCGGCACTTCGCTGAGGCCTTGCGCCTGCACGCCCCCGCCGGGCGACCGTTCGACACGGCTCGCACCCAACTGTTGTACGGCGAAAATCTGCGACGGCGCCGCCGGCGGGCGGACGCGCGCAAATACCTGCGCTCCGCACATGAGACGTTTGAACGGCTCGGCGCTAAGCCGTGGGCCGAGCAAGCCGGCAAAGAATTACTGGCCACCGGCGAGAGGGCGCGCAAGCGAGACGTCAGCACGACGGACCAGCTCACACCTCAGGAGCTGCAGATCGCCCGATTCGTCGCGGATGGAGAAACCAACCGCGGCATCGCCACCTTGATGTTCCTTAGTCCCCGGACCGTCGATTACCACTTGCGCAAGATCTTCATGAAGCTCGGTCTGTCATCGCGCGCCGAGCTGATCCGCATGTTCTTGAGCGACGACACACTTGCGGGCCCCGCCGCCACCCGTTCTGGCTGAGCCATCTAAGCGGTTGACTTAAACATTCGCGCCGCAACATTCGCGCCGCCGCCGCCCATTTCCGGCAGCCGACCTCGCAATATCGAACCGATCCGGGGTCGGCCTCGTTTATCTCATATCGGCGGCGCCGGGAGGATCATGTTCGGACGAATCGACACCCTCGATAGACCCAAGCACAAACTGCTGACCGTCGAACTCTGCGACGTGGTACGCGAATACCGAGTCGGCGGTCAAACCGTACGTGCACTCGACGGGATCAACCTGGAGCTGGAGGGTGGGCAGTTCATATCGATGGTCGGGCCGTCGGGCGCGGGCAAGAGCACATTGCTGCATTTGCTGGGCGCGCTGGACTCCCCCGATTCCGGGTCGATCACATTCGACGGCCAGGAGATCGGCCGCCTCAGCGACGACCAGCAGTCACAGTTCCGCCATCGTCACGTCGGGTTCATCTTCCAGTTCTTCAATTTGCTGCCGACCCTGTCGGCGTGGGAGAACGTGGCGATCCCGAAACTGCTCGACGGTATCCGACTGGGCAAGGCCAAAGGCGATGCGATTCGGCTGCTCGACCGGGTCGGACTCGGTAACCGCACCGAGCACCGTCCAGCGGAGCTGTCCGGCGGGCAAATGCAGCGGGTCGCCGTGGCCCGCGCACTGATGATGGACCCACCGCTGATCCTGGCCGACGAACCGACCGGGAACCTCGACTCGACAACGGGCGCATCGATCCTGACGCTGCTTGCCGAGGTAGCCCACGAAGCCGGCCGCGGCCGCCTGGTGGTCATGGTCACTCACAACGCCGATGCGGCCGCAGAGACCGATCGAGTGATCACCCTGCAGGACGGTCGCGTCGGCTCCGACGAGCCGTCGGTGCTTTCGCGATGAGAGCGGGCCCGGCATTCGTTGCCGCGGCAAGCCGGCTACGTGTGTTCAGCTTGCGCGAACTCGCTGTGCATCGTCGACGCACACTCGCCTCGATCGCCGTGATGGCGGTTTCGGCGATGTATCTGGTTGCGATACTCGGCATCTTCGGGTCGATCACCGGATCGGTCAACCGGCTGACCGACGGGATTGCCGGCGTGGCCGCGCTGGAGGTGTCGGGAATCACCGACGCGGGATTTCCCGACACGATAACGGCCGACGTAGCCGCCGTTCCCGGCGTCGCGGCGGCGGTACCGATGATACGAACGTCCTTGTCCACCACGTCGGGTCCGATTCTGCTGTTCGGTGCAGACGCGAATATCGCCGCGCTGGGTGGCGCCCTGAAGGATGCAGTCGGGCAACAGCAGCTGGCGGCGCCTTCCTCGGTACCTAACGGTGTCCGTGTCGGGCCAGGTATCGGTCGCCGGAAAGGCGATACGTTTCAGCTTGGCTCGGCGACGGTCACAGTCACCGATGTCCTCGGCGGCAAGCAGCTTGCGGATCTAAACGGCGGACACTATGTCCTTGCCCCACTGGCTTTGGCGCAGAACGTTGCGGCACGACAGGGCCAGCTCGACTCGATTCTGATCACCACCAAACCTGGCGCTGACCTTGCCCAGGTTCGCTCCGCGGTCACCGCCGCGGTGAACGGCCGGGCCATCGTCGCGGACCCGAGTATGCGAGCCGCGCGGGCCGGTGACGGCGTCAAGATGATGAACTACATGGCCCTGATGGGCGTGGGGGTTGCTTTGGTGGTCGGCGCCTTCCTGGTCTACACCACGGTGACCATGGCGATCACCCAACGCAGGCCGGTCATCTCGATGCTGCGCGCGATCGGCGGCCGGCGCACCACAATCGTTCGCGACATGCTGGCCGAGGCCGCGATTCTCGGAGTGATCGGCGGAGCCGTCGGGTCGGGTCTTGGAATACTGATGGGGCGCCTGGCGATTGGGCGATTGCCACCGGCGATTACGCAAGGGGTCGAAGCGCGCATTGAGTACTGGCTGCCCAGTTATGCGATACCGGCCGCCGTCATGGTCACCGCGCTCACCAGTGTGGTGGCGTCGGCGATGGCTGCCCGGCAGGTCTATAAGGTTTCGCCGATCGAGGCCTTGGCACCTGTTGGGGTATCCGCCGCAGACCGTGTGCCGCGATGGCTTCGGATCGTATGCGGCATTGGGGCCGTCGCGGTGCTCGCAGCGTCCATCCTGGTCGTTTTGAACCAACGTGGCGGCTTGGCCTTTGCCGCGATGAACGCCGTGTTCTGTGCGGAGATCGCACTGGGCTTCGCGCTCACGGCGCCCATAGTCAACGCCACCGCGGCGACCGCCCGGGTATTCGGTTCGGTCGGTGCGCTCGCGGCGGCGACCATCGAGCGTGCGCCCCGACGCGTGTGGGCGACGGCGATGACAGTGCTCATCGCCGTTCTCACCACCATCGTGATCACCGGTACGAACACCGACATGATCCGGTCGGCCCGCGGCATCCTCTCATCGGCCGCGGACGTGGATGTGTGGGTGAGCGCAAATCCTCCCGACAGTTATCCCACCGACGCGCTGCCGCACGGCCTTTCCGAAAAGGTGGCCGCGGTGCCGGGCGTAGCACATGTCACCGAGGGCGCATTCGGGTTCGCCGTCGTCGGCGGCACGCGTGTGATGCTCGACGGGTTTTCCCCCGGAACCGCCGATCC
The DNA here is from genome assembly GCA_035569455.1 of Mycobacterium sp. GTDB lineage: Bacteria > Actinomycetota > Actinomycetes > Mycobacteriales > Mycobacteriaceae > Mycobacterium. Next base: position 669 of record DATMMZ010000402.1, on the reverse strand, counting down.
GCTGTATCACGTGCTCGACCAACAGACACGCGGCGAGGTGCTTGCCGGTCGGGGCGTGGTGCTTTCGCAGAATCTGGGCAAGATTTTCCACGTCCGGGCCGGAGACCAACTGCGGATGCAAACGCCACACGGAGTACAGCAGACAACTGTGCTGGCCGTGGTGCCGTATTTCTCGACGGTCATCGGCACCGTCGGAATGGGCCTCGATCAGATGCGCACGTGGTTTGACCGCCCGGTGACGACCACTCTGCAGATCGCTGCGGCCCCTGGAGTGGATGCACACCGCCTGTTGACCGAAATCCGCGGTGTGGTGCCCGCGCCCAACTATGTGTACGACGGTCGCGCCGAGCTGGCAGGCCTCGAGGCGCCAATGCATCAGAGCATGTTCATCGCGAATGCCGTATGGATCATCGTCGTATTCGTGGCCGCAGTCGCACTTCTCAACACGTTGACGCTCTCCGTACTCGAACGACGCCGCGAGCTTGGCGTGCTCCGGGCCATGGGATCCAGCCGTCGGTTCGCATTGCAGATGGTGCTGGCCGAGGCGGCAGGCATCGGCGTCGTCGGCGGTGTGTTGGGACTGGTGTTCGGCCTGACGGATCAGTGGCTCTTCAGTCTTGTCAGCGGAGACATGATGAATTTCCAGGTCAGCTTCCGGCCAAGCCCAAT
>DATMMZ010000401.1:0-4509 GCA_035569455.1 Mycobacterium sp. | reverse complement strand
GGCGCCACCGCGCTGAGCGGTTCCACCCCCGCCGAGGTCGCCCCGCTCGCGGGTCTGGGCGCCGCACCCGGCGCCGGCGCGCTGAGCCCGGCGCTTTCCGGCGGACTGTCGGCTGCCGCCGGGCCGAGCAACGGGGTGCTGTCGGCGTTCACCAAACCCGTCAACAGCTTCAGCCCGCCCAGCCAGCCGCGGCTGCCCGGCGCGTGGAAGGTCCCCGACGAGGACGCGATCCCGGCGCCGGTCTCCGGGTCGCCGGTGGCGGCGGGCACCGGCGGCCTATACGGGGCGCCGGCAGCGATGGCCCGCGACGGCGCCACCGGGCAGGGTGTGCGCGCCCCGGCCCGCACCCTGCAGCTGACCGGACGCCCGACGGCGAACAGGGGGGACGATCCGAGAATTTAGTGCACGGCGGGGCCGCTGCGCCCCCATAAACTCAAGCCACCAGACGAAACTCCGTCGACTTCGAGAGAAAAGGAACATCCGTTATGCCACTTGTTGATCAGGATGCCGTCCAGACGGCCGCCAACGGATTCGAAGGCCAGATGCACGCGGCGTGCGACGTGCTGCAGCGCTATCTGGCTTCGGTGAACAACGTCAACGCGCCCGGGTCGTGGCGCGGCCCGGCGGTGCAGTCGAGCACCGTGACCGGTGAGGAGATCCATTCGGCACAGCGGCGGTTGCAGGCCAAATTCGAGCTGGCGATCCAGACGCTGCGCGGCAACGTACACGGGTTCGGCGATGTCGACGCCCAGAGCACCTCGAACCTTCAATCCGTCACCAGCCACATCAGCCTGCGGCACGTCTGAGCGCGGCTTCATCTACTAGGAAAGGACACACGCTATGCCCGTACCCGGCGGCGACCCGACTCTCGAGTACAACCCGGCCACCATCGGCGAGTTCGTCACCCACGCGGTGACCTGCAGCTCCGAGCTGGAGCAGATCCGCGCGACCTGCATGCAGATCGTCGCGGGGCTGCCCGACAGCTTCAAGGGCCAAAACGCCGACGCGCTCAACGACGTGATGGCCTACATCAACCAGGGCATCGACGAAGGCCAGCAGGTCATCCGCATGCACGGCGATGCCGCCGACACCGCGCTGGGCCACTTCCTGGGCCAGGATGCCGCGGGCGCGGCGAGCATGAACTCCGTCATCTGAATGTCCTTGGCAGGTAAGCAGTTCCGGGAGGGAGAGGCCGTTGCCGGTCTCTCCCTTCTCGTGTTGACAGGGGTAGGCCGGTGGCTTTGACGACGACAGCCAACGGGGTCTGGGTGCTGCAGGCGCTGCTGGGGGTGGAGACGCTGCCGGTCGCGTTGCGGCTGCGCCCGTTCATCCCGTCGCTGCATGACGATGCCCTGATGGTGTCGACGACGGCGGGCCCGGTCCCGGTGGCGCATACCGCCGAATACGCGAGCCTGGTCGCCGCCGGTGTCATCGACTCCTCGGGGGCGGTGGATGACACCGTGCGCGATTGGATGACGGTGCTGGGCCGCGCCGAGCGCCAGGTCGTGCTGACGATCCGGCGCCCCGACCCGGCCACCGCCGGTACGGCCTCGCCGACGGTGGCCGAACGGGTGCTGGTGGTGTGCCGGCATCGGCGGTGGATGGCGATGGCCGCCCGCGACGGCGACGAGGTCGTCATCGACGCGGTGGGGGAGTCCGATTCGCGCGACGAGCAGGTCGACCTGATCTGCAACGCCCTGGTGCCGGCGTTCGGACACGCCGACCCCGCCGAGGTCGAGGGCGTCAACATCCCCGCCGAGCTGATGTATTCGACGCTGGCCAACGCCGCCCCGCACGGGCGCGACGTGTTGGTCGCCGCGCTGGCGCGACTGGGGCTGGCACCCCCGCTGACCGAGCTGCTCACCGCGGCCGCGCGCTTCGACGAGTCGGCGATGGCGGTGGTGTCGTTGATCGACACCGGGGTCACCCCGCACGTGCATCCGCGGGTGCTGACGATCGCCGACACCGACCACGGCCGGGTGAGCATCACCACCTCCGCGTCGGCCGACGGCAAGGAGTGGATGACGATCTGGCCAACGACGCCCGCGGGGCTGCGGGACGATTTGGCTGCGCTGCTGGCGGTGCCGCAGGCGGCGTGACTCTACGGGGTTACCCCTCACCGCGATCATCCCCCGGTTTGTCTCACGGATCGCTACTCGACTGACATCGTGGTCACGACCGGCAGGGTCGCGGCGAGCCGGCAGCAAGTGCTTGCGACCGCTGCGATACTCGACGAGGTAAGCGACACGTGGTTAGTGGTCTTCCCCTCAGACCCAGCGTGGGTGCCAGGAAACGAGCTGGCGGCACGGGCCGCCGAGGTCATCGCGCGACTCGTACCCACACGGCCGAGTGTCCCTGGTCAACCCGAACTGCGACTCACGCCCAATATCGAATTCGTTGATGCCGGCGGAAACTTCGGCGCCATCGGATGCCCGCTGTGTGGTCAAGAGCTTGAACTGCACTGGTGGCACGAAGAAATGGATGCACAGTACCGTCGCGAAACCGGGTTTCGCTTACTGCCGCTCACAACCCCATGCTGCGCTGGCACGACTACCCTCAACGACCTGGCCTATGAATGGCCCCTTGGGTTCGCCCGTTGGCAAGCCACCGTCTTGTACCCAGACCGCGGATGGCTCACCGAAGCTGAGCTGCACGAGATCGGACAGGCCCTAGGGCATCCGGTGCGCCAGACGGTCCGACACATCTAGCACCGCCGCCGAATGCTATCGCGGTGTCTATGTGGTAGTGATTGTAGGTTCCGAATGTTCTTGGCGGACGACGATGTTCGGGAATTCTCTCGCGACGACGACAGCGATACTGGATGGGGCCGGTCCGTTGCGTCCCTAGGCATGCTGATGCCAACCTGATGTACGGGTCTGTGCACCCAGTTGGGCAACACGACGGCTGAAGTGGGAAGCGGACCGGACACGTTGTCGGAGTATCGGATACGGGCTCCAAAGTTCGCTTCGGTGCACTCATTCCGGAACGTATGTGTCGCATGAGCGCTGTGTCGCAATATTGCGACGGCTTCTTCTGAGACGAATTTTTGAGACGCAACGACCTGGCAGATCCTATGCCCTGGGTGTCGGTCTGGGACGTCTCTTACGAGACACGATTGGTTGGGATCAGAGGGTGAACGTTGGCTTCCCGGGTCCGATCAGAAGCGTCGTCCGGGCCGCCAGCCACCGGGCGAACCAAGCCGAGCACCGGGCACGCGGCATCCGGGACGAGCTAGCAGCGGCTCAAGCCGAGATCGCGCGGCTGCGCGAGGAGCTAGGGATTAGAAGGGCATCCCGCCTGGGCTTCTACTCTTAGTACCACTTGGTGGCAAGTGCGGGCTAATTCTGGGTAATCGACTGTGCCCCAACCCATCTGAGTAGTGGTGAGTGGCGGTAAGAAATGGCTGCCGGTGAGTGCGGTGGTGCTAAGACATGAGCCCCGTCCTTTTGGACGAGGCTCATGTCTTGTGATCGACGTGTCAGAAGCCGAAGCCCAGGTGTGTGCCAGCCGACCCCGAAACGGACGGCAGGGGCGGCGGCGGAGGCGGTGGGGGCAGCGTCGGCAGACCAACGCCCAAGCCGGTCTGGACTCCACCGTCGGCTGAACCCAAAGGCGTATCCACTCCGACACCGGTCCCTCCGGACGCTGAAGCCGTGGGCGCCGGAGGTGCGGGCGGCGGGGGCAGCGTCGGGAGACCAACGCCCAAGCCGGTCTGGACTCCACCTTCGGCTGAACCCAAAGGCGTATCCACTCCGACACCGGTCCCTCCGGACGCTGAAGCCGAGGCCGTCGGAGGTGCGGGCAGCGGAGGCGGTGGGGGCAGCGTCGGGCCACTGACATCGAACCCGAAGTCACCGCCGCCGGAAGCGTCCGCCCCCGTAGTGTCCGCCAGCGCGCTACTGGCACCGGCCAGCGAGAACGCCAGCACAGCGGCGACCGCGCTCGTGACCTTCAAGGACGTACGTACAGTCGATTCAGACAACAAAATGTCCCCCTCTATCGGTTGTTGGTTTTGGCGCGACCCCCCGTGGCAACGGTAACAAGATCGGTCGTCGGGCGCATGTCGCCAAGCTGTCCGGGCTCACATCAGGGGACGGCAGGCCCGGACACGGGTGGTGTAAAGCCCAGGTCGAAGGGGCTGTGCCGTATCACCCTGACACATTCGGAGGATCACTGACGCCCGAGGATGTGCGACAAGCCTGCTCGACGGCGTCCACGCCCCCGAGTCGGTGCTCCGACGCAATAACATCCCCGTGCCAGTCGTACTCACCGCAAGCTCGTAACCGTGGGCCAGGCCGCCCTACTGCGACGGAGTCATCAGTGTGTTGCTGGGCAGGGAAACGTCAAGCACTTTGCGCGCGGTCGCGGCCCCGGCGATGGGAAGGCCGTCGGGATCGAGCATACCGAGTTGAACGAGCACGCTGGCTTGGTCCCAGTAGATGTGCTCATGCACGAGTTTGTCTTCCTGAAATTGCACAATGGCCACTGTCGGAATCTCCACTGCGCGTC
>DATMMZ010000400.1:0-10552 GCA_035569455.1 Mycobacterium sp. | reverse complement strand
TATCGAGCATCCTGGGCGTGGCGGTGATCGGTCTCATCGGCGCTCTGTCCGGTCGCAGCGCATTGCGGGAAGTCGAGTCCGAGCGGTTGATCGAATTGCGTCAGTCGCAGAAGCGCGCGGTGGAGGCGCTGTTCAGGGAAGTCACGAATTCGCTGATTGTCTGGAGCGGTGGATTCAGCATCAACGAGGCAACGACGACGCTGTCCGCCGACTTCGCTCAATTGGCCAACGCGACGATCACCCCCGCCCAACAGCAGGCGCTTGTCAACTACTACGACAACGACATGCTCAAACCCATCAAACGGGCCACCGGTGACACCATTGACATCAATGCGGTTCTGCCGAGTTCCAACGCGCAGAAATACGTTCAGGCGTACTACACCGCACCGCCCCGGCCGACCGCCGACTCGCTGCCCGTCGGAGATGCCGGCGACGGCAGCCCATGGTCGGCGGCTAATGCCCGCTTCGATTTCTACATGCGCGGTATCGTCACCCGCTTCGATTATCGGGATTCGCTGCTGCTGGACATGCAAGGCAATGTCGTCTACAGCGTCATGAAGGGTCCCGACCTCGGTACGAATATCCTCACCGGCCCGTATCGCGAGTCCAACCTGCGAGATGCGTACCAAAAGGCGTTGGCCTCCAACGACGTCGACTTCGTCTGGATCACCGACTTCCAGCCGTATCAGCCGCAACTCGACGTTCCCACCGCGTGGGTGGTATCGCCGATCGGCATGAACGGCAAAATCGATGGGGTTATGGCCCTGCCGGTGCCGATCGCGAAGATCAACAAGATCATGACCGCCGACAAACACTGGGAAGCCGCCGGCATGGGCGCTGCGACCGAGACGTATTTGGCGGGTCCCGACAACTTGATGCGTTCTGATTCGCGGCTTTTCTTGCAAGACCCGCAGGAATACCGGCGCGACGCGATAAACGCCGGTACTCCGCCGGACGTCGTGGACCGAGCGATCCGGTTGGGTGGCACGACGCTGGTGCAGCCGGTTCCGACCGCGGGTCTTCGCGCCGCCCAACGCGGAGAGACCGGAGTTGTCAGCGCCACCGACTACATGGGCAATCGAGAGTTGGAAGCCTACGCCCCGTTGAATATCCCGAACTCCGATCTGCACTGGTCGGTTCTGGCGACGCGGGACGACTCCGATGCTTTCGCGCGGCTGGGTAGGTTCAGTAAAACGCTCGTGATCGCGGTCGCGGGGATGGTTTTCGCCATCTGCGTGGCCTCGATGATAATCGCCCAGGCAGCGGTGCGGCCAGTCCGTCGCCTCGAAGCCGGAACGCGGAAGATCAGCTCCGGCGACTACGACATCAACATCCCGGTCACGGCACGAGACGAAATCGGTGATCTCACTGCGGCTTTCAATGAGATGAGCCGGAATCTCGCGATCAAGGAACAGCTGCTCAACGAGCAGCGCAGGGAAAACGACCGCCTATTGCTGGCGCTGATGCCCGAGTCGGTGGTGCAACGTTATCGCGAGGGTGAGGAGACCATCGCCCAGAAGCACCAGGACGTCGCCATTATCTATGCCGACATCGTCGGCCTCGACGAAATCTCAAACGACCTGCCGGAGGACGAATTGGTCGGGATTGTCGACGAACTGTTCCGCCAGTTCGATTCGGCCGCTGAATCCCTTGGCGTCGAACGGATTCGCACGTTCCACAACGGCTATCTCGCCAGCTGTGGGGTTGTCACCCCTCGGCTGGACAGCATTCACCGGAGCGTTGACTTCGCCCTGGAAATCGGTCGCATCATCGACCGGTTCAACAGCGAAACCGGCCACCAGCTGGTCCTTCGGGTCGGTGTCAATACCGGCAACGTCGTGAGCGGGCTGGTGGGCCGCTCCAGCCTCGTCTATGACATGTGGGGCGGCGCGGTAAGTCTGGCCTACCAAATGCACAGTGGCGCACCGCAGCCCGGCATCTATGTCAGCTCGCAGGTGTATGAAGCGATGCGGGACGTCCGGCCGTTCACGCCCGCCGGCACGATTTCGGTCGGAGGTACCGATCAGGCGATCTACCGCTTGTTGGAGCGATGATGAATACGTGGGACGACCCATGGTTCTATTGGGCGATCGGGATCGCGATCGGATTACCGGTCGGGCTGATCCTTCTCACTGAGCTGCACGACTTACTCGTCCGCAGGAACAGCTCTCTGGCCAGGCAGGTAAGCCTGCTGCGCAACTACCTGCTGCCGCTCGGTGCGCTTTTGCTGCTGCTTGTCCAGGCCTCGCAGGTCCCGGCCCGAGACATCCCGGTGCGAATCCTCACCACGGTGTTCGGCATGTTGGTGCTGGTCCTGTTGCTGTCGGGGCTCAACGCAACCGTATTCGAGAGCGCGCCCGAAAAGAGCTGGCGCAAACGGCTACCCACCATCTTCCGCGACGTTGCTCGCTTCGCTGTGATCGGCGTCGGTCTGGCGCTGATGCTGTCGTACGTCTGGGGCGTCCGGATCGGCGGCCTTTTCACCGCACTGGGCATCACATCGGTCGTCATCGGGCTGATGCTGCAGAACTCCGTCGGCCAGATCGTATCGGGCTTGTTCATGCTGTTCGAGCAGCCCTTCCGGATCGATGATTGGCTAGACACGGGGACAGCGCGGGGGCGCGTTGTCGAGGTGAACTGGCGCGCGGTGCACATCGACACCGGTAGCGGACTGCGGATCATGCCGAACTCCGTGCTGGCCACCACCTCTTTCACAAATCTCAGTCGTCCGCCCGGCACGCACGAATTGGCGGTGACGACGACATTCTCCAGCGCCGACCCGCCCGACCGCGTCTGCGCGATGCTGTCGGGTGTTGCCCGCGCGTTGCCGCAGCTCAAGGCGGGCAGTGTGCCCCGCTCGGTACCGCTCGGCGCCGCCGAGTACCGCACGTCGATCGGTCTGAGCTCACCCGCAGACGCCAGCGCCGCGAAGGCAACATTTCTGCGGTGGGCCTGGTACGCCGCACGACGGGAGAACCTCCACCTCGACGACGCCGACGACGACTTTTCGACGACCGATCGTGTGGAGCATGCATTGCGCACTGTGGTGGCGCCGGCATTGCGGCTCAGCGCTGAGGACCAGCGGTCGCTGCAATTGTGCGCGAAGATCGTCCGATACGGCGCCGACGAAATCGTGGAGTACGCCGGTCAGGTGCCGGCAGGGATGACGTTCTTGGTGTCCGGCCAGGTACAGCTGACCGCGACTGCCGACGACGGGTCGGTGGTGCCGGTCAGCACGCTGGTCGAGGGGTCGTTTCTGGGGCTGACCACGCTGACTAGGCAACCGAACCTTGCCAGCGCATACGCGCTGGAAGAGGTAACCGCGTTGGAGATCGGTCGCGAGCACCTCGAGCATCTGGTGATGCATGAACCCTTGCTGCTACAGGACTTTGGCCGCACCCTTGAAGAGCGTCGAAGCAAGGTGCGGCAGGCCCGCGCGGTGAGCGGGTTAGGTGAGGCGCCAGCGCGTCTGCTCTCCTGATGTCAAACCGCCCCAGCCGGGTGGGGCAGCCTAACTTGTCCAGCCAGGGATCGATACCCTGGATTAATGAGTCTGCAAGCACCATCGCTTCCCGACTTGCGCCAGGAGGTGCACGACGCCGCACGCCGAGCCCGGGTAGCCGCCCACGTGCTCGCGTTGTTGCCGACCGTCGCCAAGGACCATGCGCTGAAGGCCGCGGCGGAGGCGATAACGGCCGGCGCCGAGCAGATCCTTGCGGCCAATGCCGAAGATCTGGACGCCGCCCGGGCCGCCGACACACCGACCGCGATGCTGGATCGGCTGGCGTTGAACCCGCAGCGCATCGACGGAATCGCCGCGGGTCTGCTGCAGGTCGCGGGGCTGCCCGACCCGGTCGGGGAGGTGCTGCGCGGCTACACCTTGCCCAATGGGCTGCAATTGCGCCAGCAGCGGGTCCCGCTCGGCGTGGTCGGCATGATCTACGAGAGCCGGCCCAACGTCACCGTCGACGCCTTCGGGTTGGCGCTCAAGTCCGGCAATGCCGTGCTGCTGCGCGGCAGTTCGTCGGCCGCGAAGTCCAACCGAGCGCTGGTCGACGTGTTGCGCGCCGCGTTGATCAGCGAGGACTTGCCCGCCGACGCGGTCCAGCTGCTTTCGGCCGCCGATCGGGCCACGGTCACTCACCTCATCCAGGCCCGCGGCCTGGTCGACGTGGTCATTCCGCGCGGGGGAGCGAGCCTGATCGAGGCGGTGGTCCGCGATGCGCAGGTGCCTACCATCGAGACCGGTGTCGGCAACTGTCACGTGTACGTGCACGAAGGCGCCGACCTGGACGTGGCCGAACGGATCCTGCTGAACTCCAAGACCCGGCGGCCCAGCGTGTGCAACGCGGCCGAGACACTCCTGATCGACGCGGCGATCGCCGACCAGGCCTTGCCCAGGCTGGTAGCCGCCTTGCAAAACGCCGGGGTGACGGTGCATCTCGACGCGGGAGAGGACGACCTGCGCCGTGAATACCTGTCGATGGACATCGCGGTGGCGGTGGTGGACGGCGTCGACGCCGCGATCACCCACATCAACGAATACGGCACCGGACACACCGAGGCCATCGTGACGACCAATATGGCTGCCGCCCTACGGTTTGCCGACGGAGTCGACTCGGCCGCGGTGATGGTCAACGCGTCGACGGCGTTCACCGACGGTGAGCAGTTCGGTTTCGGAGCCGAGATCGGCATCTCCACCCAGAAATTGCATGCCCGCGGTCCAATGGGACTGCCGGAAATGACCTCGACCAAGTGGATCGCGTGGGGAGATGGCCAGACGCGTCCGGCTTGAACCCCAGTAGTCCCGTGCTTAGGAGAAATCCCGTGCTTTGGAGAATCTTGTGAGCGTGCCCGCTCGGCCCACGCCGCTTTTCGCCGACATCGCCGACGTCTCGCGACGGCTGGCCGAGACCGGCTATCTGCCGGACACGGCCACCGCGACGGCGGTGTTTCTCGCCGACCGGCTCGGTAAACCGCTGCTGGTGGAAGGCCCCGCCGGCGTCGGCAAGACCGAGCTGGCCCGCGCGGTCGCCCAGGCCACCGGGTCCGGTCTGGTTCGGCTGCAGTGCTATGAGGGGGTCGACGAGGCTCGCGCGCTCTACGAATGGAACCACGCCAAGCAGATCCTGCGCATCCAGGCGGGTTCCGGAGACTGGGAGACGACCAAGACTGATGTGTTCAGTGAGGAGTTCCTGCTGCAGCGTCCGTTGCTGACCGCCATCCGGCGCACCGAGCCGACGGTCCTGTTGATCGACGAGACCGACAAGGCCGACATCGAGATCGAAGGCATGCTGCTGGAGGTGCTGTCCGACTTCGCGGTGACCGTTCCCGAACTGGGCACCCTCACCGCGGAGCGGGCGCCGTTCGTGTTGTTGACCTCCAACGCCACCCGCGAACTGTCCGAGGCGCTCAAGCGTCGCTGCCTGTTCTTGCACATCGACTTCCCCAGCCCTGACCTGGAACGCCGCATCCTGTTGTCCCGAGTCCCCGAACTGCCCGAGCACCTGGCCGAGGAGCTGGTTCGCATCATCGGCGTGTTGCGCGGGATGCAGCTCAAGAAATTGCCGTCCATCGCCGAGACCATCGACTGGGGCCGCACAGTGCTCGCGCTGGGCCTGGACACCATCGACGACGCCGTTGTTGCCCAGACGCTTGGCGTGGTCCTCAAGCATCAATCCGACCAGCAACGCGCGACCGGCGAACTCAGGCTCAACTGATGGCCGCCCGGCGCATCCGACCCACCCGGCCCCTTGCCCCGCACGGTCTGCCCGGACATCTGGTCGGGTTCGTGGAAGCGCTTCGCGGGGCGGGGATTTCGGTGGGCCCGTCGGAGACGGTAGATGCCGGCCGGGTGATGGCCACCCTTGGTCTGGGTGATCGTGAGGTGCTGCGCGAGGGTATCGCCTGCGCGGTCTTACATCAATCGGATCACCGCGACACCTACGACGCCATGTTCGACCTGTGGTTTCCCCCGGCCTTGGGCGCGCGCGCTGTGGTTTTGGAAGACGGGGCAGATGAGGCGCAGGACGGCGGCTCCCTGCCGCCCGACGACGTCGAGGCGATGCGGCAGATGCTGCTGGATCTGCTCAACGAAAACCCCGAACTCGCCGACATGGACGAGCGGCTGGTGGCGATGATCGCCCGGATCGTGGAGGCCTACGGCAAGTACAACTCCAGCCGCGGTCCGTCGTTCTCGTCGTATCAAGCGCTCAAAGCGATGGCCCTGGATGAACTGGAGGGCAAGCTGCTGGCCGGACTGCTCGCCCCCTACGGCGACGAGCCCACACCCACACAAGAACAGATCGCCAAAGCGCTTGCCGCGCAGAAGATTACGCAACTTCGCAGAATGGTCGACGCCGAAACCAAGCGGCGCACCGCCGAGCAACTCGGCCGCGACCACGTCCAGATGTACGGCATCCCACAACTTTCCGAGAACGTCGAGTTCCTGCGCGCCTCCGGCGAGCAGCTGCGCCAGATGCGCAAGGTGGTGGCGCCGCTCGCCCGTACTTTGGCGACCCGGCTGGCGGCCCGCCGGCGTCGCACCCGTGCCGGGTCGATCGATCTGCGCAAAACGCTGCGCAAGTCGATGTCCACCGGCGGCGTACCGATCGACGTCGTGCTGGCCAAACCCCGCCCGGCGCGGCCAGAACTGGTCGTGCTGTGCGATGTGTCCGGTTCGGTCGCCGGGTTCAGCCACTTCACCCTGCTGCTGGTACACGCTCTGCGCCAACAGTTCTCGCGCGTTCGCGTCTTCGCTTTCATCGACACCACCGACGAGGTGACCCACATGTTCGGGCCGGAAGCCGACCTCGCCGTGGCGATCCAGCGGATCACCCGGGAGGCCGGTGTGTACAGCCGCGACGGCCATTCCGACTACGGCAACGCCTTCGTCTCGTTCATGCGGGCTAACCCAAATGTCCTGTCACCGCGCAGCTCGTTGCTGGTGCTCGGGGACGGGCGCACCAACTACCGCGACCCGGCGATCGACGTGCTGGCCGATATGGTGACCGCCAGCCGGCATGCGCACTGGCTCAACCCCGAGCCCAAACACCTGTGGGGCAGCGGGGACTCGGCGGTGCCGCGCTACCAAGAGGTGATCACGATGCACGAATGCCGGTCCGCCAAGCAGCTGGCCGTGGTGATCGACCAGCTGCTGCCGGTGTGACCGTCAGGGCGTCTTCTGGAACACCAGCCAGCGCAATTCGATCGGGCTCATCTCACGCTCGACCGCGAACAGGTCGCGGCCACTGACCCAATCGGCGTACCAGGTCGTCGGCGGCCAGGCGCCTGGGGGTAAGTGCGCTTTCTCGTAGTCATATACGGAATCGTCGGCAACAAGTTCGAGGGGTAGCTCGGATGCCGCAACCGACATCTCGTCCCAGGTGAAGATCGACGTGTATGTCTGCTGCCCCAACTCACGCGCTGCCTGGTCAGGTGTGTAGCGTCCGCGCGCCAGGAAGGCGTTGAACACCAAGCGTGCTCCAGGAGCCAGGCACTGGGCAGCGAGCTCGAACACGCCGCGCAACTGCTGCGTCGTCCGAAAGTCAGTCACCACCTCGGAGAGCACAATCAGCTGATAGTCCTGCCGCAGATCGTCCTCGGTCGAGAAGATGTCACGCACCATGACGCGCACGTCGAGGGATTCGCGTTGGGCGTCAGATCGGATCATGTCGGCGAACTTCGGGGTCATCTCCACCACGTCGACCGGGTGTCCACGTCGCGCCAGGGCAAGGGCGTTGCGCCCGGTCCCTGCCCCAATTTCGAGTACCCAATGCGTCGTGGGATCGACCGCTTCATTGGCCAGGGCCCACACGCGAGCGTCGGGTTCGGTACCGAATAGCGGCGGCTCCCGGTTGCCAATCCAATTCTCGTAGGCGCCCTCCACCGTCCACCATTGGGCTTTGACATGGTAGTTCAACTTGGGGCCGATGGCGGCGTTGAACGAGATGACGATGTTCGAACGGGGGGAGGCCGCGTAGGCCTCTGCCAACTGGCCCTCGAGCACCGCCCTGAGCTGAGCGAGTTCTTCGGCGTTGAACTTCCTGCCCACATCCGCAAAGAGGTTGGCGCACATCTTCACATACTCGTCGATCATGCCCGGAACGGCCGGCAGCGTGATTTCGCTTGCGACCTGCGATCGGTGGTAAAACCGCCGGGTCATGGACTCTTCGAGCAGCCGCGTCGGAGCGATTGATCCGAGCCGCAAATTATCCACAGACTCCTTCTACACGACCGAGGGGGCTGTTGCGAGTGGTAGTCAAGGGAAAGTCTTAGCCTGACGCTCGCGGGGTAACGGAGATCAGGAGGCGGCCATGGCGTGTTGACGGGGGGCGCGAGCTGGGAAATCGGTCCCGATCGGACGCTCAAGTAAGCTGGCAAACCGTGCAAAAACACCGCCGCAGGCTAGGCGTCATGGGTGGGACGTTCGACCCCATCCACTACGGCCACCTGGTTGCGGCCAGCGAGGTAGCGCACCAGTTCGAGCTGGACGAAGTGGTGTTTGTCCCAAGCGGCCAGCCCTGGCAGAAAGAGCGGCACGTCTCCGCGGCCGAGGACCGGTACCTGATGACGGTGATCGCCACCGCGTCCAATCCCCGGTTTTCGGTGAGCCGGGTCGACATCGACCGTACCGGCCCCACTTACACCAGGGACACGCTGCGGGATCTGCACGCCCTCAACCCGGACTCCGAGCTGTACTTCATCACGGGCGCCGACGCGCTGGCTTCCATTCTGTCGTGGCAAGGCTGGGAGGAGCTCTTCGGTTTGGCGCGGTTCGTCGGGGTCAGCCGCCCCGGCTACGACCTGCGCCGCGAGCACGTCACCGACGCTCTCGGCGAGCTGGCTGAGGAGGCGTTGACCCTTGTCGAGATCCCCGCGCTGGCGATCTCGTCGACCGATTGCCGCCGGCGGGCCCAGCAGCGCTGGCCGCTGTGGTACCTCATGCCCGACGGCGTCGTGCAATACGTGCACAAACGCGGGCTGTACCGGGGTGAAGGCGCCCTCGCTCGCCCCACCGGCCCCACCGGGACCAGCCTGGCCGCCGGGAACAACACATGAGCGCCACCCAGGAAGCCATCGACATGGCGACCGTGGCGGCCAATGCGGCCGCCTCCAAGCTCGCCGACGATGTCGTCGTCATCGACGTTTCCGGGCAACTGGTCATCACGGACTGCTTCGTCATCGCCTCGGCGTCCAACGAGCGACAGGTCAACGCCATCGTCGACGAGGTCGAGGAGAAGATGCGCAAGGCAGGCTACCGGCCCGCGCGCCGCGAGGGTGCCAGGGAAGGCCGCTGGACACTGCTGGATTACCGCGACATCGTCGTGCACATCCAGCACCAGGACGATCGCAACTTCTACGCCCTGGACCGGCTGTGGGGTGACTGCCCGGTGGTGGCGGTCGACTTAGGTTCGAACTCTGCGGACTCAGCGAGCGCGCAATGAGGATCCGTCGTCTGGTGATGTTGCGGCACGGGCAAACCGACTTCAACGCCGGTAGCCGGATGCAAGGGCAACTGGACTCCGCGCTCACTGAATTGGGTCGCGCCCAGGCGGTCGCCGCTGCCGAAGTGCTGGGCAAGCTGCAGCCGCTGCTGATCGTGTCGTCGGATCTGCACCGTGCCTACGACACGGCGCTCAAGCTGGGCGAGCGGACCGGCCTGCAGATCCGGGTGGACCCCCGGTTACGCGAGACTCACCTCGGCGACTGGCAGGGCTTGACCCATGCCCAGATCGACGCCGAGGCCCCGGGCGCCCGGCTGGCATGGCGCGAAGACGCAACCTGGGCGCCGCACGGAGGGGAAAGCAGGGTCGATGTAGCCAACCGAAGTCTGCCGGTGGTCGCCGAGTTGGTGTCCGGCGAACCGGAATGGGGTGACCCCGATGGGCCGGATCGACCGGTAATACTGGTGGCCCACGGGGGTTTGATCGCCGCCTTGGCGGGCGCGCTGCTAGGGCTGCCGGTCGCCAACTGGCCGATTCTGGGCGGCATGGGCAATGCCAGCTGGGTGCAGCTGAGTGGGCATTCTGAAGACTCGGAGGTCGGCTCTGACAGCGAGCTGGACCGTATTCGGTGGCGCCTGGACGTGTGGAACGCTTCTGCTCAGGTCGCCAACGATGTCCTCTGAGATGCGGCCGACACTGCTGGTCTTCGCCGACTCGCTGGCCTATTACGGGCCGACCGGCGGTGTGCCCGCCGACGATCCGCGCATCTGGCCCAATATCGTTGCCTCGCAATTGGGTTGGGATTTAGACCTGATCGGCCGCATCGGCTGGACCTGCCGTGACATCTGGTGGGCGGCAACCCAGGACCCGCGGGCCTGGGCGGCGCTGCCCAGGGCGGGCGCGGTGATCTTCGCGACCGGCGGGATGGATTCGCTGCCGTCGGTGTTGCCGACCGCGCTGCGCGAGCTGATCCGCTATGTGCGGCCACCGTGGCTGCGGCGCTGGGTGCGCGATGGCTATGCGTGGGTGCAGCCGCGGTTATCGCCGATGGCCAGGGCCGCGTTGCCGCCGGATTTAACCGCCGATTATCTGGAACAGACCCGTGG
>DATMMZ010000399.1:0-3394 GCA_035569455.1 Mycobacterium sp. | reverse complement strand
CACAGTCAGCCCCGCGGGAATCGCGGGGCTGACTGTGCTTTCCTGCCGTTATATGGCGGGGGGCGGATTGTAGGAAGGGCCGACGTTGCCGGATGGATCGGTCTCGATGAGCAGAGACACGGCCTCGATCAGCGCCAGGTGTGTGAACGCCTGCGGGAAATTCCCGAGGTGCTGGCCGGTCGTGGCGTCGATCTCTTCCGCGTAAAGCATCAGCGGTCCGGCGAACGACAGCAGCTTCTGGCACAGGGCGCGGGCGCGATCGGTCTCGCCGATCATGGCCAGCGCGGTCACCAGCCAGAAGGAGCAGATGGTGAAGGTGCCTTCCTCGCCTTCGAATCCGGTGTCGGTTCCCTCGACCTTGTAGCGCAAGACCAGGCCGTCCTGGGTCAGCTCGTCGGCGATGGCCAGCACGGTCGAGACGATGCGCTTGTCGTCGGGGGGCAGGAATCCCATGATCGGCAGCAGCAGCAGCGAGGCATCGAGATCATCGGTCTCGTAGTGCTGCCGGAACACTCCCCGGTCGGACACGCCTTTGTCCAGCACCTCGGCCTTGATCTCATCGGCCCCGGCCCGCCAGCGGCTGGCGCGGTCGGCCTCGCCCCGTTGCTCGGCGAGATCGGCGCCCCGCGCGGCCGCCACCCAGCACATCACCTTTGACGCCACAAAGTCCTTGGGGTCACCGCGGACTTCCCAGATGCCCTGGTCGGGCTCACGCCAGTGCTGCAGGGCGGCGTCCACGAAGGTGGCGAGTCCTTCCCACACTGGCGCCACGATCTGGGAGGCTGCCTGGTGGAACTGGACGTCGAGGGCGTCGATAATCATTCCCCAGACGTCGTGCTGCTGCTGATTCCAGGCGCCGTTGCCGACCCTGACCGGGCGCGCTCCGCGCCACCCGGTCAGGTGGTCCACCGTGTGTTCGGTCAAGTCGCGTTCCCCGCCGATGCCGTACATGATCTGCAGCTCGGGTCGGCGGTTGATATCTCCCCCCGTGACCGCGTCGAGCACAAAGCCCCAGTACTCGATCGCCTCCCAGTCGAAACCCAGGCGATACAGCGACCGGAGCATGAACGCCGAATCCCTGATCCAGGTGAACCGGTAGTCCCAGTTGCGTGCCCCGCCGGGCGTTTCCGGCAGCGAGGTCGTCGCCGCGGCCATGATGGCACCGGTGGGGGCATAGCTAAGCCCCTTCAGGGTCAGGGCGCTGCGGTCGAGGTAGGGCTTCCACGGATGGTCGGGAACCTTGGCCGAGCTCAGCCAGTCGCGCCAGTAGTCGATCGTCGTGTTCAGCGCGCTGGCTGCGTCCTCTTGGTTAGCCGGCGCCCGGGAATCCCCCCATGACAACGTGATGAACGCCGACTGTCCCTGGGTGAGCGTCGTGCGGCCGTAGCAGCGGGCGCCCATCACGCCGAGCGGGATGCTGCTCGCCACGTTGAGCCGTGTGTCTCCCTCCGGGGCGGCGATGGTCATCGCGTCGTAGCCGTCGCCCGAATAGCTCCATGAGCCGCTGACGGATCCGTAGTTGAAGAGCGGCGCGCAGTTCACGACGGCCTCGACTCGGCCGCTGATGCACGTAGCGATCCTGACGAGCGCGCCGACGGCTCCGAAATCAGTCGGAGCGCGATGGTAGTCGGGTCGGCGTCCTTCGTGCGGGACCGGGCCGACGGCCAGGAAGTCCTGGACGGTCATCCACCCCGTCGGGGTCTGCCAGGTTGTTTCCAGCACCATCGTCCCCGGTACGTACCGGCGATTCTGAGGGACTTGGGTGTTGCCGGGACTGAACCGGAACATGCCCGCGGTCCGGTCCAGCAGGGCCCCGAAGACGCTCGGGGCATCGGGGCGCGGCAGGCACAGCCATTCGACCGCGCCGTTCGGCGCGATCAGGCAGCTCTGCTCGCAGTTCGACAGGAATGCGTAGTCGGCGATGGGCGGGAACGCGCTCATCGGGCCCTGCTCCGCAGCGGTGTGGCTAGGTACGTCGGGCATTTGCCCTCTTTTCATAGCTGCGACGGTGGCGCTCAGTCCATCCGGTTCTGCGGATGACCGCCAACACGGATCGCGTCATTGCGGTCGCTTACACCCCCAATCTGACGGGAGCGGCTCGCGGTCGCTTCACCCCTTCTGGGTGATCTGGCCGCGCCGCGGCGGCTAATCACCCCGGCGGGGTGATGCCTGGTCGCACCGCTACAGGCAAAAGTGATGGTCGTTGTCCAACGGACAGGATGGTGTCGTGTCTGCTAACTCGGAAGACAGCAGGAATTTGCCGGAATTCAGAACCGGCCCGCTGATTACCAGCGCGGCGCTGGTCGGAGCCGGCACGATGATCGCCCTGGTCGGCCTGGCTGTTGGCGGCTCGCATCTGTTCGCGGCCACCCGCCGGTGGATTCAGGCGATGGAGGTGCCGCCCAGCGAGGTGGCGAGGCTTAAGTGGGTGCAGGCCAAGACGGCCGCCGCGGCCGGCGCCGCTACCTGGCGGCAGAACGGTGTGCCGGCCGACGTTAATTCCTGACCGTCGGCTGCCGTTCACTTGCGGGCAATCGCTGCGAAACCTTGGTGACCGGGGGAGGTACGGATGGCGCTGGATCTTGCGCGGTGGCAGTTCGCGTTTACGTCGATCAACCATTTCTTTTTTATTCCGGTAACGATCGGGCTGGCGTTCTTGACCGCGGTGCTGCAGACGGCGTGGTACCGGACCAAGCGGGACGAGTATCTGCGGTTGACCAGGTTCTTCGGCACGCTGCTCGTCATTAACGTCGCAATCGGCGTGGTGACCGGCATCGTGCAGGAGTTCGAGTTCGGGATGAACTGGGGGGCGTACTCGCGGCTGGTCGGCAACGTTTTCGGCGCGCCGCTGGCGATGGAGGGGCTGGCCGCGTTCTTCCTGGAGTCGACGTTTCTGGGGTTGTGGCTGTTCGGCTGGGACAAGCTGCCGAAGCGGGTGCACCTGGCGACGATCTGGGCGGTGTTCTTCGGCAGCGTGCTGTCGGGGGCGTTCATCATGGCGGCCAACTCCTGGATGCAGCACCCGGTCGGCTACGTGATGGTGAACGGCAAGCCGCAGCTGAACGACATCTGGGCGCTGTTCACCAACCCGGTGTTCGTGTGGGGATACACCAAGGTCGTGTTCGTCGCGCTGGTCACCGGCGCGGTCATCATGCTGGCGGTCTCGGCGTGGCAGCTGCGGCACGGCGGGGACCGGGAGGTGTTCACCCGGTCGGCGCGGCTGGCGCTGATCGTGCTGGTCCCGGCGATCTTGTTCACCTTGCTGGTCGGCGACGAGCTCGGCGTCATCGAGGGCAAGTACCAGCCGATGAAGATCGCGGCGGCCGAGGCGCAGTGGACCACCTGCCAGCCGTGCTCGTTCTCGCTGTTCCAGATCGGCGGCGGCAACAACGAC
>DATMMZ010000398.1:0-12045 GCA_035569455.1 Mycobacterium sp. | reverse complement strand
ATTCCTGCCTCCTTGCGGACAATTCGTCGGACCGCCATCTAGGTACCCGGTCGGACGCAGTCTCGATCCTTCTCCGCGAGTGCGCGGCTGTCTATTCCCTGGGCATCCTCTAATGTTCGGGACCGCGCGGCGATGACTGCGGGGCGCCGTCGAACTTGGCGGGCACGTAGCTGGTCAGCCCGCCGTCGACGACGAATTCGGCTCCCGCCGCGTATGCCGACTCGTCACTGACCAGGAACACGACGAATGTGGAGACCTCTGCGGGTGGGGGTGGATGGGGTTGACCCGAATGTTGTGCTCCGCCAGTTCCACCGCGGCCGATTTGGTGATGCCGCGCAGACCGAACTTGGCGGCCACGTAGCTGTGCAGGTGGGCGCTGCCGGCCAATCCCTCGACGGACGAGATGTTGACGATCGAGCCTCCGCCGCCGGCGATCATTGGTTCGATCGCGGCTCGCATACCGAGGTACGCGCCGGTGAGATTGACGTCGAGGACCCGTTGCCAGTCGGACACCGAGGAAGAACGAGGAGTTCATGTGGCGCCTCGCCGATCAACTGATCGACGAATTCGTCGCCGACGAACGCTGTGAATTCGCCTCGGTATACGGTCAGCCCTTTCCGCTGCTGGTCATCGCGGACCTGCTGGGGGTACCCGAGACCGACCATTCGATGTTCCGTGAGCTGCTGGCCGGCAAGGGCCCCGCGGAGGACCCGGGGTGGGCCCAGCGTGACGAGGACGGCAGGGTGAACATGAATCCCCTTGCCTACCTGGACAAGTGGTTCACCGCTTGCATCAGCGACCGCCGCGATATGCCCACGCGGGACATCCGGACGAGATGGCCACCCAGTGCTTCGCGGATGGCTCGCTGCCCGAGGTGGTAGACGTGGTGCGGATTGCGACGTTCCTGTTTATCGAATTACTGAAGACCGAGTCGTGATCGCTCCGATCCCCGATACGACCGGCTGACGAAGCCCCCGGGCGGCTAGTACTCTCCAACGCCATGGCGGCGACGCGATGAGCGCGGGTCTTTTCGGACTGCTGGACGACGTCGCGATGCTCACACGACTGGCCGCTGCCAGCGGCCGCGCGACCGTCAAGGCCGCCGGAGTGGTCATTGACGACACCGCGGTGACACCGCAATACGTCCACGGGATCGCGGCCGAGCGCGAGTTGCCGATCATCAAACGCATCGCGATCGGATCCCTGCGCAACAAGCTCCTGGTGATCCTGCCCGTCGCAATGCTGCTCAGTCAGTTCGCGCCGCGGCTGCTGACCCCGATCCTGATGCTCGGCGCCGCGTACCTGTGCTACGAAGGCGCCGAGAAGGTCTGGGGCAGCATCCGCGGTCATGACGCTCATGCCGCGCCGGCCGACGAGGACGACATGGTGACCGGGGCGATCTGGACCGACTTGATCTTGTCCGCCGAGATCATGGTGATCGCCCTCAACGAGGTGGCCGATCAGGCGTTCTTGCCGCGCCTGATCATCCTCATCGTCGTTGCCCTGGTCCTCACCGCCGCGGTGTACGGCGTCGTCGCCGTCATCGTCAAGATGGACGACGTCGGCCTGCACCTGACCGAGACCTCATCCCGAGTCGGGCGGCTGGTCGGCCGCGGCCTGGTCGCCGGGATGCCCGTATTGCTATCAGCGCTATCAACGGTCGGAACAGTGGCGATGCTGTGGGTGGGCGGCCACATACTGCTGGCGGGCAGCGACCGCCTCGGCTGGCACACTCCGTACGACTTGGTCCACCATGCTCAGGATCAGGTTCGCCACAGTGTCAAGCCTTTTGGTGCGGTTCTGAGCTGGTTTATCGAAACCGCAGCGTCTGCCGTGATTGGTTTGGTCGTCGGAGCCGTCGTCGTCTTACTCATGCACCTGCTGTCGTTCGCTCGGCGAGGTTGCTCCACCGCGTAGACGTCAGCGCCGGCTTATCTTTGCACCGCAAGATGAGGATGTGAGAGCCTCACATATGGCTCTGCTTCGGCGGGTGCTGGAATATCGGGTCAGCATCGCGGCACTGATCGAGGTGGCGCTGTGGCTGGCGGTTCCATACCTGTGTATTGGCTTGGTGTGGGCGGTCTTTCACTCCGAGCAGGTTCAGCAGATTCAGACGCGACTAGAAAAGGTTTCGCCGACGGGCGCCGACGTCGCGGCCTTCGGGTTAACGGCGGCATTATGGCCGGCTTCGTTACAGATCGCGGATGCGTGCCCACCCTGATCAGAACGAGTACGGGCCGAATCGTCCCCAGGCGACGACGGCCGCCATGATTGCCAGCAGCACGTTGATGGCGACGTTGGGGTACTCGCCTCGGCGGGCGTGGGTGACCATGGCGCCGATCATCGTGACGAGCAGTCCGCAGGCCGCGATGGCGGTCAAGGTTGGCGCAATGTGTACCAACGGGGGCACGATCAGCCCTGCGGCGCCGAGCAATTCGGCGAGGCCGAGAGGCTTGAGGAGCGCGGCGGGAAAATCGTAGACCCAGCCGCCGAGTGTCTTCGCGAGTTGGTCCCGGGGCTGGATGAGTTTGATGGCGCCGGCCGCGGTGAATACAAGGGCCAGCACGATCTGCAGTATCCAGAGCAGGGTATTCATCGTGGTTTACACATTGACCGGAGTCGGTGCGGCAGCGGCGTGCATGCCGCGCACCTGGGCGATGATGTCTGCGCCGTCGGTGGCGTCGGTGCCGCTCCAGGCGATATGTAGGTCCGGGCGGATCAGCACCAGCCGATGCTGGTAGAGGCTGGCCAGGTCGGGGTCGGTGAGGATCAAATGCCGGACGGGCAGTCCGACCTTGGCGGCCTCGCTGAGCAGCCGGGAAGATTGGCTGTTGTCGTCGAGCGCGTCGACGAGGGTGAATCCAGGGCCGAATTGGTCGAACAGCGTCTCCTGGTCGCGCAGCACGACATTGGGGGCGCGGTGGCCCGGTCGCACGGTCGGGACGAAGGTTCGGCGGTCGGACGGTGGGGCGGTGCTGCCATCGGGGACCACTACCGGCGAGTTGTCGTAGCGCACGTCGAGTTCGATTCCGAGGCTGAGGTTTTCGGCGTTGTTGGTGGCCAGGAATTGTGCGACGTTATCGCGGTGCGCCTGCCCGGCATCGGTGTCGTCATTGAAGAGTTGTGAGTCGACCATGTCGCGGTATTGCAGGATGACCATTGCGTTTTCCACACATGCGGTGCGGTTGCGTTCTCCGATCGGGCGTCGTTCGAGCTCGTAGCTGGCCAGTAGCGTTGCGCCGCCCCAACCCTGGATAGTCGCGGCAATCTTCCACCCGAGGTTGACGGCATCGCCCAGTCCGGTGTTCATGCCGTATCCGCCGGTGGGGATCATGGTGTGCACCGCGTCCCCGGCCAGCAGGATCCTCTCCCGGCCGTAGGACTCGGCCAACAAGGCGCTCGGCCGCCACACACTGGACGCGAGGACTTCCTCGATGACGATCGGCCGGCCCAGGGCGCGAGCGACGAACTCGCGGGGATCACCAATCGGATCGGGATCGTCAACCTCTGTGCCCAGGTCTTGGTGCAGGGTCCAGGTGTCGGTCTCGTTTTGGGCGATGAGCACTGCGCCGTTGGAGGTGTAAACGTGCCAGAACTGGCCCAGGCCATGCAGATTCGTCAAATCCAATGACCGGAAATGCACCAGGGCGAAGGCGGTGAAGTCCTCCATCCCGTCCATTCCGATGCCCAACTCGGTGCGGACACGGCTAGACGCCCCGTCGCAGCCGACGAGATAGTCGGCGTGCACGGTGACGGTGTTGCCGTTGCGGTCGGCCAATTGGGCGACCACCAGGTCGCCGATCTGACGGCAAGCTTGCAGCCGCCACCCCTGCCGGACGTCGACAAGAGGATCGCGGTGGGCGCGGTCCATCATCATCGCTTCGAAGATCGCCTGTGAGCAGCGCTGCCAGGGCTGACCCGGCACGCTGCCATCGGCGGCGGTGGCAGTGGTGGCGCGCTGCTCGTCAACCGACGGCAGTCGCCAGCGTCCATGGACTGGCCCGTTGAGCCCGGCGGCGAAGATCACGTCGAAAGAATGCTGGGGGCCCACCCCGGCCGCGCGCAGATCGGTGTCGACACCCAGCCGGCGGAGCAGTTCCATGCTGGCCCCGTTGGTGATGTCCATCTTCGGGAACTGGGTGGTCTGCTCGTTGCGTTCGGCCAGCACGCTGGCCACGCCGTGACGGGACAGCTCGGCGGCCAGCACCAGGCCGGTCGGTCCTGCGCCGGCAATCAGGACGGGGGTGTGCAGCGGTTGCGTCATGAGAACTCCATGTCCAAGTGGGTGAGATAGAAGCTAGCCATAAAATTGCTGACTGTCAATATAAATATTGCTGGATGATCTGCCATAATTTGACACATGACCACACAGGTGAAGTCGGAGCGGCCGCGCGGGCGTCCGAAGGCGTCGGATTCAATGCCAATCGAAGAGATCCTGGAGAAGGCGCTGAATATGTTCGCGACCGTCGGATACGACGGCATGTCGCTGCGGACCCTGAACAGGGAGCTAGGCGTCAGCCACAACCTCATCCATCAGCGCTTCGGCACCAAGGAGGAGCTGTGGCGGGCGGCGGTCGACTACGGCTTCGGCCGACTGATGCGGCACTTGCAGGGTCTATTCGACCCGACGATTAGTGACCCGCTTGAACAGCTGCGCTATGCCGTGCACTGGTTCTTGGTGTACTCGGCGGATCATCCAGAGCTGGTCGCGTTGATGAACATCGAGGGCCGGCAGGAAACCGATCGTCTGGCCTACATCTACGACACCTACATCGAGGTCATCCTGAAGGATGTCGCTCGATTGCTCGTCCATCTTGCCGAGCAGGGGATCATTCGGCCAATTCCGTTGCGCACCTTCCACTTTCTACTGGCTCATGGCGCCACCGCGCCTCATGCGCTACAGCCGCTGGCAACGAAGTTCGACCCGACGTCCCCATGTGAACCCGCCGCCGTCGAGGAACACGCGCGGCTGGTGTCGACCATTCTGGTGGAGGGCTTGCGGCTCTGACGTCAGTACAGCGGAATCCAGACACCGAAGTACCAGAAACCCCAACCGCCGAAGAACGGATTGAAGACCGGAATGACCGTGAAGGTGTCGTAGGCAAACGGGCCGAAATCGCGCTGCGCGACGACGACGTCACGTGGCGGCGCGTCCCACCGACGGTTCCAGCCGCCGGGAGGCGGCGGACCGTTCCAGCCACCCGAAGGAGGCGGGCCCACCCAGTTGGGTGGCGGACCGCCCGGGGGTGGGCCGTCATTCCAGCCGTGCCCCCGCTGCGGCGGTGGTGGCGGAGCGCCATGGCCCACGATGCTGAATCCGACACGCACATCAGCGGGGCCGCCCACTTCCGCAGTGCCCCCGACGTAGGTTCCGCGCGGAGTGTATGGCGGGTGAGGCGGTTGGGTCGTCGGAGCCGCCAGCGCTGACGTAGTTGGCGAACCCGACGTCGGAGCGCTCGGCCTGCCCGCCGGGCTCGTCGGCGTTGCGCTGGGGGCGCTCGGCGCGCTCGTCGGCGTGCTCGCCGGCCCTGTGTGTGGCGTGCTCGGCGGCGTCTCCGGCGCGCTGCTCGGCGCGCTCGGCGGCGCTGTGGTTTGTGGGTTTTGCGGCTCGTGCGTTTGCGGGCTTTGCGGTGCGTTGGTTTGTGGGGGTTGCGGTGCGTTGGTTTGCGGGTTCTGCGGCTCGTGGCTTTGCGGGCCCTGCGGCTCGTGAGTCGGCCCGCCGCCGGGAGCGGGACCGTGGGTGCAGTTCGGACACGGCCCCGGCGTTGGGTCCATCGGGGCCGCGAGGGCGAGCCCTGTGCTCAGCGTCAGGGCTGACACGCTGATACCTGCGGCGAGCGCCGCGGCGCCGACGGCATGCTTGGTAGACATATCGCTTGTCCTCCTAGCCTGCGCTACGGGCAGGTCACGTCCATTTCGAACGACTTCGTCACCTGCTGAGGCTGCTGTGGGTTGCTCATGTCGACGCCTGTCGCGGTGCCCTTGATCGAGTACGACGTGCCACTCTGTGCGGCCCCGGCGTTGCCGCCTTGACCCGGTGCGGCGTCGGAAAAACCCAGCGTGATGCCGTTGACGCTGCCAAGGCCGACCGCATGGACAATCGGCGGGTTGGCATTGCTGACCACCGCGCCGAGTCCGTTTGTCGCATCACCGATGCCGATGTTGGTGTTGTCGCCAGCCGCGGTGCAGCTGACCTGACCGGTGATGTTCTGTTTCTGACCGTCGATAATGACCTGCGGGCCAGCCGCCGCCGGTGCCGCCGAGCTCGATGCGCCGGGATTCGACTTGTTGCTCGAACAGCCGGCCAGCGCTGCCACGACCATAGCCACCCCGGCTACGCCGGCGGTGATGCCACGCTTCACCACGGCCCTCCTTCGTATCGCTGATGCGGGCAGCGGATACCCGGTGCCGCGGGTTGCAAACACTGAGGTCCGGATCAGAACCCTGCAACCAGATTGCTGTTTTGCGGACAGTACGCGCGGACGGAGATGGCCACAAAGTCATCGGCGTTGTTACTGAACGCGGGACTGCTGGTACGAAACGCCGCCGCTACCTCTTGCACCGTCATCCCTTGACCGATGTTCTGACACACCGTCTTGCCGTTGTAGATGGCCGCCTCGGGATTGGCGAACGAGATGCCCTTGTCTTTTAGGGCCTGAAGATACTTATCGTCCTGATCTGGTGTGGATGCGATTGACGATGGGGCGCCAGCCGTCGCTGACGCCGTCGTCGTTGCGGTTGGAGCCGGCGGCGACTTCGCGCCGTCGGTAGGAGAGTGCGCCGTGGTTAATGCCCAACGCCCCAAAACGATCGCCCCGGCCAACACGAGACCGGCCACGAGTAGCGCGCCGGCGATGCGCAAAGTAGCGCGCCATGACTGGCGGACATCCGCCGGTTCGCTCTGGACGTCGCTCTGGATCCCGGTCGGGATGTCTTGCTCGAAGTCGCCTTCCTCGCGGCGCGACCACGCGAGATCAACGGCATCGGTAGGCGTCGAATTGGGCACAGAAACGGTCTTGCCCGCGGCGGTTTTGTCGGCAGCCCGGCCCGGCTCGGCCATGAGGGTCATGGTAGCCATCGTTTCGACTTCTGGCTGTGCTTCATGTCAGGCGGCGGTCGCGCCAGCGTCTGATGCGCCCAGTCGGCAACTGAATCGCATCCATCACCGCGCTCATCGGCGATGCCACCGACTTCGCGCGTGCCTTGGGCTCGGCGACCGGGGGGCCATCACCATCCCACCACGTCGGCTGCAGCAGCGCCGCTGTCACCGGAATCGCCCGGTCGACGCTCTTGTGACCCCACCTGCGCGCGCGATCGATGGCCGCGACGGAGGGCGCCAAATTCACCGGCGACAATGTCGGCTCGAATCGGACGAGGTGATCGGCATACGGCAGATTGCGCACCATCTGCAATTGGATCGCCTGGGTGATCGGGACCAACCACAGGTGCCGCGGGTCCCACTGCGGATGGAAGCAGTCGAAGGCCAGATAGCACGCGTTGCGGGTGCCGAGCTTCCCGTCGCGGACCCGTTTCCACGCCAGTTCGACCGGGACGTTGCTCGCCGCGCCGCCGTCGACCAGGGCCGCGATGTCTTTTTCGGCGAACAGGGCGTCGAGGATCGGGAGCATGCGCGGGTCGCTCGTTTCGTGGTGCAGCACACCGGGGATGGCCGACGCGAACGACGCCGCGTCGACGACGTCAAAGTCGCGGGTCGGGTCGTCACCGCTGATGACGATCGGCTCGACGACCCGCAAGTCGATGAAGGCGGCCACCTGCCACATGCGAGCCGCCACCTGCGGGCCGATCCCAATCGGACGGAACGGGAGCGCTCGCAACTGCAGTGCAGCCACTGCAGGACGGCGGAATCTCGACGGCAGCGCAGTATACGGCTGCCTTCGCACACCGGCGGCCACAATGTCGAGCGGAATCGCCAAGTCCGACATGCGCATTCGTTCGCCGTCAGCACGGCTGAACATGGCGTGGGCGAACTGGTCGAAGCGCAACGCGAACAGGCCGGCCAGGCCATGGCGGCGGCGCAGCCTTTCGCGTCCGAGGATGGCGCCATACGACACCGTCTTCGCCCAGGCGACGTACTCCTCGACCGGCACCGGTAGTGCGCGGCCCATGACGCTGGCCAAGATCGACCCGAACGACGAGCCGATCATGTAATCGGGCAGCTGGCCGGCCTCCAGTAACCGCTCCATGCCGCCGATGTAGACGAAGCCCGCGCCGCCGCCACCGCCGAATACCGTGACGAGCTTCTTGTAGCCGACCTCGGCGTCCAGTTCGGCGGGGGAGAAGTCATTCCTGTGGCGCTCGATCAGCACTCGCCGCTGATCGTCCTGGTCGTCGGCCAAACCGGCCAGCACGTCGCGTGCCGTGGTCAGAGCCGTGACCGGATCACGCTCCTCGCGCAGCGGTCCGTACAGAGCGTCGCAGACCCTGGACCGCCACGGCGCGACTTGCGCGCCCACCGAGATGTCCCCGCGTCCGCGGCTTCCGCCCGGGCCCGCGGCGCCCGGTTCGAAGTCGGCCAGTCTGGCGAAGTTCAGGATGTAGCGCAGCTTGCGCAGATCCTCGCTGCTCAGCACGTCCGGGTTGGCTAGGTGGTGCCGGACGAGCCGGTTCTCCATCTTTTGCAGAAGCAGGGCCGGCTCGCCCGACGGCAGGTCAGCTGGCTCGACGGTGTCATCGGCCTCAGAGGTCTCGTCCTCAACTTCCTCGATGAGGTCAAGCGCCCCTGCGCGGCGGGCGCGGCGGTTGCGCACACCGTCGGCGAATGGGACCTGCATGAGGATCAACCTTCTCATGGGCGCAACTGGCGGTTCGGTTAGGCTGCGGGCCATGCCGATTGACCGTGCCGCGCTCGTCGCGGGAAGCATCCGACTCGCCTCGGGCATCCAGTTCCTCGTCGACCCCCTTCGTGCGAACCGGCTCTGGGGGGATCCGGAAGTGCCGTCGCCGACGGCGCAGCTGCTGCTGCGGTCGATGGGTTATCGCGACGCATTGATCGGTGCGCTGCTCTTGAGGTCCGGGCTGCGCGGCAAGAACACCCGCGGCTGGTTTTTGGCGTCCGCCGGCGCCGACGCATCCGACCTGCTCGGCGGGTTAAGCGTCCACGACGAGATGAAACGCTCACAGCTCATCGGCCTTGGCGGTGCTGTAATCGGCATCGGAGTTGGGCTCTGGGGCGCGCTGCGCCGGACCGCCCGATCAAGTGAGGCGCCGGCACCGGACTAGCGGGCAGCAGCTTCCACGAGCGACCAGTAACTCCGTTCGCGCTCGGTTAGCTCGTTCGACGTGATCGCACCGAAGGTGGCCGCCTCGCGCACGAACCGGGCCGGGGCATCGGGCGCCGCATCCGGACCTTCGAGCCGAAAACAACTCGGTGCGAGGGGACCGAACAGCAAGGCGCGGCGCAGCTGCGGCCAGTTATCCAGCTGCGGCTCGACCCCGGCGGCGCGGGCGAAGGTCAAAGCCACCAGGTTCATCTGCGTCTTCTGCGGCATCCCCCTCCTCGAGCGATAGGCATCGATCGCCAACCGCTGGTTCGTCTCACTTGCCGCCGGGATCGCACCGCCCCACGTGTACGCGATCCACCTGGCCTGAAGTTCCAGCGGCACGAAGTATCCGCCCGACTGGTCCCACATGCCCATGAACGCCAGCCCCGGCAGGTCGGGATGGAAGGTGTAGCGGTCGGCATCCAGGTGCACGGCATCGAGGTCGAGGGTCGCCCGGATGTCTGCGCTCAGAAACGGGATGCTCAGATCGAATCCGGTGCCGAGCACAATCCCATCGAACTCCTCGGCGCACCCGTCGGCGAAGGTCACCGTCGAGCCCGCGATGGATTCCATCCACGGGCGCACGGTGATTCGGCCCTCGGCCACGAGCGGTAGGTACCCCTGGTTGAGGGTGACCCCGGCGATGAAGAGCGACGGGTCGGGAGCGGGTGCGCCGTACTGCTCCGGGCTCCCTCCGGCCTCGACCACGATTTCCTTGAGCTGGCGGTCGATCTCAGCCGCGGGCAGAGCCTCGTTCGCCAGGCTTCCGTATCGCGTGAAGATCCGGTGATCGGAGGGAACTCCGGCGGCGAACTTCGGCAGGACGTACCGCTGCCGCCGCTGGGTCACCACGACCCGCGCCGCGCCGAGCAGCGCGAGCTCGGCCGCGATCTCCAGCGCGCTGATCGCGCAGCCGGCGACGAGAACGCGTTTGCCGCGATACGGCGCGGGTCCTCGGTAGTGGTAGGTGGAGATCGCTCCTGCCGAGCCGGTGAACGCTTCGAGCCCCGGCACGGCTGGGATGGCGGGGGCACGAAATCTGCCGCTGGCCACGACGATTCGTTCGAAGCTCTCATCCATGCCGGCGTGCCGCACCAGCCATCCTGCCCCGTCCCGTCTGACGAGTTCGACCCGAGCGCCGAACCGGATGCGCGACGTGAGCCCAAACGTCTCGGCGTAGCGATGCAAGTAGTCGAGAATGTCGTGGTTTGACGGGTAAACGACGTCGCTCGCGTGCTCGAGGTCGCTGAAGGCCGTCATGATCCGGCTGGTGTTGGTGTGCATGCTTGGCCACACCCCGCTGCGGCCATCCAGGCCAGTCCACTGCCCGCCCAGTATCGGTGCCTGCTCGAAGATCGTCGGCTCGAATCCCTGCGACAGCAGCCAGCGCGCGGCGATCAGCCCGCCGGGCCCCGCTCCAATCACCGCGACGCTGCTCGCCATCTCCGGAACTGTCGCATGACTCCGATCTGAATGCGACCTCTTTGCTGGTCCGGACTTCGAAGCAGTGGGTACGCTCAGCCCGTGCCGTGGTAGCCAAACAGCTACCGGAATAACGTCGCGCTAATAGGCGGTTGGTAAGCAACGGTGTCGATCACGATGGGAGCAAGCGTGCATATTGGTGTACTGACTTTCGTTACCGACGAGGGAATTGGCGCGGTCGAACTGGGCAAGGCACTCGAGCAGCGCGGGTTCGAGTCGCTGTTTCTTGCCGAGCACTCACACATCCCGGTCGATGCACAGACCCCGTATCCAATGGGCGGCCCGATTCCAGGGAAGTACTACCGCACCCTGGATCCGTTTGTGGCGTTGACGGCGGCGGCGGTCGCGACCGAGAAACTGGTTGTGGGCACCGGGATCGCCTTGGTCCCGCAGCGCGATCCAATCCTGACGGCCAAAGAGGTCGTGTCGCTTGATCTGTTGTCGCAGGGGCGATTTCGCTTCGGCGTGGGCGTGGGCTGGTTGCGCGAAGAAATCGCCAACCATGGCGTTGATCCCGCGGTGCGCGGACGTGTTGTCGACGAGCGGCTGGGCGCGATGATCGAGATCTGGACGCAGGAAAAAGCCGAATTCCATGGGGAATTCGTGAATTTCGACCCCATCTACAGTTGGCCGAAGCCGGTGACGAAGCCGTACCCGCCGCTGTACATGGGCGGGGGGCCGGCGGGTTTTCGGCGCATTGCCGGGCTGCATGCCGGATGGCTCTCGATGAGCCCGTCGGCCGACGCTCTTTCGGGCCAGCTCGAGAAACTGCGTGCGGTTGCCGGCAACGATGTGCCGGTAATCAATACCCATATGGGTGAGCCCAAGGCCAAGGAGGTTGAAGGCTACCGTGACCTGGGGGTCGAGCACGTGTTGGTGGAACTTGAAACCGAGCCCCGCGACGAGACACTGCGACGTCTCGACGAGCTGCAGGCGGAGTTCTCGCAACTCGCGTAACGCCGCAGGGCTCAGGTGCCGCAGAAGGTTCGGTAGGGGCCGAAATCCTCCGGGGCAGGACTGGCGTAGCGCTCGAGGCCGGGTCGTTCGTCGTAAGGGGCGGTCACTGCTGCAAGGAGCTGTTCGAGAGGATTGAGGTCGCCCGCCGTCGCCGCGGTCAGCGCCTCCTCCACCAGATGGTTGCGCGGAATGTAGATCGGGTTGGCGCGGTCCATCGATCCGGCGTCCGGACCCAGGGCTCGCCAACGCGACATCCAATCGTCAAAGCCGGCGAGGTCGATGAACAGTCCGCGCGCGGGTTCGGCGGCGCCTCGCGCCGCTTGAC
>DATMMZ010000397.1:0-41846 GCA_035569455.1 Mycobacterium sp. | reverse complement strand
GCGCTGGTGACTTCGTTCATCACCTGGCTGTTGAGGGCGTTCAGCGCCTGCGGCCGGTTCAGAGTGATGGTGGCTACCCGCTGATCGCGCTCGATCAAGATGGTTTCGTAGGTGGATGGCGTGGATGTCATGAAACCGCCTTTCTTAGAAACTCAGGTCGTCTTCGACCGGCGCGAAATACGCGTCGACGTCGGCCGCGGTTACAGCTGCCAACGTCGCCGGCGACCACTTCGGATTGCGATCCTTGTCGATAATCTGCGCACGGATGCCTTCCACCAGGTCGTGTGAACGCGCCGACGCGGACGACACCCGATAGTCCTGTGTCAGAACATCTTCCAGCGTTTCCAGTTTGGCGGCACGACGCACTGCCTCTAACGCCACCGAAACCGCGATGGGGGAGCGGGTGGCGATCAGGTTGGCGGCGTCTTGAGCAGGTCCGGCTTCATGGCCCCGCAGCGCAGCGAGGATATCTTCGGCGGTGTCACCGGCGTAGCACACGTCGATCCAATCACGTTGTGCGACAAGGGCGCTCGGTGGAGGTTCGATGGTGTGGTGGGCTAGTGCGCTCTCGACGCCGTCGGCGACGATCGCTGCGGTGAACGCGTCGAGGTCGCGGTGCGGCACATAGTGGTCTGCGAATCCCATTGCGATGGCGTCGGCCCCGGAAAACGGCGCTCCGGTCAGCGCGGCGTGTAGCCCCAGCGCACCGGGCGCCCGGGACAGCAGATACGCCCCACCCACGTCAGGGATGAACCCGATGCCGACTTCCGGCATCGCGATCTTCGAGGTGTCGGTCACCACCCGGGTGTTCGCGTGAGCACTGACGCCGACACCGCCGCCCATTACGATGCCGTCCATCAGCGCCACGAAGGGTTTGGCGAACCGGCCGACCTGGCCGTCGAGCAGATACTCGGCGCGCCAGAACCGCCGCGTCTCAACCCCGTCCTTTCGGGCGCTGTGATAGACCGCCACCACGTCGCCGCCGGCGCACAATCCGCGTTCCCCGGCTCCGGACAGCACCACCGCGCGCACCGCGTCGTCGCGTTCCCACCGGATCAGCACGCTACTCAGCAGGTCCACCATCGTCTGGTTCAGCGAGTTGATCGCCTTGGGGCGATTCAGCGTGATGAAGCCAACGCCGTCATCGACGCGGGTCAGGACCTCATCGGATTCGCCAGTCACGGCCGCAGTCACGCCCTAGTCTCCCCTCACCGGAATCCGTCTCCAGAATGCCGCCTGGAAGGCTGCCCTGGCCTTGACCAGCAATCTAGATCGTGAGTGGCTCGGCAGTGCCCGCGGGTAAGGTTTATGTTTATCGAGACGACGGCAACTCCGCCGGGAACTCGGGGCTGGCCCTGATCGTTGAGGGTCTGTTGGCACAGCTCGAAGCCACAGGACAAGAGAGGATCCGACGGTGCGGGAGACTAGCAACCCGGTGTTTCGTTCGCTGCCGAGGCAGCAGGGCGGATATGCGCAATTCGGCACTGGCACTGCCCAGATGCAGCGGGGGTCCTACCAAGGCGACCCCTACGCTCCCTACCAGGAGGCCAGGCCTTCCCGTCCGCTGACCATCGACGATGTCGTCACCAAGACCGGCATCACGCTGGCCGTGTTGACGGCCGCGGCGGTCGTCTCCTTCTTCATGGTGGCGTCCAGTCCCGCCCTGGCGATGCCGCTGATGCTGGTCGGCGCGTTCGGCGGGCTGGCCTTGGTGCTGGTGGCGACCTTCGGGCGTAAGCAGGACAGCCCACCGCTGGTGCTCAGCTACGCCGTGCTCGAGGGGTTGTTCCTGGGCGCCATTTCGTTCGCTCTGACATTCCAGGTATCGGTCGGCGGAGGTCGGTCGGTTAACGCCGGGGCGATGATTGGCGAGGCTGTCCTGGGGACCCTCGGCGTGTTCTTCGGCATGCTCGTCGTCTATAAGACCGGCGCCATCCGGGTCACCCCCAAGTTCACCCGCATGGTGGTTGCCGCCCTGTTCGGAGCGGTGTTCCTCATGCTCGGCAACTTCGTGCTGGCGCTGTTCGGTGTCGGGGGCGGCACCGGCCTGGGCCTGCGCAGTGGCGGAACACTGGCGATCATCTTCTCGCTGGTAATGATCGGCATCGCGGCGTTCAGCTTCCTGATCGACTTCGACGCGGCCGACCAGATGATCCGTGCCGGAGCGCCCGAGAAGGCGGCGTGGGGCATCGCGCTTGGCCTGACCGTGACACTGGTCTGGCTGTACCTCGAGATCTTGCGCCTGCTCAGTTACTTCCAGAACCGGTAGTTCGCCCGACGAGCGGCGCAAACGGCATCGAAAGTGCGGTGGCGGCGGGATCATTCGGCGTGTCGTGGCCCTGGGCGCAGAGTGAGCGCCCAGGACGCAGAGTCAACGCAACAAGCTAACTGAGCCGCTCGAGCACCATCGCCATGCCCTGGCCGCCGCCGACGCACATGGTTTCCAGACCCAGCGTCTTGTCCTGCGTCTTGAGGTTGTTCATCAGCGTGGTGGCGATGCGTGCGCCGGTCATGCCGAACGGGTGACCCAGGGCGATCGCCCCACCCGAGACGTTCAGCCTGTCCTCGTCGATGCCCAACTCGCGAGCGGAGCCCAGTACCTGCACCGCGAAGGCCTCGTTGATCTCGACCAGGTCGATGTCACCGATCGACATGCCGGCTCGTGCCAGCGCCTGCTTGGACGCCTCGATCGGGCCCAGGCCCATGATCTCCGGGGAGAGGCCGCTGACCCCGGTCGACACAATGCGTGCCAGCGGCGTCAGACCCAGCTCCTTAGCCTTGGTGTCGCTGGTGATCACCAGCGCGGCCGCGCCGTCGTTGAGCGGGCAGGCGTTGCCTGCGGTCACGGTGCCGTTGGGCCGGAAGACTGGCTTGAGCTCGCTGACCTTCTCGTAGGTGGTTCCCGCTCGTGGGCCGTCGTCGGTGCTGACGGTGGTGCCGTCGGGCAGGGTTACCGGGGTGATCTCGCGCTCGAAGAACCCGCTCTTGATGGCCTCTTCGGCCCGGTTTTGACTGCGCACGCCCCAGCGGTCCTGGTCCTCGCGGCTGATGCCGGTGATGATGGCGACGTTCTCGGCGGTCTGGCCCATCGCGATGTACACGTCGGGCAGGTTCCCGTCGGCGCGAGGATCGTGCCACTCGTCGGCGCCCGCGGCGGCCGCGTCCGCGTGCTCGCGGGCCTCGTTGAACACCGGGTTCTTGGTGTCGGGCCACGAGTCTGAGTTGCCCTTGGCGAAGCGTGACACGGTCTCCACGCCGGCGGCGATGAACGCGTCGCCCTCCCCGGCCTTGATCGCGTGGAACGCCATCCGGGTGGTCTGCAACGACGATGAGCAGTACCGGTTGACGGTGGTGCCGGGCAGGAAGTCGTAGCCGAGTTGCACGGCGACGACGCGCGCGATGTTGAAGCCCTGCTCGCCGCCCGGCAGGCCGCAGCCCAAGATGAGGTCGTCGATCTGGTGTGGATTCAGCGCCGGCACCTTGTCGAGGGCGGCCCGCACCATCTGGACGGCCAGGTCGTCCGGTCGAATGCTGACCAGCGACCCCTTCATGGCGCGGCCGATCGGTGATCGGGCGGCTGAGACGATGACGGCTTCCGGCATGACGGTTCCCTCCGATGGGATGCGGGCTCGGCCTGGACAAGACCAGACAAATCTAGTCGCTGGCCACCGGGGGGTTCGACTCGGCGGGTAAATCGGGTACCGGGCCCCGCCATAACCGCGACATCACGCTGAGTCGGGTGTGGCCGGTATCCAGCACCTGTGTGCTGTCCCGTGACGGTGACGGCGGCTCAACCGGCGGGGAGTCGACCTTTTCGCCCAGCGCATCGCAGAGCACGCCCAGTAGCTGCTGGGCCGCCAGCGCATACGCCGCCGGAGAGGGGTGGAAACCATCGGCGGAGAACATCAGCTCTCGTTTGGACCGGAGGTCGCGTGCCAGCAGCTGCGCCATCGGTACCGGCACACCGCCGGCCGCCCGGACCGCGCCGGCCTGGGCACGGGCAAGTTGCAGACCGCGCGAGTGTGCCAGCGACCGCAGCGGCTGCGGGATGGCACTGATCACGCCCAGGTCCGGGCAGGTGCCAACGATCACCACCGCACTGCGGGCGCGCAGCTTGCGCACTGCCGCGCCCAGCCGTCGCGCCGACTGGCTGATGCCGTTGAGTGCCGTGACGTCGTTGGCGCCGAGCATCATCACCGCGGCGTCCGGCGGCGGCCCGGCCACGAACATCGCATCGACCTGGCCGGAAACACCCTTCGAGGTGGCGCCGACGATTGCTTTGGTACTCAGCCGGATGCGCTTGCCGGTCCGCTCGGCGAGCCCGCGCGCGATCAGCACGCCCGGCACTTCTTCGGCGCTGCTGCAGCCGTAACCGGTGGCCGTCGAGTCACCAAACATCATCAGGTGCAGGTCGACGGGCATGCCTCGCTGCCACCGTTGTACGGGCCCGCCGCCGCGGGTGTAGACGCCGTCTGCGCGTGGCGGGATGTCCCAGGACTTAGGGATGACGGTGCGTGCCTGCGTCGCCTGGCCGACCAGCAGGTTGCGTGCGCCCAGATAGGCCGTGCCTGTCGACGCGAGTGCACCCGCTGTGGCCAGAGCGATCGTCGAACGACGCGGCACTCGTATGGTCACCGGACCATTTTAAGGCGGCGGTGGTGATGCTCGGGTGGATAGCTGAGAAATAACTCGATCACGTTGTGGATCAATCTTGGTATCAAATCAGCTTCTACAAATGTTGTACACATATGAGGCTGTCAAGCTAAGTCCAACGGGTTGGCTGAACGCCCCGGGGGTGTGGTGAACCGGACGCTCGGTTGGCTCGTCACATGCTGTATCGGACTACAAAGGCGTAGGAAGTGTTGAGCATGACCGCACCGAGCAAGGTATCCGGCTCGCCCCGGAATACCCTTCGCCCACATCAGGTTCTCAAGCCCCGGAGAGTTCAGGCGCGCCGGTTCGCCGTCAGCGACGGCGCACCGGTCGAGGTTCTCGAATCCGGGCCCAGCGTGGCTGCGCGCTTAGCTGCGCTCGCCTCACGACTGACGATCCGGCCAGTTCTGGCCGTCGGCAGCAACGCGCCTGACCTGCCATGGCCATGGGGCCTCATCGACCTGGCGTCCCGGGCTCTGCTCCCGGCCTCGGCCACCGTCCGGGCCGAAGTGAAGCTGCCAAATGCCTCAGCGCAGCTGGTGCGCGCGCCCGGGGTGCTGCCCGCCGACGGCAGCAGACGGGTGGTTCTCTACTTCCACGGCGGCGCTTTCCTGACCTGTGGAGCAAACTCACACGGTCGGCTCGTCGAAGCGCTGTCGAAGTTTGCCGACTCTCCCGTTTTGGTGGTCAACTACCGGCTGTTGCCCAAGCACTCGATCGGAATGGCGCTTGACGACTGCTATGACGCCTACCGCTGGCTGCGGACGCTCGGCTACGACCCGGAGCAGATAGTGCTGGCCGGTGATTCCGCCGGCGGGTATCTGTCGCTTGCGCTAGCGCAACGGTTACAAGAAGAGGGCGAGGAGCCGGCGGCGCTGGTAGCGATCTCGCCACTGCTACAGCTGGCAAAGGAATGCAAGCAGGCCCATCCGAATATCAAGACCGACGCGATGTTCCCGGCAAAGGCGTTCGATGCGCTGGTCGCGCTGGTTGCTAGCGCGGCCGCGAAGCATATGGTGGACGGCAAGCCCGAGGAGATCTACGAGCCCCTGGAGCACATCAAACCCGGCCTGCCGCGCACGCTGATCCACGTGTCCGGATCCGAGGTGCTGCTGCACGACGCGCAATTGGCCGCCGGCAGGCTGGCGGCGGTTGGTGTGCCGGCCGAGGTACGGGTCTGGCCTGGCCAGGTTCACGACTTCCAGTTGGCCGCGCCGCTGGTGCCGGAGGCGATCCGTTCGCTGCGCCAGATCGGCGACTACATCCGCGAGGCCACCGGCTAGCGCACCGGGCGGGCCTTTCTTGAACCACGCGAGCACGTCCAGAGTGGATGTGCGCTGCCCGAAATCGCCTGAGACGATAAACGCATGCGGATAGCGCAGCACATCAGTGACCTCATCGGCGGCACGCCACTGGTTCGCCTGAACTCCGTCGTCCCCGACGGTGCCGGCATCGTCGTGGCAAAGGTCGAATACCTCAACCCCGGCGGCAGTTCCAAAGACCGCATCGCGGCCAAGATGATCGACGCTGCCGAGGCCAGCGGGCAGCTGAAGCCCGGTGGCACCATCGTCGAACCCACTTCGGGCAACACCGGCGTCGGTCTGGCTCTCGTCGCACAGCATCGCGGCTACAAGTGCGTGTTCGTCTGCCCCGACAAGGTCAGCGAGGACAAGCGGAATGTGCTGCTCGCCTACGGCGCCGACGTCATCGTGTGCCCGACGGCGGTGCCGCCCGACGACCCGCAAAGCTACTACAGCGTTTCCGACCGGTTGGTCGACGAGATCGACGGTGCCTGGAAACCCGACCAGTACGCCAACCCGGCGGGACCTGCCAGCCACTACGAAACGACCGGTCCGGAGATTTGGGCCGACACCGACGGCAAGGTCACCCATTTCGTCGCAGGCATCGGCACTGGCGGGACGATCAGCGGTGCGGGCCGCTACCTCAAGGAGGTGTCCAGCGGCCAACCAGGAGGACCAGTGCGCATCATCGGCGCCGATCCTGAAGGGTCGGTGTATTCGGGCGGCAGCGGCCGGCCCTATCTCGTCGAGGGGGTCGGTGAGGACTTTTGGCCGGCGGCGTATGACCCGACGGTGCCCGATCAGATCATCGCGGTGTCTGACTCCGATTCGTTCAACATGACCAGGCGGTTGGCCCGCGAGGAAGCGATGCTGGTCGGCGGGTCGTGCGGGATGGCGGTGGTTGCCGCCCTGAAGGTCGCCGAGGAAGCCGGGCCAGACGCGTTGGTCGTGGTCTTGCTGCCGGACGGCGGCCGTGGGTACATGTCAAAAATCTTCAACGACGCGTGGATGTCCTCGTACGGGTTCCTGCGCAGCCGCCTCGACGGGTCGACCGATGAGGCCACGGTCGGTGATGTGCTGCGCCGGAAATCCGGCGAGCTGCCCGACCTGGTACATACCCACCCGTCGGAGACGGTGCGCGACGCCATCGGCATACTGCGTGAGTACGGGGTATCCCAAATGCCGGTGGTGGGCGCGGAACCGCCGGTAATGGCCGGCGAGGTGGCCGGCAGTGTCTCCGAGCGCGAATTGCTCTCGGCCGTCTTCGAGGGTCGCGCCAAGTTGGCCGATGCCGTCGCACAGCACATGAGCCCGCCGCTGCGGTTGATCGGCGCCGGTGAGTTGGTCACCGCGGCCGGCAAGGCACTGCGTGACTGGGACGCGTTGATGGTGGTGGAGCAAGGCAAACCGGTCGGGGTCATCACCCGATATGACTTGTTGGGTTTCCTCTCGGAGGGGTCGCCGCGGCGTTAGCGGGGCGATCGAGCCGCAAATTAGTTCGGCTACAAACAGATACCGGCGACGGCTGCTGCCTGCGGGGCTCAGGTAGGGTAATGCGGCCTAGTTCAGCTTGTCCGCAGTGGAAGGTTGCCCATGACCGATCAACCGCCGCCCCCGGGGGCCTACCCACCGCCTCCTCCGCCTGGGTCATCCGGCGGGTATCGGCCTCCCCCCGCTCCCTCGGCGCCTGGCAGTGCATACCCTCCACCCCCTCCGCCTCCGCTGCCCGACGGCGTCTCCTATCCGCCGCCTCCTCCGTCCGCGGGTGGGTACGCGCCGCCTCCGCCCGGACCGGCGGTCCGTGCTCTGCCGACGGACTCCTACACACCGTGGCTCACCCGCGTGCTGGCGTTCCTCATCGACAACGCGCCGTACGCCGTCGTGATCGGCATCGGTGTCGGGGTCATGTTTGCCACTCAGCAGAAGACGTGCACCAGCGACGTCACGCAATATGACGTCAACCAGTACTGCGTTTACCAACCCTCGACGCTCGGCCAGGTGGTGCAGTGGCTGGCGTGGCTGGTGGGGTTGGCCTACCTGGTCTGGAACTACGGATACCGGCAGGGCACTACCGGGTCGAGCCTGGGCAAGTCGGTGATGAAGTTCAAGGTGGTCAGCGAGACCACGGGAGAACCAATCGGTTTCGGTATGTCCGTCGTGCGCCAGCTCGCGCACTTCGTCGACGCGATCATCTGTTATGTCGGTTTCCTGTTTCCGCTATGGGACGCCAAACGGCAAACCCTGGCGGACAAGATCATGACCACGGTTTGCCTGCCGATCTGACAGACCAGGCGCCTCGGGGCGTCCGCCGCGGTCGTCATTAGGCTGATCGTCGATGAGCGAAGAGCACAACGCACACCACGGGATCAACGGACTGGCCACGAAGGCCATCCACGCCGGCTACCGTCCGGACCTCGCCACCGGGGCGGTGAACGCTCCGATCTATGCCAGCAGCACGTTCGCCCAAGACGGTGTTGGCGGCCTGCGCGCCGGATTCGACTACGCGCGCACCGGCAACCCGACCCGCGCGGCGTTGGAGGCTTCGCTGGCGGCCGTCGAAGAGGGTAGGTTCGGGCGGGCGTTTAGTTCCGGGATGGCCGCCACCGACTGCGCCCTGCGGGCAATGCTGCGACCCGGGGACCATGTGGTCATCCCCGACGACGCCTACGGCGGCACCTTCCGACTGATCGACAAGGTCTTTACCCAGTGGAATGTCGAGTACACGCCGGTGGCGCTGTCCGATCTGGATGCGGTCCGCGCGGCGATCACGCCGCGGACCCGGCTGGTTTGGGTGGAGACACCCACCAATCCGCTGCTGCTCATCGCCGACATCGCGGCCATCGTTGAGATCGGTAAGCAGAGCTCCTCAAAAGTGTTGGTGGACAACACTTTCGCATCACCTGCGTTGCAGCAGCCGTTGACGCTGGGTGCCGATGTCGTGCTGCACTCGACCACCAAGTACATCGGTGGCCACTCCGACGTGGTGGGCGGTGCGCTGGTCACCAACGACGAAGAGCTGGACCAGGCTTTCGGCTTCCTGCAGAACGGGGCCGGCGCGGTGCCGGGCCCGTTCGACGCCTACCTGACGATGCGTGGCCTGAAGACATTGGTGCTGCGCATGCAGCGCCACAGCGAAAATGCTTCCGCCGTAGCGGAATTCCTCGCCGGGCATCCGGCCGTGAGCACGGTGCTGTATCCGGGTTTGTCGACTCATCCTGGGCATGAGGTCGCCAAGCGGCAGATGCGCGGCTTCGGCGGCATGGTTTCGGTGCGGATGCGGGCCGGCCGACAAGCCGCCGAGGAGCTGTGTGCCCGCACCCGGGTGTTCATCCTGGCGGAATCGCTGGGTGGGGTCGAGTCGCTGATCGAGCATCCCAGCGCCATGACGCACGCCTCGACCGCGGGTTCGCAATTGGAAGTGCCCGACGACCTGGTGCGACTTTCGGTCGGCATCGAGGACATCGCCGACCTGCTGGGCGATCTTGAACGGGCCCTGGGCTAGGTCGAGCAATCTAGGAGTGGTACGGCTCCGCGCTGATCAAGGTGACCTTGACCGTGTTGCCGTTGGGCACCGTGTAGCTGCGGGTCTCACCCACCTTGGCGTCGATCAGGGCGCCACCCAGCGGTGAGTTCGGCGAGTAGACCTCGAGCTTGCCGTTCTTGACGCCCTCCTGGCGGGTGGCAATGAGGAACGTCTCGGAGTCGGACTTGTCGCCGTTGTAGTAGACCTTCACCACGGAGCCGGGCAGCGCCACGCCGGACTGCTTGGGCGCCTCGCCGACCTTGGCGTTGTTGAGCAGATCCTGCAGCTGGCGGATGCGGGCCTCCTGTTGACCCTGCTCCTCGCGGGCGGCGTGGTATCCGCCGTTCTCGCGCAGGTCACCCTCCTCGCGGCGGTCGTTGATTTCCGCGGCGATGACCGGCCGGTTCGCGATCAGTTGGTCGAGCTCCGCCTTGAGCAGGTCATGTGACTCCTGGGTCAACCAGGTCACCTGAGTGTCCGTCATCTCGTAGCGCTCCTCTTGTTCTCGGTTCCGCGTATCCGCGTAAGCTTCTGGCCCCGCTGCCGGGGGTATCCGGGTCCCACCCCGGGCGCTGCTGCTCCCGTTCTGCTCACGGCCATTAATGCAGCAATACACGGTCCCAGCAGGAACCGTGCATTCACCCATGTTACCACCGCGATAACAAATGATGACGGCATATCCGCAGTTCGGCAATCGTCGTTCCGTCAGGCCGAGCGCAGGTAGCCGGGCACGTTGGTGCCACAGCCGTAGATGTCTGCCATCACTGGCGGTTTGCTGGATTTCACCGTCGTCGTCACCTGCACGGTGGCCTGGCCGGATGGCGGGACCAGTACCTCCCGTCTGCCTGTCTCGCTGCCGTCTTTGGACCGAACCCGCACGATGCAGTCCACCGGCCGCGACGGGTCCGAGCGCGTCACGCTGATCGTCACGGATGCCGTCTCGTTGTCGATCACTTGATAGCCGGCCAGCGAGCCGGCGACGTCGCTGGTGCCGAGCCGTTGGTAGCCGACAACGGCGACGACGGTGCCGGCCGCGACGACGAGCACGGCCAAGGCGATGACGATACTGCGCCGCGAACGGCGGGACACGCGCGGGCGCCCGTAACGGGCTTCGGGGCGCGGAACAGGAGCCTGATTCATGCCTGGGTATGCCTGGTTGTGGTCGGGTGATGGGCCGCGGCCGACAGGATGCGACGATCGAGAACTGGAATTATATGGTCACTCATAGCCTCAGGGGGTGACCAGCCCAACGGACAAGGGGACACGTGAGCGAACTGCGGTTGATGGCGGTGCACGCCCACCCCGACGACGAGTCCAGCAAGGGCGCCGCCACGCTTGCCCGGTATGCCGACGAGGGGCATCGCGTGTTGGTCGTTTCGTTGACCGGAGGAGAACGCGGGGAGATTCTCAACCCCGCGATGGACTTGCCCGATGTGCATGGCCGCATCGCCGAAATCCGCCGTGACGAGATGGCGAAGGCAGCCGAGATCCTCGGGGTGGAGCACACCTGGCTGGGCTACGTCGATTCCGGCCTACCCAAGGGTGACATGCCGCCGCCGCTGCCCGATGGTTGCTTCGCGCTGGTGCCGCTGGAGGTGTCCACCGAAGCGTTGGTACGGGTAGTGCGCGAGTTCCGGCCGCATGTGATTATCACCTACGACGAGAACGGTGGTTATCCGCATCCCGACCACATTCGCTGTCACCAGGTGTCGGTGGCCGCCTATGAAGCGGCTGGCGACTATTGCCGCTTCCCGGATGCCGGTGAGCCGTGGCCGGTGTCGAAGCTGTACTACATCCACGGCTTTCTACGCCAACGGATGCAAGTGCTGCAGGACGAGTTCGCCAGGCACGGTCAGCAAGGGCCGTTCGGGAGATGGCTGCAACTCTGGGACCCCAAGCACGACGTGTTCCCGCACCGGGTGACGACGCGCGTGGAGTGCTCGGCCTATTTCAGCCGGCGCGACGATGCGCTGCGGGCGCACGCCACTCAGATTGACCCGAAAGCCGAATTCTTCGCTGCTCCGATGTCATGGCAGCAACGGCTATGGCCGACCGAGGAGTTCGAGTTGGCTCGCTCGCGTGTCCCCATCAACTTGCCCGAGACCGATCTGTTCGCCGGAATAGAGACGCAAGGATGAGCCACCTTCTGCTCACCGTGATCGCCGACGGGGCGCCCCACCACACCGGGCCCGACTTCGGCAAGGCCAGCCCGTTGGGGCTGCTGGTTGTCGTGTTGCTGTTGATCGCCACGTTGTTCCTGCTGCGGTCGATGAATAAGCAATTGAGAAAGGTCCCCAAATCGTTCGACCGGGATAACCCTGAACCCGACCAGGCCGCCGATGACGGCACCGACGGGGTTGGCGAGGGTGGGCCGGGGACCCACCGCGACGGATCCACGCGAGCAACGGAACAGGGCGATGAGCCAGGCTGATTCTTCCGGGACCAATATGCTCGCGCTGGCCGCCAGCCCGTATTTGCGCCAGCATGCCGACAACCCGGTGCACTGGCAGCAGTGGACGCCACAGGCACTCGCGGATGCGGCTGCGCGCGATGTGCCGATCCTGCTGTCGATCGGCTACGCCGCGTGTCATTGGTGCCACGTCATGGCCCACGAATCGTTTGAGGACGACGAGGTCGCCGCCGCGATGAACGCGGGATTCGTCTGCATCAAAGTCGACCGCGAAGAACGGCCCGACATCGACGCGGTCTATATGGGTGCCACCGTGGCCCTCACCGGGCGAGGCGGTTGGCCGATGACGTGTTTCC
Source organism: Mycobacterium sp. (assembly GCA_035569455.1). GTDB lineage: Bacteria > Actinomycetota > Actinomycetes > Mycobacteriales > Mycobacteriaceae > Mycobacterium. Next base: position 29,603 of record DATMMZ010000397.1, on the reverse strand, counting down.
TGACGGCCGACGGCCGACCGTTCTTCTGCGGCACCTATTACCCGAAAGACGCTTTCCTGGAACTTCTTTCGATTATCTCTGACACCTGGCGGGAGCGCCGCAGTGAGGTCGAGGAGTCGTCTGACCAGATAGCCGGCCAGTTGCGCTCGATGGCGACGAAGCTACCCGGCGGCGGTCCCGAGGTGGCGTCGGCGCTATGTGATGACGCGGTCGCCACCGTGCTGGACGAGCAGGACACCGCTCGTGGCGGCTTCGGCGGAGCGCCCAAATTCCCGCCGTCGGCGCTGCTGGAGGCGCTGCTGCGCAGCTATGAGCGCACCGGGTCGGCGGCAGCGTTGCAGGCAGTCTCGCGCACCGGCGCCGCGATGGCCCGTGGTGGCATTTACGACCAACTCGCCGGCGGTTTCGCCCGGTACAGCGTCGACGATGCTTGGGTGGTACCGCATTTCGAGAAGATGCTGTATGACAACGCACTGTTGCTGCGCGCATACGCGCACTGGGCCCGGCGTACCGCAGATCCGTTGGCCCGCAGGGTCGCCGAGCAAACTGCGCGGTTTCTGCTCGACGAGCTGGCCGATGCCGACTTGTTCACTTCGTCGCTGGACGCTGACGCCGACGGCCAGGAGGGTTCGACCTATGTCTGGACGCCGGCGCAGCTGACCGAGTTGCTCGGCGGTGACGACGGCCGTTGGGCGGCAGAGGTTTTCGGTGTCACCGAGTCCGGCACATTCGAACACGGGACATCGGTGCTGCAGCTGCGCGCCGATCCGGACGATCCGCAACGACTGGACCGGGTGCGGACCGCGCTGCTGTCCGCCCGGCTCACCCGGCCCCAGCCCGGACGCGATGACAAGGTCGTCACCGCCTGGAACGGGCTGGCAATCACCGCGCTGGCCGAGGCCAGTGTGGCGTTGCGAGAACCCGAGTTGGCGAAGGCCGCCCAGCGCTGCGCGACGGCGCTGCTGGACCTCCATGTCGTCGACGGCCGGCTGCGACGCGCCAGTCTTGGCGGGCTGGTCGGCGACAGCGCCGCGATCTTGGAGGACCACGCGATGCTGGCCACCGGACTGTTGGCGTTGTACCAGCTGACCCCGGATCGGGCCTGGCTGACGGCGGCCACCAAGCTGCTGGACACAGCGCTACAGCACTTCGCCGACCCGAAGCGCCCCGGCCGCTGGTTCGACACCGCCGACGATGCCGAGCCGCTGATGCTGCGGCCCATCGACCCATTGGACGGGGCGACGCCGTCGGGAGCGTCGGCGATCACCGAGGCGCTACTGACCGCCGCGCACCTGGTCGATATGTACCGCGCCGAGCAGTATCTGCAGGCCGCGGGCGAGGCACTCAGCGCGCATTCGGTGCTGCTGCAACATGCGCCGCGCTCGGCCGGACATTGGCTGGCCGTCGCCGAATCCGCGGTGCGCGGACCGCTGCAAATCGCCGTCGCGTGCACACCGTCGGGGTCGTCGCTGCTAGCCGACGCGCGCCGGCTGGCGCCCGGCGGCGCAATCGTCGTCGGTGGCGCGAAGGACTCGTCTGCGCTTTTGGTCGGCCGGGATCGGGTGGACGGCGCCGACGCCGCCTATGTGTGCCGTGGACGGGTCTGTGACCTGCCGGTCACCGGGGCACCAGAGCTGGCAGCCGCGTTGAGTGTCCCGGGGTGATGCCCGGCCAGTGCCCCGCTAGTGCCCCGCTAGTAACGTCGTGATCGATGCCGAATGCCGACAAGACCCAAGCCATCACGGAAGTTGTCAACCGTTACATCGCGCTGGTCGCCCGGGGCAGTGCCAAGGATCTGGTCGACCTCTATGCCGACGACGCCACCGTCGAGGACCCGGTCGGAGGCGAGGTGCACATCGGCCGGCAGGCGATCCAGGGTTTCTACGCGGCGGCCGAGAACTTCGAGCGGCAATCTGAGCTGGTGTCGCTGCGGGTCGCCGGCAACGAGGCGGCCTTCCAGTTTCGGCTGACCGTAACGGCCGGTGACAGCACGGTGCGCATCGAGCCGATCGACGTGATGGTGTTCGACGATCACGGCAAGGTCACCTCGATGAAGGCCTACTGGTCGGCGGCCGACGTCACGCAGCTTTAGCGGCTCTGGCGGATCAGAAGACCACGAACCACATGGCGATGTAGTGGCAGATCGCCGCTATCGCGGTGCAGGCGTGGAAGAACTCGTGGTAGCCGAACGTCGACGGCCACGGATCGGGCCAGCGCAACGCGTAAAGAATGCCGCCGATGCTGTACAAGGCACCGCCGACGAACAGCAGCACCATCGCGGCCACCCCGGCGTTGTGCAGGATCGTGCCGGTGTACCAGACCGCCACCCAACCCAGCAGCAGATACAGCGGTACGCCCACCCAGCGCGGCGCCGACGGCCAGCACATCTTCAGCAGGGTCCCGGCCACCGCGCCGCCCCACACGATCCACAACACTATTCGTCCGGCATCGGGCGGCATGGCCAGCAGCGCGAACGGTGTGTAGCTGCCCGCGATGAACACGAAGATCATCGAATGATCGAGCCGCTTCATCCATTTCTGGGCGGCCGCGGACTTCCAGTGGACGCGGTGATAGGTGGCGCTGACGGTGAACATCACAATCGTGGCAGCAGTGTAGGCAAACGTCGCGAGCCCGGCGCGGGTGGATGCCACCGCCCACGACACCGCGACCAGTGACGCACCAGCGAAGACGGCGGTCCCTGCGGAGTACACGTGGATCCAGCCGCGGAAGCGCGGCTTGGTCAGTGCGCGGCTTACGCCGTCGACGATCTGGTGGGCCGCGCTGCCCGCTGTGAGTCCCTGTGATTCGGTCTCTGCTTTGGTGACCGTGCTGGTCTGGCGGCTCATTTCTCCCGTTGCCTCGTTTGAGATTGCCACTGGCTCTTGTAAAACACATTATCCGGGACATCCGGCCGCCGCCGTGCGCACATGCTGTGACACTGCCGGAATCCGGCCGGAATTTGTTTCGGTCACAGTAGTCTGGATCTTCGTGGAGATGATCCCGCCGCGGCTCAAGGAGCCGTTGTACCGCCTCTACGAACTGCGGCTGCGACAGGGTCTGGCCGCCTCGAAATCCGAATTGCCCCGCCACATCGCCGTGTTATGCGACGGGAACCGGCGATGGGCGCGCGACGCCGGGTACGACGACGTCAGCTATGGCTATCGGATGGGTGCCGTAAAGATCGCCGAGATGCTGCGGTGGTGCCAGGAAGCCCGCATTGAAATGGCCACCGTCTACCTGCTATCCACCGAGAACCTGCAACGCGATCCCGACGAGCTCGCCGCACTCATCGAAATCATCACAGATGTCGTGGAGGAAATCTGCGCACCGGCGAACCGATGGAGTGTGCGTACCGTCGGCGATCTGTCACTGCTGGGCGAGGAGCAGGCCCGCCGGCTACGCGGCGCGGTGGGGTCCACCCCGGGCGTCGCGTCGTTCCATGTCAACGTCGCAGTCGCCTACGGCGGCCGCCAGGAGATCGTCGACGCGGTTCGCGCGTTGCTGGCCAAGGGACTCGCGAACGGCGCGACCGCCGAGGAGCTCGTCGAAGCGGTGACCGCCGAGGCCATCTCCGAAAACCTCTACACCTCTGGGCAACCCGACCCCGACCTGGTGATCCGCACGTCGGGTGAGCAACGCCTGTCCGGGTTCCTGCTGTGGCAGAGCGCCTACTCGGAGATGTGGTTCACCGAAGCGCACTGGCCGGCATTCCGGCGGGTCGATTTTCTGCGCGCGTTGCGTGACTACAGCCTGCGGCATCGCAGGTTCGGCAAGTAGCGACAGACCTGGCGGCGGGTCGCGACCATGCCACACTGGATGCATGACTGCGCTGTCGGCGCTGGTGTTCACGCTGAGCGGGTGGCTCGGGCTGTATCTGCTGGCCCGTGATCCGCGCAAGCCGGTACTCGCGCTGGCGGCGGTCGGATTGTGTGGCTTTGCGCTGGTGGTAGCGCTGGACGCGGTGCGGACGGCGGGCGTGACGCACAGCCACTTGCTGAGCCAGGTAGAGATCTATCTGGTTGCCGTACCGAGCGTGGCCTGGTTCGCCGTGCTGCTTGAACTGTCTCATCCGTGCGAGAGCTGGCGGGCGCGCACGGGTGAGTTGTTGCTGGTCGGCGGGGTCGCTGCGGTCACTTTGTTCGGCGCGATGCTGGCCGGCAGTGTCGATGGACCCTTGCGAACCGGTCACTGGCTGATGTTCGCGGTGATCTCGCTGTCCACGCTCGGGGCGATGGTCGTCGCCGTACTACGGCCCGCCCAGCCGAGGTCGGTCGCTGGCGTGGTTGTGGTCGCGACACTGTTCTTCGCACTGGCCAATGCCATCCTGATCATTCCGCTGGGTTTGGTGCCCAGCCGGCTGGCCCTGGCGTCGACCGGTTTCGATGTCCTGGCGCTCGGTGTCGCGGTGGCCCTGTGGGACGCCTTCGACGAGGGCCAGGCGCTGCGCGCCGACATGCTGCGCTCGTTCATCGGCTGTTCGGCGGTGGCGGGGCTGTTCGGTGTCCAGGCCCTGATCGGCTTGGCGGTCACCCGCGATGACCCCGGCGCCCAGATCACTCTGACGGTGCTGCTGTTCACCAGCCTGGCGATCGCGATCACGGTGCAGGTGCTGGCCGACCCGCTGGCCGGGGTGCTTGACCGGCTGGCGTTCTCGAGATCGCCCACGCTGCGCGCTGATCGCGCCGCGCTGCGCCACACCGGGGCGGCGTTGCCGCTGCGGTCGGGCGATCCCCTTGTCGATGTCGACGACGACACCTTCGCCAGGCTCACCCGCCGGGCGCTGGGTCACTACGCTGACCTGACCAAACTGGTCGCCAGCCCGCTGACCTCCCTGCCCGTGATCGACGAGCGGCTGACCGCGCGGGGCGCACCCGACCACCCGCTGGAGCGGGCCAACGAACTCAAGGCCGTTCTCGCCGACGGCATATCGCGGCTCAAGCCACGCGACGGTGGCGACTTCGGAACCACCGAGCAGTGGCGCTACTACAACTCGCTGTACTTCCCATACGTCGTCGGTGTGCGCGCATATGCGCAGAACGCGACCGCCTCCGGTTTGGATCCGACCGCCCGGCAGGCCTGGCAGTGGTTGGTCACCGAGGTCCCACAGCGCTCGCTGCATAACTGGCAAAACGCCGCGGCCCGGCTCATCGCCGCCGACCTGCGCGGCCGAGTCCCCGTCACCAGCGATTAGTCGGGCGGCGAAAAAAGTCGGGCCATCCGACACTAGCTTGGCGACGAATACGTGGTGTGCGGCCAGCGGGGTCCGCAACATGCTGATTCCCGATTCTGCAAGTCGAAGCGATCGCCGTTTAATCAAATTCCCGATGTACGGGAATAGACCGGGGAAGTCCCTGGTCGTTGTAACCGTGGCAGTAGTTGGCAGTGCCGTGCGTCGACGTGGCAGTAGTCGGACGGCACCCTCAAACACGTACCGCCCAAATCGCCATCCCAAGGAGTAATGACATGACCGCTGTATCTGGTCTGCCAACCAAACCCCTCTACGACTCGACCGACTCGCTGTTGCGTTTCGCGATGCGTGCCGACGCCACCCTGACGGGATTGTTCGGTGTGGCCGCCGCCTTCGTCGCCGATCCGCTCTCGTCGCTGACCGGCCTGACGTCCGGCCAGGAATACGCCATGGGTGCTTTCTTCGTGCTCTATGGCCTGGTGGTGTTCAGCCTGGCTGCGTTGCCGAATTTGCGGCGGGCCGGGGTCGGTGTCGTCGTGGCCAACATCGTGTACACGTTGGCGGCGATCGTCGCTGCTGAGGCGGTGCCGATGACCGCAATTGGAGTCGCCGCGACGCTGGCCAGTGGTGTGTACACGGCGTTCTTCGCCTGGCTGCAATACCTGGGACTGCGTCGCCTACCGGCGTAGCTCCCCAATCCGCCCTCAACCAGCCGAGCGGGGCGGCTCCGCGGCAAGTTGCGGGTGCCGCCCCGCATCGGCGTTTGCGCTATAGCTTGCGCAGGCGTAGCCGGTTGATGGAGTGGTCGGCGTCTTTGCGCAGCACCAGGGTGGCGCGGGGGCGGGTCGGCAGAATGTTCTCGACCAGATTGGGTCGGTTGATCGACCGCCAGATCTCGCGCGCCGCGGCGACGGCCTTGGTGTCGTTGAGGGCCGAGTAGTGGTGGAAGTGGGATTCCGGGTCGGCGAACGCGGTGCCGCGCAACTCCAAGAACCGGGACACGTACCACTGTTCGATGTCTTCGATCCGGGCGTCCACGTAAAGGGAGAAGTCGAACAGGTCCGACACCATCAGCGTCGGGCCGGTCTGCAGAACGTTGAGGCCCTCCAGGATCAGGATGTCGGGATGGCGGACCACGTGCTTGGCGCCGGGAATGATGTCGTACTTCAGGTGCGAATACACCGGCGCGCACGCGTAGTCGGAACCGGATTTCACCGAGGTCACGAACCGCAGCAGTGCCCTGCGGTTGTAGCTATCCGGAAAGCCCTTGCGGTGCATGATGTTTCGCCGGTCCAGCTCGGCATTGGGATACAAAAAGCCGTCGGTGGTCACCAGGTCGACCCGGGGGTGGTGATCCCAGCGGGCCAGCAGCGCCTGCAGCACACGGGCGGTGGTTGACTTGCCGACCGCCACGCTGCCGGCCACGCCGATGACGAACGGCACCGGCCGGTCCGGGTTTTGCTGAGGCACGCCCAGGAATTCCGCGGTAGCGGCGAATAGCCGTTGGCGCGCGGCGACCTGCAGGTGAATGAGCCGGGCCAGCGGCAGATATACCTCTTCGACCTCGAGCAAGTCGATTTGCTCACCCAGACCACGCAGGCCGATCAGTTCCTCTTCGGTGAGGGCCAGTGGCGTCGACATGCGCAGCGCACGCCACTGCTTTCGGTCGAACTCCACATATGGGCTCGGCTCGCTAAGCCGGGGCATAGTGCCAGTGTCGCAGGGAGGACAGCGCGCCCGACGGCTGGGCTGGCCATAAGCACGGCTCGATAGACTGGCGACCGTGACTGCCGCACCTGATGCTCGTATAACCGCGTCCGTAATGTCCGCCCCGCTCGCCGAGGTCGACCCCGATATCGCCGAGTTGCTGGACAAGGAGCTCGGCCGGCAGCGGGACACCCTGGAGATGATCGCTTCGGAGAACTTCGTCCCGCGCTCGGTGCTGCAGGCTCAAGGCAGCGTGCTGACCAACAAGTACGCCGAGGGGCTGCCCGGCCGCCGCTACTACGGTGGTTGCGAGTACGTCGACGTGGTGGAAAATATCGCCCGCGACCGGGCCAAGACGCTATTCGGCGCCGACTTCGCCAATGTGCAGCCGCATTCGGGCGCGCAGGCCAACGCCGCGGTGCTGCACGCGCTGATGTCACCGGGCGAGCGACTGCTGGGCATGGACCTCGCCAACGGCGGTCACCTCACGCACGGCATGAGGCTGAACTTCTCCGGCAAGTTGTATGAGACCGGCTTCTACACCGTTGACGCGACGACGCATCTGATCGACATGGACGCGGTGCGGGCCAAGGCGCGCGAATTCCGGCCGAAGGTGATCATCGCCGGCTGGTCGGCCTACCCGCGGATTCTCGACTTCGAGGCGTTCCGGTCGATCGCCGACGAGGTCGATGCCAAGTTGTGGGTCGACATGGCGCATTTCGCGGGCCTGGTCGCCGTCGGGCTGCACCCGAACCCGGTGCCGCACGCGGATGTGGTGTCCACCACCGTGCACAAGACGCTCGGCGGGGGCCGCTCCGGCATGATCCTGGGCAAGCAGGAGTACGCCAAGGCGATCAACTCGGCGGTGTTCCCCGGCCAGCAGGGCGGCCCGCTGATGCACGTCATCGCCGGCAAGGCCGTCGCGCTGAAGATCGCCTCGACACCCGAATTCGCCGACCGCCAGCAGCGCACGCTGTCGGGCGCCCGGATCCTCGCGGACCGGCTGCTGGCCGCCGACGTCGCCAAGGCCGGCGTGTCGGTGGTCAGCGGCGGCACCGACGTCCACCTGGTGCTGGTGGACCTGCGCAACTCCCCGCTGGACGGCCAGGCCGCCGAGGACCTGCTGCACGAGGCAGGCATCACCGTCAACCGCAACGCGGTCCCCAACGACCCGCGGCCGCCGATGGTGACCTCGGGCCTGCGGATCGGGACCCCCGCACTGGCCACCCGCGGCTTCGGCGACGCAGAGTTCACCGAGGTCGCCGACATCATCGCCACCGCCCTGGCGGCGGGCACCTCCGCGGATGTGTCCGCGCTGCGCGACCGGGTAACACGGCTGGCCAGGGAGTTCCCGCTGTACGAGGGCCTCGAGGATTGGAGCCTCGCGGGCCGCTAGGCCAGCTTGTGCGCGAGCTTCGCCGCCGAGCTGGGGGCACCGCCCGCTTGCGGGCGACACGCTGGCGTGATGCTCGGCCTCTGACGTCACTCTGGCGTGACGCTCGCCGGCGCGAACCCAGCCGCGCGACACGACGCCCGCAGATTTCATAGAACCTGTGTACGCGGGTTACAGTAACCGCATGGCACAGAAACCTGTACCTAACGCGCTGACCTTGGAACTCGAGCCGGTGTGCGAATCGAACATGGACCGCCACCTGAATACCGAGGACATCTGGTTCGCCCACGACTACGTGCCGTTCGAACGGGGCGAAAACTTCGCCTTCCTCGGCGGACGCGACTGGGACCCATCGCAGATGACGCTGCCCAGGACCATTACCGACGCCTGCGAGATCATGCTGCTGCTCAAGGACAACCTCAGCGGCCATCACCGTGAGCTTGTCGAGCACTTCATCCTCGAGGAGTGGTGGGGCCGCTGGCTGGGCCGGTGGACCGCAGAGGAGCACCTGCACGCCATCGCGCTGCGCGAATACCTGGTGGTGACCCGGGAGGTCGACCCGACCGCCAACGAGGAGGCGCGGGTCCAGTACGTGATGAAGGGCTACCGCGCCGACATGTACTCGCAGGTCGAAACCCTGGTGTACATGGCGTTCACCGAACGCACCCATGCGGTCTTCTCCGCTAACCTTTCCGCGCAGATCGAAGAGCCCGTCCTGGCGGGACTGATTGACCGGATCCGCAGGGACGAAGAGCGTCACGAGCTGTTCTTCTCCAATCTCGTTGCGCACTGCCTGCAGTACACCCGCGACGAGACGATCGCCGCGATCGCCGCCCGCGCGGCGGATCTCCAAGTCGTCGGGGCCGACATCGATGCGTACCAGGACAAGGTGCAGAAGGTCGCCGACGCGGGCATTTTCGGGCAGGCACAACTGCGGCAGGCGATCTCCGACCGCATCACCGCGTGGGGGTTGGCCGACGATCCCCAACTGCGGCAATTCGTCACCAGCTAGGTCGACCCTCGGGTCTCGGCGCGCCTGCCGGGCGGGCGCGCGGCCACGAGAGTAGCGTCGTTCCTGATGGCCAGCGACATATTCTGCTGCCAGGGCGGCGCCTCCCGTCACTACAACGGCAGGACCGGCCCCGGTCCTGGTGCCGCTTCTCCCGCCGACATGCCTGTGTGGGGTCCCACGGGTTTAGCTCGAGGAGCGCTTCGTGACCGATACCCGGACGTACGTGCTCGACACCTCCGTGCTGCTGTCCGATCCGTGGGCGTGCAGCCGGTTTGCCGAACACGAGGTCGTGGTTCCGCTGGTGGTGATCAGCGAACTTGAGGCCAAACGCCACCACCACGAGCTGGGCTGGTTCGCCCGCCAGGCGTTACGTCTATTCGATGACCTTCGACTCGAGCACGGACGGCTGGATCAGCCCATTCTGGTTGGGACACAAGGCGGCACGGTTCACGTCGAACTCAATCACACGGACCCGGCGGTGCTGCCCGCCGGCTTCCGTACCGACAGCAATGACTCCCGGATCCTGAGCTGCGCTGCCAACCTCGCCGCTGAGGGAAAGCGAGTCACGCTGGTCAGCAAGGACATTCCACTTCGGGTCAAGGCCGCTGCGGTGGGCCTGCCCGCCGACGAATACCACGCCCAGGACGTCATAGTCTCCGGATGGTCCGGGATGCACGAGATCGAGACCGCCGCCGAGGATATCGACGCACTCTACGCCGACGGTGAGATCGATCTGAGCGAAGCCCGAGACCTGCCCTGTCACACCGGGATTCGGCTGCTGGGCGGCAGCTCTCATGCCCTCGGGCGGGTCAACGCCGCCAAACGCGTCCAGCTTGTTCGCGGTGACCGCGAGGTGTTCGGGCTGCGTGGCCGTTCCGCCGAGCAGCGGGTGGCGCTCGACTTGCTGCTCGACGAGTCGGTGGGCATCGTGTCGCTGGGTGGCAAAGCCGGCACCGGCAAATCGGCGCTGGCGTTATGCGCGGGTCTGGAGGCGGTGCTGGAGCGGCGTACCCAGCGCAAGGTGGTGGTCTTCCGCCCGCTGTATGCGGTCGGCGGCCAAGAGCTGGGTTACTTGCCCGGCACCGAAAGCGAAAAGATGGGCCCGTGGGCGCAGGCGGTGTTCGACACCCTCGAGGGCCTGGCCAGCCCTGCGGTGCTAGAGGAGGTGCTGTCCCGGGGCATGCTCGAAGTGCTGCCGCTAACCCACATCCGGGGCCGCTCGTTGCATGACTCGTTCGTCATCGTCGATGAGGCACAGTCACTCGAGCGCAACGTCCTGCTGACCGTGTTGTCCAGGTTGGGTGCGGGATCGCGAGTGGTCCTGACCCACGACATCGCCCAGCGCGACAACTTGCGGGTTGGTCGCCACGACGGGGTTGCGGCGGTGATCGAGAAACTCAAAGGCCACCCGCTGTTCGCGCACATCACCCTGCTGCGCAGCGAGCGTTCGCCCATTGCCGCGCTGGTCACCGAGATGCTCGAGGAGATCGCCGGACCGCACTGAGGGCGCGTTTCGGTAGGCTTTTTTGGTGCCGAAACGACCTGACAGCCAGGCCTGGCGCTACTGGCGGACCGTCATCGGCGTCGTAGCGGCCGGGGCGGTGTTGTTGATCGGCGGCCTCACCGGTCACGTGACCCGCGCAGACAACGTGAGCTGCGCGGTGGTCAGGTGCGTCGCGCTGACATTCGACGACGGACCTGGGCCATACACCGACCGGCTGCTGCAGATCCTGAAAGACAATGACGCCAAGGCCACGTTCTTCCTGATCGGCAACAAGGTGGCAGCTAACCCGGCGGGCGCCAAGCGCATCGCAGACGCGGGGATGGAGATTGGCAACCACACCTGGGAACACCCCAACATGACGACGATCCCTCCCGAGGACATCGCAAGTCAGTTTTCCCGGACCAACGACGCGATTGCCGGCGCTACCGGCCGGACGCCCACGCTGTACCGTCCCGCCGGCGGACTGTCCAACGATGCAGTGCGCCAAGCCGCGGGCCGGCTTGGGCTAGCCGAAATCCTGTGGGATGTAATCCCTTTCGACTGGGCCAACGACTCCAATACGGCGGCGACTCGCTACCTGCTGATGACGCAGATCAAGCCGGGCTCGGTGGTGTTGTTCCATGACACCTACTCGAGCACCGTCGACCTGCTGTACCAGTTCATTCCGGTCCTCAAGGCCAACGGCTACCGCCTGGTTACGGTCAGCGAATTGCTTGGCGCGCGGGCGCCCGGCAGCAGTTACGGCAGCCGCGAGAACGGTCCACCCGTCAACGGACTTCACGACATCCCGGCCGGCCAGATCCCGACGCTGCCCGATACCGCGTCGCCCAAGCCGATGCCCAATTTCCCGATCACCGACATTCCGGGCCAGAACTCGGGCGGCCCGAATAACGGTGCTTAGCGGCGTGAGCACGGCAGGCCCGACAACCGGTGGTGAGCAGCGAAAGAGCGCCCTCAGGTTGTCGATTCAATATGGGCTCGATCTCGCCCTGGCCTACATTTTTGCCGTCATCGATGCGTGCGCCATTCTGATCCCGCTCAGGGGTCACACGTCTGCCGCAGCGAGCGCCGACTTCGCAGAGCAGAACACCGCGACGGTGGTGGTGCTCATTTCGCTGGCAACCATTGCCGTCGCGGTGGGCGGTGTCCTAATCCTCGCTCCCACACTGCGCTGGTATGTCCCCGGGGACGAACCGACTCCGGAGCAACGAGACGCTGTGATAAAACTCGCCGGGCGCCAATCGGCGATCCTGGCGGCGGCCTGGGCCGTGTGTGGCGCAATCTTGCTGGTGTTGAATCGCGAGCGCGGAGCCGCGCTGTTGGTGCCCATCGTTCTCGGTGTCTTGCTCGGCGGCGCCGCTGCCGCCGGCACGGGCCTGCTACTCGCGCAACACACGCTGCGTCCGATCATGGGCGCCGCCACGCGCGGTGCTGAGCCCCGATTGACGGTTCCCGGGGTGTACGCACGATTGGTTCTGCTGTGGTTTCTGTGCAGCGCATTTCCGATCGGGGTCATCGCGACCTTTGTCGTTCTGCGCTCGAATGGCTGGCTCATTCAGAAGTCCGCATCGTTGGACGTGCCCGTTTTGGTGGTGTCGCTGGCGGCGGTGATTCTCGGGCTGCCGGTAATGATGCTGACGTCGCGATCCATCGCGGATCCCGTGGGCGAGGTCGTCGACGCGATGGCGGAGGTCGAACACGGCAAAATCGGGACAGCCGTCGGAGTTTACGAACGTTCCCAAATCGGGCGCCTGCAAACCGGATTCAACCGGATGGTCGCCGGACTCGCCGAACGCGACCGGTTACACGATCTGTTCGGGCGTTACGTCGGAACCGACGTAGCCCGCCGCGCCGTCGAAGAGGGCGCGGTGCTGTCCGGCGATGTGGTCGAGGCAGCAGTCCTTTTCATCGACTTGGTGGGCTCTACCCAGCTGGCGGAGAGCCGTTCGCCGCAAGAGGTTGCCGAGGTGCTCAACGACTTCTTCCGGATCGTTGTCGACGCCGTCGACGAACATCAGGGTCTGATCAACAAATTCGCAGGCGATGCCGCGCTGGCCGTCTTCGGTGCGCCGCTGCGGATGAACGAGCCGGCGTCGGCGGCCCTGGCGACCGCCCGTGCTCTGGGCACCCAGCTGCGACAGCTGCCCGTGGACTTCGGCATCGGTGTTTCGGCCGGCCGAGTCTTTGCCGGCAACATCGGTGCCGAAAACCGCTACGAATACACGGTCATCGGTGACGCGGTCAACGAGGCGGCGCGGCTGGCCGATCTCGCCAAAACCTCGGACCGGCGGATCCTGTGTTCGGCGGCGGCCATCGACCACGCCGGTGACGCCGAGCGCGAGCGGTGGGCCGAATGCTATTCCGCGGTGCTGCGCGGTCGCTCCGAAGCCACGCAAATCTCGGCTCCGGCAGTCACGGCCAGCCCCGACTAGCCCAGCGCAACGCACCTCATTTGGCGACCTTCAGCGCCGCAATGACCTGGTTGATGGTGGCCGCTGAGGCCGCATCGCCGATTGGTGTTGCGCCCAGGAAGATGGTGACCGGTTTGGTGTCGACGGCGACGATGACAAGGGAGTCGCCCTTCACGTTGCGCGCGGCGTCGGCGATCGTGACATCGGCGTCTACCCGGGCGGCCTTGATCCCGTCGACCGTGATCGACGATGTCCTCGTCGGGCCCAGGGTGGGCGAGGCGTTTGCATAGCCTGGGCCGCTGGCCACGCATTGCATCAACTTCGACGCCTGCGCGTTGACGTCCATGCTGGTGACGAAGTTGGTAACGGCGACCTCGGCCTGCATCACCCACTGGTTGGCGCCGGGCACCTCTTTCGCGACGCCCACCGCGCCGATGAGGTTCGGGGTCTGGTCGTCCGCGATCGGCATCCAATCGGGTGCCGCATTGGTCGGGAACGACAGTTTGCCCGCCAGGGCTGTGCCGGTGGCGGGCTTCTCACCAGCGGACACGTTCGGAGTGCAGTCGGTCGCGGTCTGCTCGGAACCGTTCGGCTCCGACGTCGGAACGCCTTGCGACGACGGGGCCGCCGAGGGGCCTGAGGGGTGGGCCTGGGTCGACTTGTTTGAGTTACCGAGGGCGAATACCAGGATTACCACCAGCGCGATCACGCCCAACACCGCGATACCGGCCAGGATGACCCATGGCATCTTCGAGCGTGGTCCCTTCGGCGGCGGTCCCGGCGGGTAGGGCCCGCCTTGCCAGCCAGGGGCATACTGCTGGCCGGGCTGTGGGTACTGCTGTGGTGGGTAGCCGGCAGCGGCGGAAGGATCCGTACCGCCCGCAGGATTGGTGTATGGGCCGCCCGGCGGGTACGGATACGCGCCACCAGGCTGGTAGGGGTATTGGCCGCCCTGCGGCTGGCCGCCCCAATATCCGCCCTGTCCATACGGATTCGTTCCGTAGGGGTCCTGGCCGTAAGGACCGCCGGGAGGAACCGTCATCGAATCACCTTCACTTTCACCGACCACCTCCCCGAGGTAGCCGTGCAACCGCGTCCCCAATTATGTGCGTGACGCCTTAAAAATTCTTAAGTGACGGCCTAATCGTGATGTTGGCGACCCGCTTCACCCCGCTTCGCCGCGCTCGCGATCGCCACTAGTCATGATGATGGCGACCCGCTTCACCCGGCTTCGCCGCGCTCGCGATCGCCACTAGTCGGCCGCCTTGACCTTGGCCATCGCCAACACGTCGAGCCGCCGGTCCAGCTCCTCGATCGACAGCTTGTCGCCGATCAGGCCACGGTCGATCACAGTCTGACGGATGGTCTTGCGTTCCTTGAGGGCTTGTTTGGCCACCGCGGCGGCCTCCTCGTAGCCGATGGCCGAATTCAAGGGCGTCACGATCGACGGCGACGACTCGGCCAGCTCGCGCAGATGCTCGACGTGGGCGGACAGCCCGGTAATGCATCGCTCCGCGAACAGCTTTGACACGTTGGTCAACAGCTTGAACGACTCCAGGATGTTGCGGGCCATCATCGGGATGTAGACGTTGAGCTCGAAGGCTCCGTTCGCGCCGCCCCAGGCAACCGCGGCATCATTGCCTATCACCTGCGCTGCGACCTGCGTAACCGCTTCGGGCAGAACCGGGTTCACCTTGCCCGGCATGATCGAGCTGCCAGGCTGCAGGTCCGGCAACTGGATTTCCGCCAAGCCGGTCAGCGGGCCGGATCCCATCCAGCGGATGTCGTTGGCGATCTTGGTCAGTGACACCGCGATGGTGCGCAGCGCGCCGGATGCCTCGACCAGCCCGTCGCGGGCCGCTTGGGCCTCGAAAGAGTTTACTGCCGTTCGTAATTCGGTCAGACCCGTCGTAGCGACCAGCGTCTCGACCACCTTGGCGCCGAAGCCCTCGGGAGCGTTGAGGCCGGTGCCCACCGCGGTGCCGCCGATTGCCAGCTCACCCAGCCGGGGCAGGGTGGCGCGCACTCTTTCTATGCCGGCTTCGATCTGGCGGGCATATCCGCTGAATTCCTGGCCGAGCGTCACCGGAACGGCGTCCATCAGGTGCGTGCGGCCCGACTTGACCACCGTGCGCCACTCGCGAGTCTTGGTCGCCAGCGCGTCGTGCAGCACCTCGAGTGCCGGAATGAGATGACGCACCGCGGCCTCGGTGGCCGCGATGTGGGTCGCGGTCGGGAAGGTGTCGTTGGACGACTGCGACATGTTCACGTCGTCGTTGGGGTGCACCGTGACTCCGTTGGCGGCCGCGATGCTGGCGATCACCTCGTTGGTGTTCATGTTGGAGCTGGTGCCCGAGCCGGTTTGGAACACGTCGATGGGGAACTGGTCGTCGTGCAGACCGTCGGCGATCTCGGCGGCCGCTTCGATGATCGCGTCGGCCTTCTGCGGTGCCAGCAAGCCGAGGTCTTTGTTGACCTGCGCGCATGCGCCCTTCAGCAAGCCCAACGCGCGGATCTGCGTGCGCTCCAGGCCCCGGCCGGAGATCGGAAAGTTCTCCACCGCCCGCTGGGTTTGGGCCCGCCACAACGCTTTTGCCGGTACCCGGACCTCGCCCATGGTGTCGTGCTCGATGCGATATTCGGCGCTCTCGGCCATGAATCGGGTCCTGTCTTTGTGGGTTCGGTGAGTGATCAGGGCAGGGGATAGGCGGCGTTGCTGTCGCCGGTGAAGTCGATGGCGGAGTATTCGTTCAGCTTCGAGAGCCGGTGGTAGGCCTCGATCATCCGGACCGTGCCCGACTTCGAACGCATCACGATCGACTGGGTGGTGCAGCCGCCGGGGTAATAGCGCACACCCTTGAGCAGGTCGCCGTCGGTGACCCCGGTGGCGCAGAAGAAGACGTTCTCACCGGACACCAGATCCTCGGTGGTCAGCACCTGGTCGAGGTCGTAGCCGGCGTCCAGCGCCTTGCGGCGTTCGGCGGCGTCCTTGGGCGCCAGCTGCGCCTGGATCGCCCCGCCCATGCAACGGATCGCGGCCGCGGCGATGATGCCCTCCGGGGTGCCGCCGATACCGGCCAGCATGTCGGTGCCCGAGTCCGGCCGGCAGGCGGAGATCGCGCCGGCCACGTCGCCGTCGGTGATCAGCCGGATACGGGCCCCAGTGGCGCGGACGTCTTCGATCAACTGAGCGTGCCGCGGCCGGTCCAGGATGCACACGGTCATGTCCCGCACCGACAGTTCCTTGACCCTGGCGACCGCCCTGATGTTGTCAGCGATCGGCGCGTTGATGTCCAGCACGTGCGCGGCCTCGGGCCCGACGGCGATCTTGTTCATGTAGAACACTGCCGACGGGTCGAACATCGCGCCGCGATCGGCCACTGCCAACACCGAAATGGCGTTGGGCATGCCCTTGCTCATCAGGGTGGTGCCATCCACGGGGTCGACGGCGAAATCGCAATCCGGGCCGTCACCATTGCCGACCGCTTCGCCGTTGTAGAGCATCGGCGCCTGGTCTTTCTCGCCCTCGCCGATGACCACTACCCCACGCATCGAGACCGAGTTCACGAGCTCGCGTATCGCGTCGACCGCCGCGCCGTCGCCGCCCTCCTTGTCGCCGCGACCCACCCAGCGACCTGCGGCCATGGCACCGGCCTCGGTGACCCGTACCAGCTCCAGGGCAAGGTTGCGGTCCGGGGCCTCACCGCGCGGCCGCGCCTTCGACGGGTCGCGGCCCGAGACGGCGGTCGGCGACGAACCGGATCTGAACGAGCGGTCGCCCTCAGCTGTCATGGTTGGTGATTGTCCCAGAAGCAATACCGCGGGCTGGAGCTGGGATACTCGGGGAGTGACCGTCGAGCCGCCGCCGAATTCTGATGGCGCCGGTCAGCCGGGTCCGGCACCAAGGCCGGCGAAACCGCGGGTACTGCAGGATGGCCGCGACATGTTCTGGTCGCTTGTGCCCCTGGTCGTCGGTTGCATCGTGCTGGCAGGTCTGGTGGGGATGTGTTCATTTCAGCCCGGCGGGACGACCAAGGGCACGATTCCGTCCTACGATGCGTCGGCGGCCTTGCGCGCAGACGCTAAGACGCTGGGGTTCCCGATTCGGCTGCCTCGGTTACCCGCGGGCTGGCAGCCCAACTCCGGAGCTCGCGGCGGTATCGAGAACGGGCGAGCCGACAGCTCGACCGGTCAGCGGCTGAACGCGGCTACGTCGATCGTGGGATACATCACCCCGACTGGGATGTATGTAAGCCTGACCCAGAGCAACGCCGATGAGGACAAGCTGGTCGGCTCGATCCATCCGTCCCAGCAGGCTCTGTATCCGACCGGCACGGTCGAAGTCGCCGGCACCAGCTGGGTTGTCTACCAAGGCGCGGCGACCACCGAACCGGTGTGGACCACCAGGCTTGCCAGCCCGGTTGGCCCCACCCAGGTCGCGATCACCGGTGCGGGGAACACCGATCAGTTCCGTACCCTGGCGTCGGCGACCCAGTCGCAGCCGCCTTTGCCCAGCCGGTAGCCGGCAAGTCGATAGAAGGGACATTCCGTGACTGCACCCGAAGCAGACCTGGATGGGTGGTCGGCGGCACCGTTCACCGGTGGCGGCTATACCCACGACGTCTACCGCAAGGGCACCGGCCCTGGGGTGGTGCTGATTCCCGAGATACCTGGAATCCATCCCGGTGTGCTTGCCCTCGGCAATCACCTGGTGGACAACGGGTTCACCGTCGCCATGCCGTCGCTGTTCGGTGAGCCGGGCAAGCCCGCGACGGCCGGCTACACGGCCGCGATTATCGCGCGTGCCTGTGTGGCAAGGGAATTCGCGGCGTTCGCGACCAACAGGCCGCGGCCGGTGTCGCTGTTCCTGCGCGCGCTGGCCCGCGACCTGAACGCGTCGACGCCGGGCAAGGGCGTCGGCGTCATCGGCCAGTGCTTCACCGGCGGCTTCGCGCTGGCCGCCGCGGTCGACGACAGCGTGCTGGCGCCGGTGCTCAGTCAGCCGTCGGTGCCGATCCCGCTGGGCCTGGCGCGGCGCCGCGACACCGGGCTCAGCGAACCCGAGATGGCCACCATCGTTGATCGCTGCACCAACGACGGCTTGTGCGCCATGGGCCTGCGGTTCAGCGAGGACATGATGTCGCCGCGCGAACGTTTCACGGCGCTCAAGGAGCGGCTCGGCGACGCGTTCGAGGTGATCGAGATCGACTCGCGCCGGGGCAACGAATACGGTTTCGGCAAGGCGGCGCACTCGGTGCTGACCGACGAGGTCCGCGAGGTCGACGGCCAGCCGGCCTATGAAGCCCGCAAGCGGGTGGTCGAGTTTCTTACTCGGAGTTTGACGTAGGGGCTGACGTGGCATCCGGCGCTTTCGCTTTCCGGCGCGGGCGCCATTTGCGGCGGACGGGTTCTTCGTTGTGCTGTTGCAGCTCAACGTCTTTGTACACCGCAAGGTAAACGTCGATGGTGGTGACGATCAGGATCATCAGCACCGGACCGATGACGATGCCCCAGGGGCCGAACATGGCGATACCCGCGAACACCGCGAGCAGCATGAGCGCCGAATTCAGCCGCGCGTCGCGCGGAACGAGGATGGGGCGCAAGAAGTTGTCGATATTGGTGACGACCAGGAGATGCCACAGGATCACGAAGGTGCCGCCGGCGATGTTGCCGTAGAAGATCATCCCGATGCCGAACGGAATAGTGACGATGCCGCCGCCCAGCGGAATGATCGACAGCGCGGTCAGCAGGATCGAGAAGATGAAGAAGCCGTGGTGGAACCCGGCGATGTAGATCGACGCCGCGCCGGCGACACCTTGGCACAGCGCGATGACGAACTGGCCGCTCACGGTGCCGCGGACCATGGCACCCGCCTTCTTCAGGTACAAGTCCGTCACTTCGTCGCCGAGCGGGTTGAGCTGGCCGATGAGCGTCCGCACTTTGTCGCGGTTCACCAGCAGTGCGACGAACACGTACAGAAAGATGATGGCTTGGGTGACCGCGCCGGCGATGCCCCCGGCGGCCCCCTGCAGAAATTGCAGGAGCCACTGGCCGACGTGTTGTCCTCCGGTGATCATCGTTTTCCGGAGCGTCTCCGCGGTCACCGTCACGTGCGCAAATGGCACCCGGGCCAGCAGCTCGTTGACGTAGTGCAGGACCTTGTCGCCGAGCCCGCTCAGGTCGGTCGTCTTCACCCAATCGGCGATGTGGTCGACCATGCGCGAAATCTGAACGACGGCGAGGGCCACCAGGACCCCGATCGGCACAATCACGATGACTAGCGCCGACAACAAGGTGCAGGTGGCCGACAGGCCGGCGCCCAGCCGTCGGTTGAACCGATTGAAAAGGGGCGTGAACAGATACGAGCCGACCGCGGCCACCACGATCAGGACAAAGAAGGCACGCAGGAAGTAGGCACCGAACAGCAGCGCGATGATCGTGAAGATCGCGACGGCACGCCTTTGATTGAGCGTGAATTCGGTGTTCATGTCTGGACCGGGACCATCGGGTGCGCTCTGCTACTCCGGGGGTGGCGCCGCGACGACGGACGCCAGATGGGGTTTGGAGGACGCCTTGACCTGCTCGAACAGGTCTTTGTAATACGGCAGGCAGTCCTTCATGGCCTGCTCGGTGCTGAACAGCGGACGATAGCCCAGGTCCCGCTGAGCCTTTGCGATGGAAAAATAGTTGTCAAGGTAAAGCCGTTCCACCGCAAGGGGTTCCAGCGGCGGCTTGGGCAGCCCGAACCGGAAGTGCAGCCGCTGCCACAGTGACATCACGTCGCGCACCATCTTGCCCGACACGCGCATCCGAGGCCAGGGTTCGCCGCACGCCGTGACGACCGGCCGGGCGAACTCGAACATATTGATCGGCTCACCGTCGTTGATGAAGTAAGCCTGTCCGGGTGAGGTGCCGCCCAGCACCAGATGCTCCGCGGCCAGGATGAAACCGTGAATCAGGTTGTGCACGTAGGAGTTGTCCAATTTGGCCTTCTTGCCGCCGACGAGCACCTTGACGTGGCCGGCGACGACGCTTTCGAAGAGTTTGCGGAACATCGTCTGGTCGCCGCGACCCCAGATGCCGCTCGGCCGGATGGAACACGTCAGCATGCCCCTACCATCCGGGCCGCCGTTCTGGGACAGCACGAACTTCTCGGCAACCACCTTGGTTTCGGTGTACAGGTCGTTGAACCGTTCGGTGTAGGGCAGCATCTCGTCGCCGCCGGAGATGTGCTGCCCGCCCATCACCACACTGTTGGACGCGGTATGGACGAACCGGTTGACTCCGGCCTTTTGGCCCGCGCGAACCAAGTTCTTGGTGCCGTCGACGTTGACCGCGTAGCTGCGCTTTCGGTATTCGTCGGTCACCGAAGCGCCGCCCATCAGCTCGATGATCGCCGCGGTGTGGAAGACCGTGTCGATGCCGTCCACCGCCGCGGCGCAGACGGCTGCGTCGGTGATGTCGCCCTGCAGGACCTCTAGCTTCGGATGCTGGGGTAGCTGCGACGGGGCACGGTCGAACGACCGAACCTGGTACCCGCGGTCGAGCAATGTGGTCACCAGGTTGGCGCCGACGAAGCCTGAGCCGCCGGTGACCAGGACGCGTCCCAGTTGGGTTGTCAGAGATGGATCACCCATAGTGTCGCGGAGCATAGTCGAGAATAACTGAAACGTGTTCCAGTATTGACAGATGGTGTGTTTCCCGGCCGGCCTGGGTTCAGGTTTCGTCGGCCGGGCCCGCCGCGAGCGCATCCTCGACCCGCCGGCGCGCGCCAGCTAAGTGCTCCTCGCACCTTTTGGCGAGTTGTTCCCCTCTTTCCCACAGTTTCAGCGACGCATCCAGGTCCAGCCCGCCTTGCTCTAGCAACCGCACGACTTCGATCAACTCGTCCCGGCAATCTTCATAGCCAAGCTGACTAATAGGTGTAGTAGCGCCGGTCTCGTCGTCGTCTTCTTTACCCGCCATCGGTGCGTCCTTCGCTTATCGCCGCTACAGCGCCGTCGGAAACGCGCACCCGCAGCCTGGTGCCCGCCGGTGCATCGTTGACCGACCGCAGCACCGCCGCAGGTCCGGCTGCGGGGACCGTCTGTACCACCGCATAGCCGCGGGCCAATGTGGCCGCCGGGCCCAGCGTGGCCAGCCGCGCGGCCAGATGACCGACGCGCTCGGTCTCGGCGGCGACTAGCCGGCTGATGTCGCGGCGAATCGCTGACCGGGCGCGGTGAACTTCCTCGGCCCGCGCCGTCAGCGCCGTCAGCGGGTCGGCCAGCACCGGGCGGCTGCGCAATTGGGCCAGCGTCCGTTGCTCGCGTGATACCCAGTTGCGCAGTGCCTGTCCGCTGCGGCGGCGTAAGTCATCGACCAGCCGCTGCTCGGCGGCGGTATCCGGGACGACCTCCTTGGCCGCGTCGGTGGGGGTTGCGGCGCGCAGATCGGCGACCAGATCGCATAGCGGGTTGTCGGGTTCGTGACCGACCGCGCTGATCACCGGGGTGCGGCAGGCCGCGATCGCGCGGCACAGCGTCTCGTCGGAGAACGGCAGCAGGTCCTCGACGCTGCCGCCGCCGCGGGCCACCACGATTACGTCGACATCGTGGTCGCGATCCAGTTCGCGCAGCGCCTCGACGATCTGCGGGACCGCGTTGGGCCCCTGGACGGCGGTGTTGCGGACGGCGAAACGTACCGCGGGCCAGCGCGCGGCGGCCACAGTCGTCACATCGCGTTCGGCGGCACTCGCCCGGCCGGTTATCAGCCCGATCGTGTTGGGCAGGAACGGTATTGGCCGCTTAAGCCGTGGATCGAAGAGCCCTTCGGCGTCCAATAGTCGGCGCAGCCGATCGATGCGTGCCAGTAGCTCGCCGACGCCAACGGCGCGAATCTCGCTGAGGCGCAACGAAAATGTGCCGCGTCCGGTGTAGAACGAGGGTTTGCCGCAGACCACCACCTGAATGCCTTCGGCCAGTTTCACCGGAGCGCGCAGTACCAGGTCACGCGAACACGTGACGGTCAGCGACATATCGGCCGCCGGGTCGCGCAACACCATGAACACCGTCTTGGAGTCCGGCCGCATGGTGATCTGGGCCAACTGACCCTCTACCCAGACGGTGCCCAGCTTGTCGATCCAGCCCGCGACCCGGATCGCCACCGCGCGAACCGGGAACGGGTTCTCGGCCGAATTCGCCTGGGTCACTTCGCGGTCGCGCGAGTGATCCTGTTGGCGAGCAGCGTCTGGAACGGAGCGCGGGCCTTTGTCGCCTGCTCGTAGGCCAGCAGGGCTGCGAGCTCGTCGACGTCCAGCGAATGCAGCCTGGCCCGCAGCTGGGCCAGCGTCAACGTCGGATAGTCGAGATCGGCTGCCACCGCCGGCTGCGGAACTGTCGATTTGGACGCCGACCTCTTTGGTTGCCTGACCGGCACCGGCTTGGTTGGGGGATCGGCGGCCTCAGAGCCGGAGGACTCGGATGTGTCGGACACCGAGTACAAGGCGAACCGTCCCTCGGCCCGGCGATCGCTGTCGGCGGCGTCCAGGCCGGCCAACGCGGCGGCGCCATCGGCACCCTCGGGCAAGTCCTCGTCGAACGTCGCCCAGTCCGGCTTTTCGTTCTTCGGCGGAAACAGCGACCCCAGGGTGCTATCGCCCTTGATTACCAGCTCAGCCAGGTTCTGCTGAAATCGCATCACCATGTGCGCCGCCTGACTGGCTAACGTCATCGGGTACATCAGGATGGTTTTCGGCAGCTTCATCGTCTCCTCTACGGCGACCGTCGCCGCGCCGACCAGTAGCCGAACCCCATACGGTGCAGTAGCCATGGGTCCAAGACTGCCTCAAGCCGCGGCCAACGCCAAGCCGAGGGCACCGGCTGTACCCTGAACATCATGCCGCCGAGTGTCGATATGGGGATTCCCGGCGCATCCCGATCGGTGGCCGACAGCCCAACACAAAAACGGGTTCTTTTGGCGGAGCCGCGCGGCTACTGCGCAGGTGTGGATAGGGCCGTCGAAACGGTCGAGCGTGCGCTGGAGAAGTACGGCCCCCCGGTCTACGTGCGCCACGAGATCGTGCACAACCGGCACGTGGTTGACACCTTGGTCAAGGCCGGTGCGGTTTTCGTCGAGGAGACCGACCAGGTTCCCGAAGGGGCCATCGTCGTATTCTCCGCGCACGGGGTCGCGCCGACGGTGTACGAGGCCGCCGCCAAACGCAACCTGCAGACCATCGACGCGACCTGCCCGCTGGTCACCAAGGTGCACAACGAGGCCAGGCGATTCGCGCGTGACGACTACGACATCCTGCTGATTGGTCATGAGGGCCACGAGGAAGTCATCGGTACCGCCGGAGAAGCGCCCGACCACGTGCAGCTGGTCGACGGGCTCGCCGCCGTGGATAACGTGAGGGTGCGCGACGAGAACAAGGTGGTCTGGCTGTCGCAGACCACGCTGTCGGTCGACGAGACGATGGAGATCGTCGAGCGGCTACGTCAGCGGTTCCCGCAGCTGCAAGATCCGCCCAGCGACGACATTTGCTACGCGACGCAGAACCGGCAGGTCGCGGTCAAGGCGATGGCGCCCGAGTGCCAGCTGGTCATCGTCGTCGGGTCGCGCAACTCGTCGAATTCGGTGCGGCTGGTCGAGGTGGCCTTGGGTGGCGGCGCCCAGGCCGCCCACCTGGTCGACTGGGCCGACGATATCGACCCGGCGTGGTTGGACGGTGTCACCACGGTGGGCATCACCTCTGGTGCATCGGTCCCCGAGGTTCTGGTGCGCGGCGTGCTGGAGCGGCTGGCCGACTGCGGCTACGCCGTGGTGCAACCAGTGACGACCGCCCACGAGACGCTGGTGTTCGCGCTGCCCCGGGAGATCCGGTCAGCCCTCAAAAGCTAGACGTCGTATTCCCAGTCTTCGCTCTGGTGCCGACGCGGTGCGCGCGAGCGACTGCGGCGCTCGGCGCGTGGCTCATCGCCGTGCTGGTCTCGACCTTCGTCGCGCGGGGCCGACCCGCGGTAGCGGACCTGCGAGATCGGGTGGTGGGTCGGGCCGGCGCCACTGGGCCCACTTGCCGTGGCGCGACGGCGCGGCGGCTCGTATGGCTCGTAGGGCTCGTTCGGCTTCTCGTAGGGACTGAAGCGCTCGGCATAGGGATCGAACCGGCTGCTGCGGCTGGCCGGGCGCTCGTAGGCGCTGCGGCGGCCGTACGGGTCCCGGCGCATTTCCCGTGGCGGCTGGGCGCGCAGGTCGGGATCGCCCTGCGGCCTGGGGCGGCGGCGTGACCGACGGGGCGGGTCGGCAGGTTGGAAGTCGCGAGCGGCCCCCGAGTCCCGGCGGCTTCCGTGCCGCCGGGACTCGACCGGCGGTTCATACTCCTGCTCCAGCGGCGGTCGAGAATGCCGCGAGCGGGTTCGGGTGGTGCGCTGGGTGGACCGACTGCCGCGGGCTGCTCGGCCGTTTCTGGGGGGATCGCCAACCGCGTGGACCTGGGGCGCGTCGGCGGACGGAGCCTCGGCGTCGTCGTCCTCGTGGTCCGCGTCGTGGCCGAGAAACGAGGCCAGTTTCGCAGCGATGCCCCTGATGACGGACTTTGACTCGGACTCGGCGCTGGTGGGCACGTCGTTGGTGGTGTTCGCCGGCGTCGTCGTCCGGTGTGATAACCCGAAATACCACCTGATCAGGCCGATTAGCAGCACGCCGCCGGCGGTGCCCAGCATCAGCGGGAAGCGCTCGATGAGGGGATAGCCGCAGTTGATCAGGAGGTCTTTGAGATTGCTGACTTTGCCGCCGTGGAATAGCCAGTAGGCGCCGGGCACCGCGCAGAAAAGTAGTAGCGGCGGCTGGATGACCGCGGTGAACACGCCCGACTGCCGCACAGCCAGCACCGCTACCACACAGCCGGCTATGTACAGGGCGGCGAAGACGTCGGTCAGCTCCTTATGTCCCGCTCCGGCATCGATTGCGTACCCGATGGCGGCGGCGGTCGTGGCGATAAGCAGGGCGGCCCACCACGGCACACCTGGGATATTTGGGTGGATCGAACGGTGGGAAGCCTCAACCGCCGACCGCGCCCGCTGTGCTGACACATATTGACCGTACCGGCAATGGGCCGAAAGGCCCGTAAAGACCGTGTAGCGACCTTGGGCGTGCCATGCGTCCCGGCCCGGATGCTGGCACGTAGGCCGGGTCCGGGCGGGCACCGTCGCTGGGCCCTAGACTTGCCTTTCTGTGAGCTTGAGCCTGGGAATCGTGGGTCTGCCGAATGTCGGCAAGTCGACGCTGTTCAACGCGCTGACCCGGAATAACGTGGTGGCGGCCAACTATCCGTTCGCGACGATCGAACCGAATGAGGGTGTCGTTGCGTTGCCTGATCCGCGACTGGCCAAGCTGGCGGAGCTTTTCGGATCGGAGCGCATCATCGCGGCGCCGGTGACCTTCGTCGACATCGCCGGCCTGGTCAAGGGCGCGTCGGAGGGAGCGGGGCTCGGTAACAAGTTTCTGGCCCACATCCGTGAATGCGACGCCATCTGTCAGGTGGTCCGGGTGTTCTCCGACGACGACGTGACACATGTCACAGGCCAGGTGGATCCCAAATCCGACATCGAGGTCATCGATACCGAATTGATCCTGGCCGATCTGCAGACGCTCGAGCGCGCCCTGCCCAGGCTGGAGAAAGAGGCTCGCACCAACAAGGAGCGCAAGCCGGTCTACGAGGCGGCGCTGGCCGCCCAAGGAGTACTCGACAGTGGGAAGACCTTATTCGCCGCGGGCATTGACGTTTCGGACGCCTCAGCGTTGCGCGAGCTGAACCTGTTGACCACCAAGCCATTTCTGTATGTCTTCAACGCCGACGAGGCGGTGCTGACCGACGCCGCGCGGGTCGCCGAGTTGCGCGAGCTCATTGCGCCTGCGGACGCGGTGTTCCTGGACGCCGCCGTCGAGTCCGAGCTGGCCGAGCTCGATGACGAGTCGGCCGCCGAGCTGCTCGAGTCGATCGGGCAGACCGAGCGGGGGCTCGACGCGCTGGCTCGGGCCGGTTTCCACACCCTCAAGCTGCAGACCTTCCTGACGGCGGGCCCAAAAGAGGCGCGGGCGTGGGTCATTCATCAGGGCGACACCGCGCCGAAGGCCGCTGGAGTGATCCACTCCGACTTCGAGAAGGGCTTCATCAAGGCCGAGATCGTGTCGTACGACGACCTGATCGCGGCCGGGTCAATGGCGGCGGCCAAGGCGGCCGGCAAGGTCCGGATGGAAGGCAAGGACTACGTGATGGCCGACGGCGACGTGGTCGAGTTCTGCTTCCAAGCAACGTCTGGTCAGCAGAAGAAGTGAGGTGAGTCGGCCTACGTCGCCATGGGTATGCGTGGCGACATCATGGCGCGCAGGTCATGGCATGGCCTCGGCCCATGCGATTTGCCCCTCGAAGCCACGCGTTCTCGCCATGTCGCGGTAACGATCCCGGAAGTCGGTATAAGCCGCGGCATCACCGCGCGCCCCGGCCAGGAGAGCCCGCAGCCGCAACAGCTCGATGTCGCGCACCGCTAAACCGTCGTCGGTCGCCGCGGTCGCTAACCGCTCGATCGCCGCGTCGGCTTCGGCCACGTCACCGTCGGCCCCGCGATCGAGCAGTGTCTCTACCAGAGCACCCGTCGCTGGAATGCCCCACGCAAGCAGACGTCCGTCGAGGAATCGCTGGTCGACGTTGGCGCGCATCAGCGGTATCGCGCCATCGGGATCTCCACCACGAGCCCTCTCGCGGGCCACGTACACGTTGACGAGCGGTAACTCGGCGAAGGCGTATCGCTGCCGCACGAACGCGTCGCTGACCTCGGTCAGAAGCTGCTGCCCGCGGTCTCGATCCGCAGCCGTTGGGCGGTGCACCAGCGCATAGCCCAGCGTCATGCGAGCGATGCTCAACGCAAGGTCATCACCGGATCGTTCGGCAACTCGCAGGGCATCCTCGAGCTCGCGCATCGTGGGATCGTCTGTCTTCAGCACGCCGTACGGTATGCCCACGGAGTAGACGTAGGTGACGGCCGTGGCATAGGAGTAGGGGTCGGCGCCGCGGGCCATGTCCAGGCCGTGCTGCATGTCGTCACGCCATCCGGGAAGACCCAGGTGATACCGGGTAAGAGACCGCGTCGTGAGGGCCAGCGCTAACGGAGACCCGACCATGAAGTTGCCTTTGAATGGATCACCGTCGGCCAAGTCGATAACCCTCTGCGACCAGCGCAGCGCCTCAGCCCACTCACCGCTTTCGAGCTTGGCGTAGATGGACGCACGGGACAGCCCGACCGTCAGGTTCGCATCGCCGATCGCCTCGATGAGGGTCATGGCTTCCCATGCCAATTGCGACGCCTCGCGCGTGCGGGCCTGCAAGGCATGATCCATCACCACCCCCGCCATTGCGATGGCAAGCGACGCCTTGTCCCCGGCGGCGGCGCACAAGTCCCGCAATTCATCGAAGGTGGCCCCCGCATGTTCATGGACTCGAAAGGCGGTCGCGCACAACATGGTGCGCGGGGCAATGCGCATCGCTGCCCGGTTCGGATCCTCGACGGACAACGCGTCGGCGATCTTGCGGGCACGCTCCCAACTCAGTCGGGCCGCGGCGATGTCGCGGTCCCTCGCCCAGGTTGCCGCGCGCATGTGCCAGCCGAACGCGTCGTGCAGATCACCGGCGGCCTCCAGGTGTTCGGCGATCAACGCCGCGTTATCGTCCACCGATTGTGGGTCACGCGCTTCGATCGCCGCGGCTAGCCGCCGGTGCAATTGGGCGCGGTCCGATTTCAGCTGAGATTCGTAGGTCACCACCCGGATCAGCGGATGCCGAAACGCATATTCGACGCGCGGGGTGAACCTCACCTGATCGACGAGCTCGGCCCTCACAAGATCCTCTAGAACAGGATCAATCCCCAATGTTTCCAGCAAGTCGAGGCTGAACCTCGAGCCGATGACCGCCGCCGCGCTGAGCGTGCGCTTGGCTTTCGGGTCGAGGCGGTCAATGCGCGCACCGATGGTCGCCTGCAGCGTCGCAGGCACGCTCACCTCGCGAACCTCTGCCGCCGACATGTATGCGCCCGGCTCGCCGCGGAGCACGCCACGCTCGGCAAGTTCGCGCACGATCTCCTCGGCGAAAAACGGATTACCGGCGGCCCTCGCGGCGATCTTCTGGCCCAGTGCACCAACCGAAGGGTCGGGGCCGAGCAGCTCTGAGACCAGTGCCGCGCTTTCCGAATCACTCAGGGGCGCAAGCGCAACGGTGTGGGCACCAGTTACTCGGGACAACGTGCCCCGATATTCGGGTCGGTAGGCCACCAGCACCAGCGAAGGCGTCTGCGGAATCACCGTGAGGAAATCGGCCAGCATCGACTCGCTGACCTCATCGATCCAATGGACGTCCTCGATGATGTAGAGCGCCGGGGTTTCGCGTGCCAACGAGCCGGCATTCACCAGAGCGGTCAACCGCCGCCGACGCGCATCCGGATGGATCCGCGGAAGTGCCAGATCGGGATCGGCGATGCCCAGCAGGTCTTCGAAGAGCAACAAGTCCTCCGGCTCCGCGTCGGGGGCCCCAGCCCGTATCCGCGTTCGGGCGGCATGCGGGTCAAGACCCTTGATGCCGGTAGCCGCGCGCAGCAGCCGTGCTGCGGCATGAAAGGGGACCTGGCTGGTGTGCGACTCACAGAAGGTCGTGAACACCTCCACGCCACGGCGACGAGCTGTCGCCGCAATCTCGCGCACCAGACGGCTCTTACCGATGCCAGGTGGACCCACCACGCCGACCACAGACCCATGGCCGTCTACCGCGCGGTCCAGCAGGCCCTCGACGGCGGACATCTCCCATCGCCGACCGACCAGATTCGACTCGGCACGCCTGACACTTCGCTGCTGTTCCTTCATGCCCAGCAGCCGCCGGGCGGGTACCGGCTGCTCGGCACCCTTGATCTGAACCAGCTCCAATTCGCCGAGAGTCGCCGCGTCCTCAACAAGTCGCCCTGTCGCGACGCTGAGCATCACCCCACCCGGCGGAGCGGCCGCCTCCATCCGTTGCGCCATCCCGACCTGCTCACCTACTGCGGTGTAACCGAACGGTCCTGAACCGATTTCACCGGCGATCACCTGACCGGAGTTAAGCCCCACGCGCAGCTGCAGCTGCACACCGTCGCGGGCGTCGACGTCGACGGCAAGGCGTTTTCCCTCCTCCTGAACGCCCAAGGCCGCCAGACATGCACGAATAGCGTGGTCCTCCAACGCGACTGGCGCACCGAACACCGCCATGATCCCGTCGCCGGTGAACTTGTCCACCGTGCCGCCGTAACGCTGCACCACCGCCGCACAGCGGTCGGCGAAATCGGCCATGATCTCGCGGAGCCGCTCCACACCGACAGCCGCCGCGATGT
>DATMMZ010000396.1:0-21927 GCA_035569455.1 Mycobacterium sp. | reverse complement strand
CCTCACAGTTTGTGAACGGGGGAGAGACGAACACGATGTCACGCTCACCCTCATGCGACGCGCGATAGGCGACGTGCAAATCGCCATTCATCGCATAGCGCGTCTCCGAGAACACCGCAGAAGTGTAAACCGAGGAACGGGTGGAGTTCGGTCTAAGGGAAAGCTCGGAGTAGGCACTTTTCCCAGGTCACTGAAGTGTCTTTTAGCAAATCGCTGCCAACGTCTGCTCAAAACGCTGCGCGGGGCGCGAGGATCAGGTTCTTGACCGCCTAGGTCGATCGAGGAGGCGGCATGTTCGGGATCTCGGCACTTCGATCGGCTGATGCGCGCGCCGCATACCTTCAGCTTTGCGACGCTGCGCATTCATCACTACCATCGCGGTGCCTTCCGGAGGTTCGACGCCGAAACCGCTGAAGCTCAAGCGCGTTGGACAGATCGCTGGCATCGCCGCCGCGGTTACGCGAAGGCGTTAATTGCGGCGTTGGAGACCGAGATGGTCGCGCTGATGAACTCGCCGACCACTCTCAGTGGACTCCGCTGCCGACCAAACTCAATCCGGGTAAGTCGAATGACCCAGTGTCAGTGCGGAATTGGTCAAGCGCCGCTTCGGCCCTGGCGCGGATCGTGGCGCCCACGTCGGCGGGCTGCCCAGCGAGCAACGGCCCTACCGGTCCGGCCAGTGATGGCACGACAGCCCACCATTGATCGAACGACGCAGCGTTCATCGGCGTCGCGACCTCCCGGACGATGACGCTGTCAAAGCCGGCGGCGCCGAGCAATTCCTCGAGCTTGCCGAACTCGGACAATGAGAAGGGGCCCGGCATGCCGGGCGGCGGCACCGGAATTCCGAGAGTCTTGGTGATCGCATCCAAGAGCGTGCCGAGCCACGGATTGAGTTCCCGCGGACCCCACACCGCGAACACCGCACGCCCGCCAGGCACCAACACGCGGTGCGCCTCCCTTAGTGCGGCTGCCTGGTCCGGCACCAACATGAGGCCTTCGCGGCACAGCACCACGTCGAACGACGCGTCGGGGAAGTCGATCTTCTCCATGTCGATCTGCGCGGTGCGGACGTTGGCGAGATTCCGGGCGTCGGCTCGCTCCGCGGCGATCGCCGCCATCTCAGGTGCGATGTCCGAGAGCACCGCCTCGCCGCCCGGCGCGACCAGGTCGGCCGCCGCGAGGCCCACGCCACCGGGACCGCACGCCAGTTCCAGGACTCGCTCGTCGGGCCGCAAGGCCGCTGCGTGCAGCATCGCCTGTGCGACCTCTGCGCCGCGATCGTCGACGAAGTCGGCATGCCGCCACCACGCGGGGGCCGCTGAGGACCAGATGCCCTGCAGCGCCTGACGCAGCGGATCGGTCACGCCAGCGGCTGCTCGACAGCGTCCCGAGTCAGGCCCTCCGACAGCGGCGCGTGGCCGGGAACGGGCACGTCGGTGTCCAGTAATGCAAGCGCTACGAGGCTGCGACGGCAGCCGGCGTCGTCGTGGTTGAAGGTCGACGGCAGAAGATTCCCGTCCACGTTCCTGTCGCAACGGACCAGATCCGCGCGGGCTGCGGCTACCATTTCCTGTTTCCGCGCAGGATTGGCCGGCAGCGGTAGCTGTGCAGATCTGCGACCTGCTTCTCGGAGTCGCCCGGCTCCATCAGCACATCGTCCCACATTGGAGCGGCGCCGCGCAGGACACGAGCACCTCGTTCGCCCGTGCCAGCGCGCATGCCACCCAACACCCAAATCCCGCCACCAGATCCCAACGAGCCCCCCGTCCGGTGTCGACTACTAGCCTGGATACGTGCCAGATCCCGCAACGTATCGCCCCGCGCCCGGGTCCATCCCGGTCGAGCCCGGCGTCTACCGATTCCGGGATACGCACGGACGAGTCATCTACGTCGGCAAGGCCAAGAGCCTGCGCAGCCGGCTGACGTCGTACTTCGCCGACGTCGCGAATCTGCAACCTCGAACCCGGCAGATGGTGACTACCGCGGCCAAGGTCGAGTGGACGGTGGTCAACACCGAAGTCGAGGCGCTGCAGCTGGAATACAACTGGATCAAGGAGTTCGATCCGCGCTTCAATATCCGTTACCGCGACGATAAGACCTATCCGGTCCTGGCAGTCACCCTGAATGAGGAGTTTCCCCGGCTGATGGTCTATCGCGGCCCGCGGCGCAAGGGTGTGCGCTATTTCGGGCCGTACTCACACGCATGGGCAATCCGGGAAACGCTGGATCTGCTCACCCGGGTTTTTCCGGCGCGAACCTGTTCGGCCGGAGTATTCAAGCGGCACAAGCAGATCAACCGTCCATGCCTGCTCGGCTACATCGACAAATGCTCGGCGCCATGTGTTGGCAGGGTCACTGCCGAGCAGCATCGCCAAATCGTGACAGACTTCTGCGACTTCCTATCCGGCAAAACCGACCGGTTTGCCCGCGAGCTGGAACAGCGGATGCACGCCGCGTCCGACCAACTCGATTTCGAACGAGCCGCCCGCCTTCGTGACGACCTTGGCGCGCTCAAGCGGGCGATGGAGAAGCAGGCCGTGGTGCTCGGCGACGGCACCGACGCGGACGTGGTGGCGTTCGCCGACGACGAGCTTGAGGCAGCGGTGCAAGTGTTCCACGTCCGCGGTGGCCGGGTTCGTGGTCAGCGCGGATGGATTGTCGAAAAGCCTGGTGATCCCGGTGATTCCGGCGAGGAGCGGTTGGTCGAGCAATTCCTGACGCAGTTCTACGGCGACCAGGCGGAGCTGGACGGCGCCGCCGACGAATCCGCCAACCCGGTTCCCCGCGAGGTGCTGGTTCCGTGTCTGCCGTCCAACGCCGACGAGTTGGCCAGTTGGCTGTCCGGTCTGCGCGGCTCCAGGGTCACGCTGCGGGTGCCGCGCCGCGGCGATAAGCGGGCGCTGGCCGAAACCGTGCAGCGCAACGCGAAAGAGGCACTGCAGCAACACAAGCTGAAACGGGCCGGTGACTTCAACGCCAGATCCGCTGCGCTGCAGAGTATTCAGGACGCGTTGGGCTTGGCCGATGCGCCGCTGCGGATCGAGTGCGTCGACGTCAGCCACGTGCAGGGCACCGACGTGGTCGGCTCCTTGGTGGTATTCGAGGACGGCCTGCCGCGCAAATCGGACTACCGCCACTTCGGGATCCGGGAAGCCGCCGGTGAGGGCCGTTCCGACGACGTCGCCTCCATCGCCGAGGTGACAAGGCGCCGATTCCTGCGGCACCTGAGCGACCATAGCGATCCCAATCTGCTTTCCCCGGAAGGAAAGTCGCGCCGGTTCGCCTACCCGCCCAACCTGTACGTCGTCGACGGCGGCGCGCCGCAAGTGAATGCGGCCAGCGCCGTGCTCGACGAACTCGGCATCACCGATGTCGCGGTGATCGGCCTGGCCAAGCGGCTGGAAGAGGTGTGGGTGCCAGCGGAGCCGGACCCGATCATCATGCCGCGCAACAGCGAGGGGCTCTATCTGCTGCAGCGGGTGCGTGACGAGGCGCACCGGTTTGCCATCACCTACCATCGCAGCAAGCGATCCAAGCGAATGACGGCATCGGCGCTGGACTCGGTCCCGGGACTGGGAGAGCATCGCCGCAAGGCGCTGGTCACCCATTTCGGATCGATAGCCCGCCTCAAGGAGGCCACGGTCGACCAGATCACCGCCGTTCCGGGCATCGGCGTGGCCACGGCCAACGCCGTCCTCGAGGCGCTGCGACCCGACCCGCCGGGAGCCACGGGATGACCAACCACGGCGGCGACAGCGAGATCCGGCACGCGGAATTGGCCGACAGCCCCCCCGGCGACGCCGCAGTCGGAATCGACGTAGTCCTGGTGACCGGGTTGTCCGGGGCCGGGCGGGGCACCGCGGCCAAAGTGCTCGAGGACCTCGGCTGGTATGTCGCTGACAACTTGCCGCCCCAGCTGATCACCCGGATGGTCGATTTCGGGCTGGCGGCCGGATCGCGGATCACCCAGCTGGCGGTAGTGATGGACGTGCGATCTCGCGGATTCACCGGGGACCTGGACTCGGTGCGCAACGAATTGGCCACCCGTAATATCACCCCCCGCGTGGTGTTCATGGAGGCATCCGACGACATGTTGGTTCGCCGTTACGAACAGAATCGCCGCAGCCATCCGCTGCAGGGCCAGCAGACCCTGGCCGAGGGCATTGCCGCGGAGCGCAGGATGCTCGCTCCGGTTCGCGCCACGGCGGACCTCATCATCGACACGTCGACACTGTCGGTGCGCGGCTTGCGGGAAAGCATCGAGCGTGCGTTCGGCGCCGCTGGTGGGCTGACCACCAGCGTCACCGTCGAGTCCTTCGGCTTCAAGTACGGCCTGCCGATGGACGCCGACATGGTCATGGATGTGCGGTTCTTGCCGAACCCGCACTGGGTCGACGAGTTGCGTCCACTCACCGGCCAACATCCGGCGGTCAGCGACTACGTGCTGGGCCAACCCGGCGCGGCCGAGTTTCTCGAGACTTACCATCGATTGCTATCCCTGGTTGTCGAGGGCTACCGCCGGGAGGGGAAGCGCTATATGACCATCGCCATCGGCTGCACCGGCGGCAAGCATCGCAGCGTTGCGATCGCCGAAGCGTTGGTGCGGCTGCTGGGGGCCAAGGCTCAACTGTCGGTGCGGGTACTGCACCGGGATCTGGGTCGCGAATGAGCGAACCAATGAGCCACCACATCGTCGCGCTCGGTGGTGGACACGGCTTGTACGCAACGCTGTCTGCGGCCCGCCGGCTCACCCCCTACGTCACCGCCGTGGTGACCGTCGCCGATGACGGTGGCTCCTCTGGCCGGCTGCGCAACGAACTCGGCGTGGTGCCGCCGGGCGATTTGCGAATGGCCTTGGCAGCGTTGGCATCCGACAGTCCGTATGGACGACTGTGGGCCACGATCCTGCAGCATCGATTCGGCGGGAGTGGCGCGCTGGCCGGACATCCGATCGGCAACCTGATGCTTGCCGGCCTCAACGAGGTGCTGGCCGATCCGGTCGCCGCCCTCGACGAGCTCGGACGAATCCTGGGGGTCAAAGGCAGGGTGCTGCCGATGTGCCCGATCGCGTTGCAGATCGAGGCCGACGTGTCTGGGCTGGATGCTGACCCGCGGATCTTCCGGCTGATCCGCGGCCAGGTCGCAATCGCGACCACGCCCGGAAAGGTACGGCGGGTGCGGTTGCATCCCGCCGACCCACCGGCGACCCGCCAGGCTGTCGACGCCATCATGGCCGCCGACCTAGTGGTCCTGGGGCCGGGCTCATGGTTCACCAGCGTGATCCCGCATGTGCTGGTACCGGGGCTGGCCACAGCGCTGCGGGCCACCACAGCCCGCCGCGCGCTGGTGCTCAACTTGGTGGCGGAGCCGGGGGAGACGGCGGGTTTCTCGGTGGAGCGCCACCTGCACGTACTGGCCCAGCACGCGCCGGGGTTCACCGTCCACGACATCATCATCGACGCCGAACGCGTGCCGAGTGACAGGGAACGGGAGCAACTGCGCCGTACCGCAACGCTGCTACAGGCCGAGGTCCACTTCGCCGACGTGGCCAGACCTGGTACACCTTTACATGACCCGGGCAAGCTGGCGGCCGCCCTGGAGGGGGTAAGGGTGGGCGACAAGGGCTCGTCGAGACCTTCCGAGACAGCCACCGAGGAGATCCGGGTCGACGGCGAACGTCCACAGACCGGGGTGAATAGACCGGCTGGCAACGGACCGAGGGGTGACGACGCGTGGCGATGACGACGGAAGTCAAGGACGAGTTGAGTCGCTTAGTGGTGAAATCGGTCAGCGCGCGTCGTGCAGAAGTCACGTCCCTGCTCAGGTTCGCCGGCGGATTGCACATAGTGGGCGGCCGTGTGGTCGTCGAAGCCGAGGTGGATTTGGGTAACATCGCGCGGCGGCTGCGCAAGGACATCTTCGAGCTCTACGGCTACAGCGCGGTTGTGCATGTTTTGTCGGCCAGCGGGATTCGCAAGAGCACTCGGTACGTCCTGCGGGTTGCCAACGACGGTGAGGCGCTGGCACGCCAGACCGGGCTGCTCGATATGCGGGGCCGTCCGGTGCGCGGTCTGCCGGCCCAGGTCGTCGGAGGCAGCATTGGCGACGCCGAAGCAGCGTGGCGGGGAGCCTTTTTGGCGCACGGATCGCTGACCGAGCCCGGACGTTCGTCGGCATTGGAGGTTAGCTGTCCTGGCCCCGAGGCCGCGCTGGCGTTGGTGGGCGCGGCGCGCCGGCTCGGGGTCAGTGCGAAGGCTCGCGAGGTGCGGGGTGCCGATCGGGTGGTGGTGCGCGACGGTGAGGCGATCGGCGCACTGCTGACCCGAATGGGCGCCCAGGACACCCGACTCGTCTGGGAGGAGCGCCGCATGCGTCGCGAGGTGCGGGCGACGGCCAACCGGCTCGCCAATTTCGACGACGCGAATCTGCGCCGCTCTGCACGGGCCGCGGTCGCGGCGGCCGCCAGGGTGGAGCGGGCATTGGAGATACTTGGCGATGCCGTGCCCGATCACCTGGCCTCGGCCGGCAAACTGCGTGTAGAGCACCGGCAAGCCTCGCTGGAGGAGCTGGGTCGGCTTGCCGACCCTCCCATGACGAAAGACGCTGTGGCAGGCCGTATTCGGCGATTGCTGTCCATGGCCGATCGCAAGGCGAAGGTCGAAGGTATTCCCGATACCGAGTCGGCGGTCACGCCGGACCTGCTCGAGGATGCCTAATCGCGAGTGAAAAGACGGATAGCTCCGCGCGGCAGGCAGGCGAGGGCTACGGTCGGGAGGCATGAAGCGGCTTTCGAGTGTTGATGCGGCGTTTTGGTCTGCGGAAACCGCTGGCTGGCACATGCATGTGGGCGCGCTGGCGATCTGCGATCCCACCGAAGCGCCCGACTACAGCTTTCAACGACTCCGCGAACTGATCGTCGAGCGACTGCCCGAAGTGCCGCAATTGCGCTGGCGGGTCACCGGTGCACCCCTTGGGCTGGACCGCCCGTGGTTCGTCGAAGACGAGGAACTTGACGTCGACTTTCACGTCCGTCGTATCGGCGTTCCTGCTCCCGGCGGGCGGCGCGAGCTCGAGGAGCTGGTCGGCCGGCTGATGTCCTACAAGCTGGACCGCTCCAGACCGCTATGGGAACTGTGGGTAATCGAAGGCGTCGAGGGCGGCCGTCTGGCGACGCTGACCAAGATGCATCACGCCATCGTCGACGGGGTCTCTGGCGCTGGGCTGAGTGAAATTCTGTTGGACATCACGCCGGAACCGCGGCCGCCGCAAGAAGAGACCGTCGGATCCTTGGTAGGCCTCCAGCTCCCGGGGTTCGAACGGCGCGCGCTGAGTGCTCTCGTCAACGTCGGAATCATGACGCCATTCCGCATCACCCGGCTGCTCGAGCAGACCGTGCGTCAGCAGGTCGCCGCGTTGGGCGTCAGCAGGAGGCACCCGCGGTACTTCGAAGCGCCCAAAACGCGGTTCAACGCAGCAGTGTCGCCGCACCGGCGGGTCACCGGCTGCCGCGTCGAGCTGGCCCGGGCCAAGGCCGTCAAGGACGCGTTGGGTGTCAAGCTCAACGACGTGGTGCTCGCGCTGGTGGCCGGGGCGGCCCGCGAATATCTGCAAAAACGTGGCGAGCTGCCGGCCAAACCGCTCATCGCGCAGATCCCGATGTCAACGCGCACCGATGAGACGGCCAGCGATGTCGGAAACCAGATCAGCTCGATGACCGCGTCGCTTGCCACCGACATCGACGAGCCGGTTGAGCGGCTGCGAGCCATTCACGAAAGCACCCAAAGCGCCAAAGAAATGGCCAAGGCGTTGTCGGCGCATCAAATCATGGGGCTTACCGAGACCACGCCGCCCGGGTTGTTGCACCTGGCCGCGCGGGCGTACACGGCCAGCGGGTTGTCCCGCAACCTGGCCCCCATCAACCTCGTCGTGTCCAATGTCCCCGGTCCACCCATCCCGCTGTACATGGCGGGCGCCAAGCTGGACTCGCTGGTCCCGCTCGGGCCGCCGGTCATGGACGTCGCGCTGAACATCACCTGCTTCTCCTACCGGGACTATTTGGACTTCGGGTTTGTGACCACGCCCGAAGTGGCCACCGACATCGACGAGATGGCCGATGCCATCGAGCCCGCGCTGACCGAACTCGAGCAAGCCGTGGCGGCGGGGTGAGCAGCTAGTCGCGGCCCAGATAGCTGGTCGCATACACCCAGGACAAGAACCGGGCGACGGCCTCGGCGGATTGATGCGCCCGCGGGGAACCGAAGATGTCAAAAGCGTGTTGGGCGTTGGGCAGCTCGGCGTATGCGACTGGGGACTTGGACACCGCGCGCAGTTCTTCGACGAACTCCTGAGCTTCGACGACCGGGATGAGCGAGTCGTCGTGGCCATGCAACACGAAGAACGGCGGCGCGTCGGCCCGCACCTGCCGGATCGGCGAAGCATCGATGTAGATGTCTCGGTGCGTGCTGAATTTCCGCTTCACCACAAACTTTTCGAGCAGCCCGACGAATTCGCGACGACCCTCGGCGTCGGTGGAGAACCAGTCGTAGCGCCCGTACACCGGAACGGCAGCGACCACCGAGGTGTCGGAGTCTTCGAAGCCCGGCTGAAACTTGGGGTCGTTGGGGGTCAGTGCTGCCAGCGCGCAGAGATGTCCGCCGGCGGACCCACCGGTGATCGCGACGAAGTTGGGATCGCCACCGTAGCCGGCGATGTTCTCCTTGACCCACGCCAGCGCCCGTTTGACGTCGACGATGTGGTCGGGCCAGGTGTGCAGCGGGGAGACGCGGTAGTTCAGCGACACACAAACCCACCCCCGCGCAGCCAGGTGGCTCATCAACGGGTAGCCCTGCGGACGGCGCCGGCCGATTACCCACGCACCGCCGGGCACCTGCACCAGCACCGGCGCCTTGCCATCGCGCGGCAGGTCGCGCCGGCGCCAGATGTCGGCCAGGTTTGCACGCCCGTGCGGGCCGTAGGACACGACGTTCGTCTTTTCGACGTAGAGCCGGCGTGACATGTAGGAGCGCATCGGCAGATTGCGCCGTCCGCTCCGCGTCGGCTCCGCGGGCAGGGCGGAAAGTTCCTCGGCGTAATCAGGCCCGAGCTGCTCGCGCAGCCCCGCCTCCAGCACCGGGCCCGGGGTGGTGATTCCGCGGCGGCGGATCTCCGTCAGGATCGCCCAGCTCGCGGCCGTCAGGGCCAGGGCCGCTTTTCCCTTCGGCCCGGCGAAGTCGCCGCGTCGGCCGCGGCGCAGCGCGCCCAGCACCGAGGCGGTCAGGTAGAGCTCGGGCACCTCCGACGTCGGCCAGCCCAACCAGAATTCCGGCACCGCGGCGTAGGGATGACGGGTAAGTGGGCGTAATCCGTTGGCGGCGTTGAGGAATTCCACCGCGGCGCGGATCAGCGGCCTGGGCTTACGCGGTCTCATTGGCTGCTGACCTTCGATTGCAGTTCGGCGCGCACGATCTTGCCGGTGCTGCCACGCGGCAGTTCGTCCAGGACGGCGATTTCGCGGGGCGCCTTGACTCGAGCACGACGAATGCCGCCGGCCGCTGGCCGTACTGCTCGTCGTCGACGACGATCACCGCGGCCTCGGCCACCTCGGGGTGCGCCGCGAGCGTCTTCTCCACCTCGATCGGGTAGACGTTCTCGCCGCCGGAGACGATCATTTCGTCGTCCGTGAACGCGATGACGACATCGGGCCGCATCCGTGAGCCGGATGCGGCGGCGAACCGCAACGACCGGCCGCTGTAGCGGTTTCGGACCTCGGCGGCCAGATCCATGATGCGGTCGAACATCACTGGGACTAGCGCGAGGCCCGTCGCCAGGTGCCGCTCCTCGGCCCGCCACGGCGTGCGGTCCAGAATCGCCTTCAGTGTGCCTATCCGAGCGCCGCCGCCAGACTGCTTGGCGCCCTTTGGCATTCCGGTGGTTCCCGAGGTGAGCAGGATCATCTTGCTCTTGCGGCCGGTCCGCTGTGCCCCCAGCCCGGCATGCTCGGTGATGAGCTTCGCGACGGTCAGCTCGTGCTGTCCGTCCGTCCAGGCCACGATGCGGGTGGCCTCCGGTTTGTCGGCCAGCGCAGGCCCAGCGAACGACGTGTTCAGTAGCAGGACGTCGGAGCCGATCCGGTTGGCGGCCATCAACGCCTCGACGAAACCGCGGTGATTGCGGCACATGATCCCGATAACCCTGGGTGTCCCAGCCTGGCCCGGCAATGGCTGCAGCGCTGCGGCCAACACATCAATCCGTTCGTCAAGCTGCCGCCACGTCAGCGTGCCCAGTTCGTCGACCAGGCCGGGGCGGTCTGGACAGCGCTGTGCCGCACTGGCGAAACCCACGGTGATGCCCATGCCTTCGCGACGCATGGCGGCGGCCATCTTCAGGTAGCGGTCGGGTCGCATCGGCGCGATCATTCCGGCGCGTCGTAGTGTGGCGATGAGGCCGAGGGTCTGGTTGAGACGAAATGCCATGACTCAGCCCAGAATCGGCAAACGGCGTTTGGCGGCGAGCTTGTCGAGGCTCTGCTGCATCACCGACCGGACGTGCTCGTCGACCTCGTCGATGTCAGGGTCCTCGCCGAATTGCGCGGTGATGTCGATCGGCTCCAGCACTTGCGTGACGATCTTGGTGGGCAGCGGCAGGTTGGGCGGGATCACGGCGGTCAACCCGAACGGAAAGCCGAATGACAGCGGCAGGATGTCGCTGCGCAGCAAGCGCTTCAGTCCCAGCCGTTGGGCCAGCCACGTGCCGCGGGACAGGTAGAGCTG
Organism: Mycobacterium sp.; assembly: GCA_035569455.1. Classification (GTDB taxonomy): domain Bacteria; phylum Actinomycetota; class Actinomycetes; order Mycobacteriales; family Mycobacteriaceae; genus Mycobacterium. The sequence continues at coordinate 11,155 of DATMMZ010000396.1, read as the reverse complement.
GGTCTCCTGTCCGCCGATGGACACCGCGGGCACGATGGGCACGCCGGCGTCGATCGCCGTGCTGACATAGCCATTGCGGCCGTTGAAGTCGATGACGTTCTCCGAGAGCGTGGGCCGGTACGCGTCGTAGTCGCCGCCGGGAAAGACGACCACCACGCCGCCGGATCGCAGCGCCTTGGCCGCGTTCTCCCGGCTGGCCCGGATGTAGCCGGTGCGCTTGAAGAACGTCCCGGTTACGCCCATCAAGAGGATGTCGTGGCTCAGCGTGTAGACCGGTCGGTCGTAGCCGAACGTGTCGTAGAAGTCGACGGTGAAGATCGGCACGTCCATCGGAAACATGCCGCCGGAATGATTGCCGACCACCAGCGCTCCACCGGGCGGGAAGAAATCGAGGCCATGCACCTCGGACCGAAAGTAGGTCTTCAAGACCGGACGCATCACGCCGATCATCCGCTGGGTCAGGCCGGGGTCGAATTTGCCGATGTCGTCCGTATCTGGGCTCTCGCTGTCCGTCACATCGTTCTCCTAGGCTCCCTGACGGCTTCCCGGAGGCTGCATTGCTGCGTCGAGTCTTTGATGGTAGCGACCGCGGCTAGGAGTCGACCTGGCGCCAAATGCAAACGCCGTGCAGCGTCAAGGTGGCCATGTCGGGGAGCAGGGTGATGTCCAACGTGTCATTGCCATTGGTCGCCTGTGCCGCCGGCGCCCCTCCGCCCGTGCGTGTTTGCTGCGCACTGCATTCGCCACCCCGTGCGAAGCCGGTCCACTTGGTACCCGCAACGACATCGCCTTTAGTCAACGTCGCCTGCGGCCCATAGGTGAACCAAGCGGCTGCGGGCCGTTGAATGTCGTCAAGGTGCTGCCACACAAACACCGGGACACCTTTGACGCACTGCAGCACTTCGTGCTGCGGTGAAAACGTTTGCACACCGTCCATAACCCCGGCCGACCCACCGCACGCACTGCCGGGTTCCGGGATGGCTGGGTCTGCGTGTGCGGCCCCCGCATCCAGAATCACCGCGATGATCGACGCGGTAAACGTTACGATTACCGCGTTCACGCTGCGCTTCATGATCGCTGATGATATCCGGGATCGGCGACCGCGTGCTCATTTTCCGAGCAAACGCAGCTGGATCGCAATTAGCCAGTAAGAAGGGCATTTTGGTATTGCCACGGCTACGTCGTGGGCGCACACTTGGGCTTGCTGGGGGTGTTAGAGGAGACGCCAAGGTGACCGAGGTCGGTATCGGGCCCATTTCGGTGATCGCCCGACAGATGAACATGATCCGCGATGACTTCATCCCTGAGGTGTTCGACACGATGCAGGCGGAGATTCGCGGGCTGAATCACGACGCCCGGATGTTGGACCTGTGGAAGGCGAGTCTCACCGAGAGCTTCGACGCGGGTATTGATTACCTGAACCGGGGAATGCCGGAACACTTGCCAGAGGCCCCGGCGGCCGCACTGGCCTACGCGCGTGCGGCCGCGCAGCGCGATGTTCCGCTATCAGCGCTGGTTCGGGCGCACCGGATCGGCCATGCGAAGTTCTTAGAGGTGGCGATGGGGTTCGTATCGGTGCTGGAGCCCGAACAGCGGGTGCCGACGATCACCCACCTGGTGAATCGCGCGAACCACTTTATCGATCTGGTGGCCGACCAGCTAACCGTTGCCTACGAGCAGGAGCACGATCGCTGGGTGATCCGCCGCGGCGGCCTGGAACAGCGCTGGGTCAGCGAGGTGCTCGCCGGTGGGCCAGTTGACGTCAAGCGGGCCGAAAAGGCGATGCGCTATCGGTTGGACGGTCTGCATCTCGCGGCGGTGTTGTGGGTGGATGCGGCGGTAGCGACGAGTGATGTCGTGGCGTTGTTCGATCAGGCGCGCTCCTTGGTGGCTGCCGAGCTGGGCGCAGTTGGGCGCTCGTTGATGGTGCCGACCGACGAGCGCGAGGCTCGGCTGTGGTTTTCTGTCCGGACGCCCCGCAAGGAGCGGCCCCTGATCCGGTCGCGCGTGCGCGCGGCGTTCGAGGGAGCAGGGATCCGGGCGCGCCTGGCATGCGGTCGTGCGGAAGACGGGCTGTACGGGTTCCGGGCATCGCTGAAACAGGCCCAGCAAGTGAAGGCGGTAGTCCTTGCCGGCGGCGACCGTCCCAGCGCCCGAGTGGTTTTCTATAGCGACGTCGCACCCTTGGCGTTGATGGCCAGCGATATCGATGAGTTGCGCCGCTTTACCTCCGATGTGCTGGGCGAGCTTGGCGTTGACGATGAGCGAAATAAGTGGTTGCGCGAGACGTTGCGGGAGTTCTTGGCGCGCAACCGCAGTTACGTTGCGACGGCCGATGCGATGATTCTGCACCGCAACACAATTCAGTACCGGGTGGCCCAGGCGATCGAACTATGCGGTCAGCGTTTCGACGACCCCGATGCCGTGTTCAGGGTGCAGATGGCATTGGAGGTCTGCCGCTGGATGGCTCCGGCGGTGCTGCGCTCAGCCAACCAGCAGCGTCCCGAGTAATCCCAGTTCACGACCGCTTTGGTCCGTTCGTGCTGCGCGCACAAAAGTGACCTCGAACTTCAATCTGCGCGCATATGGTTCCTGCCGGATTTGGCGCGTTACCTTTGCGCACGTCAGGCGCAAACCCCCAGTTGAGGGAGACAAAACGGACCACGCGGCGGCGAGCCTGAGCGCTTTTGAGGAGGAATGAGATGTCCTTTGTTAGCACGCAGCCGGAAGAGCTGGCAGCCGCTGCCGCGAGCCTGCGGGCCATCGGCTCCATGCTGAGCGCCCAAAACGCGGCCGCGGCTATGCCGACGACCGGAGTGCTTCCCGCCGCAGCCGATGAGGTTTCGGCGCTGACCGCGGCCCAGTTTGCTGCGCACGCCCACATGTATCAGGAGCTCAGCGCCCAGGCCACGGCGATTCACGAGATGTTCGTCCAGACGCTGTCGACCAGCGCCGAATCGTATGCGGCTACCGAGGCCGCCAACGAAATCGCTACCCGATAACGGATCAAAGTAATGGACTTCGGGGCGTTACCGCCGGAGATCAACTCTGCGCGGATGTATTCCGGTCCCGGGTCGGCGCCGCTGCTCGCCGCCGCCTCGGCCTGGACCGGGCTGGCCGAGGAGTTGCATTCCGCGGCGGTGTCCTACGCCTCGGTGGTCTCCGCGCTTGCCGGCGACATGTGGCTGGGCCCAGCGTCGGCGTCGATGGCCGCCGCAGCCGCGCCCTTTGCTGCGTGGATGAGCGCCGCCGCCGCCCAAGCCGAGCAGACCGCCGCGCAGGCGGAGGCCGCCGCGGCCGCCTATGCGGCCGCGTTCGTGGCGACGGTGCCCCCGCCGCTGATCGCGGCCAACCGTGCGCAGCTCATGGCGCTGATCGCAACCAACTTTTTGGGTCAAAACACCCCGGCGATCGCGGCCACCGAGGCCCACTACGTGGAGATGTGGGCGCAGGACGCCGCCGCCATGTATGCCTATGCCGGCTCTTCGGCGACGGCCACGCAACTCACCCCGTTCAACCAGCCGCAGCAGTCCACCAACGCGGGCGGGCCCGCGGCCCAGTCCGCTGCGGTCAGCCAGGCCGCTACCACCTTGGCCGGTTCCGGGCAAAGCGTTGTGTCACAGCTGATGTCGGCCGTGCCTGGCGCGCTGCAGGGACTGGCCTCGCCAACGGCGTCGGGGTCAGGACTGGACGGGATCCTCGACGCGCTCGGCTTCGACACCCTCTCATCGTCGTCAGGATCGTCAAGCACCGGGTTGTCCGGACTGCTCAACACGATCTCCGGGTCGAACGGTTCGGCTCTCGGGCAGCTTCTGAATGCCAACATCTGGAGCACCATCTTCTCGTCGGGTTTCTTCATGCCGAGCAACTTCCTGGGCAGCGCGGCCGACTTCATGGGTCTGGGTGGCCAAGCCGCCGGAGACGCCGCCAGCGCGATGGCCGGCCCGGTCGCCGGCGCGCTGGACGGTTCGCTGGGCAGTCTCGGGGCGTTGGGCAACTCCGTATCCGCAAGCATGGGCAAGGGAGCCCTGATCGGTCCGCTATCGGTACCACCAAGCTGGACCGCGGCCGCGCCAGTGCACAGCCCTCTCGCCTCGGCGCTCGGCGGTACACCGATGACCGCGCCGCCGGCGGCCGCGACGGGGATGCCCGGGATGCCGCTGGGCAATTTTGTGGGCCAGGTTTCCGGCCGCGCGGTGCCCCAGTACGGATTCCGTCCCACCTTCGTGGTGCGACCACCCTCTGCGGGGTAACGTGTCCGAACGACGGTTTCCGGGCCTCGGGTCAAGGGCCCGAAACGCGTTTGACGGTATGATACTTCGTTGTCGCCACCGCCGGCGTGAGTAAGCGACCCCGGCAACGCCGCTAGGAGCTTACGGCTGATTATCGACACTGCCAATGGTTTTCGGGGCCACCGCGTTGAGCTATCCGCTCACCGAGGCGCCGCAACGGCGGTCACCTGCGAACACCGACGCGATGATCCTGTACCGCAACACCATTGGATGGCTGCCTGCGATCAGCCGGCGGCGTCCCGAATAATCAGACCGCTTACCAGCGGGCGGGAATCGCGGGCCGCGGTTTGTGCTGCACGCACGAAAGTCTTTTTGAGGTTCATCATGGGCGCATATGGTGCTGAGCGGATATGGCGGGTTACTGTTCCTCACGTCAAGCAACCAGCCCCGTTGGGAGGGACAGATGGACGTCGCGCTGATTAACGCCCAACGGCCGCAACTTACGCAAGCCGCCGCCGAGCGCAGGTGGAACAGTGCGCGGGAGCGCAACGTCCGCACGCCCCACCCGAGCACGCCCCGCTCCCGGTCGGTCCATGCGCGGCAAGGGAAGTCCGTGTCCTCGGTGACTGCCGCTGCGCCTGCGACGGCCGATCACCAGCAGGCCGAGTACTTTGTCCGTCTGCTCACCCAGAGTCGCCAGCGGATTGACCAGCGGATCAACAACTACCAGAGGGCGATCGCCGTCTCCGAAGCCAGTGGCGACACTGAAAACATCCGCGGCTTGCGGCGCATGGCGCGCGTCGAAGAACAGGACCGGGAAACTGTCGGGGGCCTGATCGAGAGCCTGCAGCGGCGATTCCCCGTCCGGGCACCGGGCGAGGTTCCCCAGATCCCTCGGCGGGCGCGGCCTGTGGTCCAATAGGACCGCACAGAGTCTCGTGAGGCAGCACGAGACAGCATCCGTGAGCGATGAGGGGTCGCGCGGAACACCGTTGTTCCGGGCGGTGCTCCCCACGCGGATGTTCCCGCGCCCGGCCGAGACCGTAGCCGTGCCCGGCCGCCGATAAGCGCAGGGAACCAGCCTTTGCCGCAGCATTTTTCGCTCGGCGGGCCCCCAAAACCCGGTCCGCAAGATCGACACGCGGGCCCTGCGATATACATTGAATTCGCCAACCGGTTTCTCTTCTAGAACGAGGCCGCCATGGGATTTATGTCGCCGGAGCTTCCGGACGTCGACCACTACACTTGGCCCACCTTGCCCCGGGCGACGCGACTGAAAGTTGTGACCCGGCATTGGGCGGAGCACGGCTTCGGGACACCCTACGCGGTCTATCTGCTTTACCTGATCAAGATTGCCCTGTACGTCGCCGCACCCGCCGCGATCATCTCGCTCACCCCCGGGCTGGGCGGGCTGAGCCGCATCGGCGACTGGTGGACACAACCGATCGTGTACCAGAAGGTCATCATCTTCACCCTGCTCTTCGAGGTCGCCGGCTTTGGCTGCGGATCCGGCCCGCTGACAGGGCGGTTCATGCCGCCGATCGGCGGATTTCTTTACTGGCTGCGGCCCAATACAATTCGGTTGCCGGCCTGGCCGGATAAGGTTCCGTTCACCAGCGGTGACACCCGCAATATTGGCGACGTCGCTCTCTACGCCATCGTGTTGATCAGCGGGGTGTGGGCGTTGCTGTCGCCAGGCTCACCCGGTCAAGGCGGGCCCGGTTTCACCGCCGGCGGCGATGTCGGTCTGATCAACCCCGTCCTGGTGGTGCCGACGATCGTCGCCCTGGCGCTGCTGGGTCTGCGCGACAAAACCGTCTTCCTCGCCGCCCGCGGCGAGCACTACTGGCTGAAGCTAATCGTGTTCTTCTTCCCGTTCACCGATCAGATCGCGGCTTTCAAGATCATCATGCTCTGCCTGTGGTGGGGGGCGGCGACCTCCAAGCTCAACCACCATTTCCCCTATGTCGTGGCGGTGATGACGAGCAACAACGCGTTGCTCCGAAGCCGGCTGTTCAACGGCCTCAAGCACTTGCTGTACCTGGACCACGTCAACGACCTGCGGCCATCCTGGTTGCCGAAGTTGATGGCCCATGTCGGCGGGACCACGGCGGAATTCCTGGTTCCGTCGGTTCTGGTCTTCGTCGCCGACGGACAACCATGGCGGTGGTTCCTGATCGGCTTCATGGTGCTCTTCCACCTCAACATCCTTTCCAACCTCCCGATGGGAGTCCCGTTGGAGTGGAACGTGTTCTTCATCTTCTCGCTGTTCTATCTGTTCGGGCACTACGGCACCATTCAGGCCACCGATCTTCGGTCACCCTTGCTGCTGGCCATCGTGATCGTCGCGGTTGCCGTTGTGATCGCGGGAAACCTGTTCCCCGAAAAGGTTTCGTTCCTGCCCGCAATGCGCTACTACGCCGGCAACTGGGCCACCAGCCTGTGGTGTTTCCGTGCCGGTGCCGAGGACAAGATAGAGGCCAACGTCGTCAAAAGCTCTGCGCTCGTTGTCAGTCAGCTGGCCAAGCTCTACGACGCGGACACTGCCGAAATCATGGCCGACAAGGTGGCAGCGTTCCGGGCGATGCACACCCATGGCCGGGCGCTCAACGGGCTGTTGCCTCGTGCTTTGGGAGGCGAGGCCAACGAAGGCGACTACCGCGTGCGTGAGGGCGAAATCGTCGCCGGGCCCCTGGTCGGCTGGAACTTCGGCGAAGGCCATCTGCACAACGAGCAGTTGGTGGCCGCGGTACAACGGCGGTGCAACTTCGAAGAGGGCGACGTCCGTGTCATCGTCCTCGAAGGCCAACCGATCCACATCCAAAGGCAGTGGTATCGCATCCTCGACGCCAAGACCGGCTTGATGGAGGCAGGCTACGTCGACGTCAAGGACATGCTGACCCGCCAGCCGTGGCCCGAGCCCGGCGACGAGTTCCCCGTCCACGTCACCGCTCAACGCGCCACGCGATGACGACTGCGGTCATCGTCGGCGGCGGGCCCAACGGCCTGGCCGCCGCGATCCACCTTGCCCGTCAGGGCGTCGACGTGCAGGTGCTGGAGGCGCAGGGCACGGTCGGTGGGGGAGCGCGTTCGGGAGAGCTGACGGTGCCGGGAGTTATCCACGACCACTGCTCGGCATTTCACCCGATGGGCGTGGGTTCGCCGTTCTGGAAGGAAATCGACCTCCAACGGTATGGGCTGACGTGGAAGTGGCCGGAGATCGACTGCGTGCATCCGCTCGACGACGGCACCGCCGGCGTGCTGTATCAGTCGATCGAGAAGACCGCCGCCGGCATGGGACCCGATGCAACCCGGTGGCGGCACGCCGTCGGCGACCTTGCGGCCGGTTTCGATCAACTGGCCCAGGACTTGCTCCGTCCGGTGATCAACATTCCGCATCACCCGATCCGCCTCGCCGCGTTCGGGCCGCGTGCCGTGCTGCCCGCCACCGCTATGGCTCGCTGGTTTCGTACCGAGCAGGCGCGCGCACTGTTCGGCGGCGCGGCCGCGCACGTCTACACGCGACTGGACCGGCCGCTGACCGCATCGCTCGGGTTGATGATCCTGGCCAGCGGCCACCGTTACGGTTGGCCCGTCGCCCAAGGAGGGTCCGGTTCTATCATCGAGGCGCTGGCTGCCATGCTGGACGCGCACGGCGGCGCGGTCAGCACCGGCGTGACCGTCGCCAGCCGCAAAGATATTCCGGATGCCGACATCGTCATGCTCGACCTCAGCCCCGCCACGGCGTTGTCGATCTACGGCGATCTCATGCCCGCCCGGATCCGGCGGTCCTACCGGCGCTACCGCGAGGGATCGTCGGCGTTCAAGGTCGACTTCGCGATCGAGGGCGACATCCCGTGGACAAACCCGGACTGTGCCCGCGCGGGCACGGTTCATCTCGGCGGGACGTTCGCCGAAATTGCGGACACCGAACGTCAACGTGCACGAGGCAGGATGCCGCAACGGCCATTCGTGCTCGTCGGACAGCAGTACCTGGCCGACCCGTCCCGGTCGGCGGGCAATATCAACCCGATATGGGCCTACGCCCATGTGCCGTTCGGCTACACCGGCGACGCCACCGCCGCTGTCATCGACCAGATAGAGCGGTTTGGCCCGGGATTTCGCGACCGCATCATCGCAACCGTGAGCAAGAGCACTGCCGAACTACAGGCCTACAACCCCAACTACATCGGCGGCGACATCATTGGTGGCGCCAACGACCGGCTCCAGGTCCTCTTCCGCCCGCGGGTGGCCGTCAATCCGTACGCGACCGGTGTGCCAGGCGTCTACCTGTGTTCGCAGTCCACGCCCCCGGGCGCCGGGATTCACGGGTTGTGCGGTTACCACGCCGCCGAATCAGCGCTGCGGCGGCTCAAGAAGGGGCGCGCGGGCCGCTAGCAGGCCGGTCACCAGCCGCCGTCATTCAGCCACGGAATCGCGGATCAGTTAACAAGCTTCGGCCTAGAACGGCATCGGGGGTTGTCACATGCGTCCATCGATGCCCTTCAACCACATCTGTCGCAAGCCCGCCACGCCGAATCCGGCCTTTACCGGGCAAAAGTCGAGAATGATCCTGCACCGGCGAGATGGCTGGGCGACGGCTGGTTGTTACTCATCTAGGCTGACGACGAGCGGTTCATCAGCGAACGTCAGACGACCCTAAAAAGCGAGGGAGAGACCAGTGACGGTCCGGGTAGGCATCAACGGCTTCGGACGAATCGGACGCAATTTCTACCGGGCGTTGTTGGCTCAACGCGAGCAGGGTATCGCTGACGTGGAGGTGATCGCCGTCAACGACATCACCGACAACGCCACGCTGGCCCACCTGCTCAAATTCGACTCGATCTTGGGCCGGCTGCCCCACGACGTGAGCCTCGAAGGCGACGACACCATCGTCGTGGGCAGCGCGAGAATCAAGGCGCTCGAAGTCAGGGAGGGCCCTGCGGCGATGCCGTGGGCTGACCTCGGTGTCGACGTCGTCGTCGAATCCACCGGCCTGTTCACCGACGCGGCCAAGGCCAAAGGCCACTTGGAGGCCGGCGCCAAGAAAGTGATCATCTCGGCGCCCGCGACCGACCCCGACATCACCATCGTGCTGGGGGTCAACGACGACAAGTACGACGGCAGCCAGAACATCATTTCCAATGCGTCGTGCACGACAAATTGTCTTGCGCCGCTGGCAAAAGTGCTTCACGACGAGTTCGGCATCGTCAAGGGCCTGATGACCACGATCCACGCCTACACCCAGGACCAGAACCTGCAAGACGGCCCCCACAAGGACCTGCGCCGCGCCCGTGCCGCCGCGCTCAACATCGTGCCCACCTCCACCGGCGCGGCCAAGGCCATCGGCCTGGTGATGCCCGAGTTGAAGGGCAAGCTAGACGGCTACGCGCTGCGGGTACCGGTCCCGACCGGCTCGGTGACCGACCTGACCGCCGACTTGTCGAAATCCACCAGCGCCGAAGAGATCAACGCGGCGTTCAGGGCCGCCGCCGAGGGCCGGCTCAAGGGCATCCTGAAGTACTACGATGCGCCGATCGTCTCCAGCGACATCGTCACCGACCCGCACAGCTCGATCTTCGACTCCGGGTTGACCAAAGTGATCGACAACCAGGCCAAGGTGGTGTCGTGGTATGACAACGAGTGGGGCTACTCCAACCGTCTCGTTGATCTGGTCGCACTGGTCGGCAAGTCGCTCTAGCCGTGAGCATTCCTAACCTCAAAGACCTTCTTGCGGTAGGTGTTTCGGGGCGCGGCGTGCTGGTTCGCTCCGATCTGAATGTTCCGCTTGACGACGCAGGCAATATCACCGACGCCGGCCGCGTCACCGCGTCGCTACCCACGTTGAAAGCGCTTCTCGAGGCCGGCGCCAAGGTGGTGGTCATCGCACATCTGGGCCGTCCCAAGGATGGGCCCGACCCTAAACTGTCGCTGGCACCGGTCGCCACCGCGCTCGGCGAGCAGCTGGGCTGGCACGTGCAGTTGGCCGGTGACGTCGTCGGGGCCGATGCGCTGGCCCGTGCCGAGGGGTTGACGGACGGCGACATCCTGCTGCTGGAGAACGTCCGCTTCGATCCGCGCGAGACCAGCAAGGACGACGACGAGCGACTCGCCCTGGCTAAGCAGCTGGCCGAACTGGTGTCGCCGGGAGGCGCTTTCGTCTCCGACGGCTTCGGGGTGTTGCACCGTAAGCAGGCCTCGGTCTATGACGTTGCCACCCTGCTGCCGCACTACGCCGGCACGCTGGTCGCCGACGAGATAGGGGTGCTGGAGCAGTTGACCAGCTCCACCAAACGTCCCTACGCGGTGGTGCTCGGTGGGGCGAAGGTGTCCGACAAGCTCGGCGTCATCGAGTCACTGGCGACGAAGGCCGACAGCATCGTGATCGGCGGCGGAATGTGTTTCACTTTCTTTGCCGCAGAGGGCCTTTCGGTCGGTAAGTCGCTGCTGGAAGACGAGATGATCGAAACTTGCCGCAGGCTGCTGGACACCTACGCGGACGTGCTGCGGCTGCCTGTGGACATCGTGGTTGCAGAAAAGTTCGCCGCCGATTCGCCGCCGCAGACCGTCGCGGCCGACGCGATCCCAGCCGACTTGATGGGCATGGATATCGGCCCGGGATCGATCAAACGTTTCACGACGTTGCTGTCCAACGCCGGGACGGTCTTCTGGAACGGGCCGATGGGTGTGTTCGAATTCCCGGCGTTCGCCGCGGGCACCAGAGGTGTCGCCGAAGCGATCGGCGTCGCGACCCGTAAGGGCGCGTTGAGCGTGGTCGGCGGTGGCGACTCCGCGGCCGCGATGCACGCGCTCGATGTACCCGAGGGCAGCGTCTCGCACATATCCACCGGCGGCGGCGCGTCGCTGGAATACCTTGAGGGCAAGACGCTACCCGGCATCGAGGTGCTGGGGCGTGAGCAGCC
>DATMMZ010000395.1:0-27582 GCA_035569455.1 Mycobacterium sp. | reverse complement strand
GGAGGTGCGGGCGCGGCTGGAGGTCGACGCCAAGGAGATCATCGGTCGCTACCCCAACAAGCGCTCGGCGCTGTTGCCGTTGCTGCACCTGGTGCAGGCCGAGGACTCCTACCTGACACCGGCCGGCTTGGAGTTCTGCGGTGACCAGCTGGAGCTGACCGGCGCCGAGGTGTCGGCGGTGGCGAGCTTCTACACCATGTACCGCCGCGGTCCCACCGGCGACTACCTGGTCGGTGTGTGCACCAATACGCTGTGCGCCGTCATGGGCGGGGACGCCATCTTCGAGGACCTCAAAGACCATCTCGGCATCGGCAACGACGAAACCACCGACGACGGGTCCGTCACCCTGCAACACATCGAATGCAACGCGGCCTGCGATTTCGCACCGGTGGTCATGGTCAACTGGGAATTCTTCGACAACGAGACAAAGGAGTCGGCACGCGAACTCGTCGACTCGTTGCGCTCCGGCAAGCCCAAGTCGCCTACCCGCGGTGCTCCGCTGTGCGCGTTCCGGGAGACGTCCCGCATCCTGGCGGGCTTACCCGACCAGCGCCCGGACCAAGGCCAGGGTGGGGCCGGTGCGGCCACCTTGGCCGGCCTGCGGGTGGCGCAGGAAAACGACATGCAGGCGCCGCCGGGGCCGGAAGGCCAGTCATGACAACCATTTCGAGCTCCCAGGCAACGCCCCTGACCCCGGTGATCAGCCGGTACTGGGACGACCCCGAATCGTGGACGATGGCAACGTATCAACGCCACGACGGCTATCGCGCGATGAAGCAAGCCCTGGCAATGGAACCCGACGCGGTTATCGCGGCGGTCAAGGATTCCGGGCTGCGCGGGCGCGGCGGCGCGGGCTTCTCCACCGGGACGAAATGGTCGTTCATCCCGCAAGGCGACACCGGTCCCGCGGCCAAGCCGCACTACTTGGTGGTCAACGCCGACGAGTCGGAACCCGGCACATGCAAAGACATTCCGCTGATGCTGGCTACGCCGCATGTGCTCATCGAAGGCGTGATCATCGCCTCCTACGCGATACGGGCTAACCACGCGTTCATCTATGTGCGCGGTGAGGTGCTGCCGGTGTTGCGCCGCCTGCAGAACGCGGTGGCCGAGGCCTACGCCGCCGGGTTCCTGGGCCGCGATATCGCCGGTTCCGGTTTCGACCTCGAGCTGGTGGTACACGCCGGCGCGGGCGCCTACATCTGCGGCGAGGAAACCGCGCTGCTCGATTCGCTGGAGGGCCGGCGTGGCCAACCGCGGCTCCGGCCGCCGTTTCCCGCAGTAGCCGGGCTCTACGGCTGCCCCACAGTGATCAACAACGTCGAAACGATCGCCAGTGTCCCGTCGATCATTCTCAACGGCGTCGACTGGTTCCGGTCCATGGGCAGCGAGAAATCGCCTGGCTTCACGCTGTATTCGCTGTCCGGACACGTCACCCGCCCGGGTCAGTACGAGGCTCCGCTGGGTATCACGTTGCGTGAGTTGCTCGCCTACGCCGGCGGCGTCCGCGCCGGCCACCGGCTCAAGTTCTGGACACCCGGCGGGTCGTCGACGCCGCTGCTCACCGACGAGCATCTCGACGTGCCGCTGGACTACGAGGGTGTGGGTGCGGCCGGTTCGATGCTGGGCACCAAGGCGCTGGAGATCTTCGACGAAACCACGTGCGTGGTGCGCGCGGTGCGGCGCTGGACCGAGTTCTACAAACACGAGTCGTGCGGGAAATGCACGCCGTGCCGCGAGGGCACGTTTTGGCTGGAGCAGATCTACGAGCGGCTGGAAACCGGCAAGGGCACCCACGAGGATCTCGGCAACCTGTCGGACATCGCCGACGCCATCCTGGGAAAGTCGTTCTGCGCGTTGGGTGATGGAGCGGCCAGCCCGGTGACGTCGTCGCTCACGCACTTCCGCGACGAGTACGTCGCCCATGTCGAAAATGGCGGATGCCCGTTCGACCCCAAGGACTCCATGCTCACCGTGGACCGAAAGGCATGACGCGCGGATGACAGTATCTTCTGGTGCAGCCAAACCCGAGACCGGCGACGAGGTGCGCCAGCCGGAGATGGTGACGCTGACGATCGACGGCGCCGAAATCAGTGTTCCCAAGGGCACTCTGGTGATTCGCGCCGCCGAGTTGATGGGCGTCCAGATCCCGCGGTTTTGCGACCACCCGCTGCTCGAACCGGTCGGCGCGTGCCGGCAGTGCCTGGTTGAGGTTGAGGGACAACGCAAACCACTGGCGTCGTGCACCACCGTCGCCACCAACGACATGGTGGTGCGTACTCAACTGACCTCCGAGGCCGCCGACAAAGCCCAGCACGGCGTGATGGAGCTGCTGCTGATCAACCATCCCCTGGACTGTCCGATGTGCGACAAGGGCGGCGAATGCCCGCTGCAGAACCAGGCGATGTCCAACGGCCGGGTCGACTCCCGCTTCACCGACGTCAAGCGCACGTTCGCCAAGCCGATCAACATCTCCTCGCAGGTACTGCTGGATCGCGAACGCTGCATCTTGTGCGCTCGCTGCACGCGGTTCTCCGAGCAGATCGCCGGGGACCCGTTCATCGACATGCAGGAGCGCGGCGCCCTGCAGCAGGTCGGCATCTACGCCAACGAGCCCTTCGATTCTTACTTCTCGGGCAACACCGTGCAGATCTGCCCGGTGGGCGCGCTGACCGGGACCGCTTACCGTTTTCGGGCCCGCCCGTTCGACCTGGTATCCAGCCCCAGCGTGTGCGAACACTGCGCGTCCGGCTGCGCGCAGCGCACCGACCACCGTCGCGGCAAGGTGCTACGCCGCCTTGCCGGCGACGACCCGGAAGTCAACGAGGAGTGGAACTGCGACAAGGGCCGGTGGGCGTTCAGTTACGCGACTCAGCCGGACTTGATCACCACTCCCCTGATCCGCGACGCTGACGGCTCGCTGCAACCCGCGTCGTGGTCCCACGCCATGGTTGTCGCGGTCCAGGGACTCGAGGCCGCCCGCGGGCGTACCGGTGTGCTGGTCGGCGGCCGGGCAACGTGGGAGGACGCCTACGCCTATACCAAGTTCGCACGAATTGCATTGAACACCAACGACATCGACTTCCGCGCCCGCCCGTTCTCGGGCGAAGAGGCCGAGTTCCTGGCGGCCCGCATTGCGGGCCGGCCGGTGACCGTCAGCTATTCCGACCTGGAATCGGCGCCGGTGGTGTTGCTGGTCGGCCTCGAGCCTGAAGAAGAGTCGCCCATCGTGTTCCTGCGGTTGCGCAAGGCGGCCCGCAAGCACGGTGTGCCGGTGTACGCGGTCGCCCCGTTCGCCACCCGCGCGCTGCAGAAGATGTCCGGCCGGTTGCTCAAAACCGTTCCCGGTGACGAGGCTTCGACGCTGGACGGTTTGGCCACCGGTGAAATAGGTGACCTGCTGGCCACGCCTGGCGCGGCGATCATGGTCGGGGAACGCCTGGCCACGGTGCCGGGCGCATTGTCGGCCGCGGCCCGGCTCGCCGATACGACCGGGGCGCGGCTGGCCTGGGTGCCGCGCCGTGCCGGGGAACGCGGTGCCCTGGAAGCCGGCGCGCTGCCCGCGCTGCTGCCCGGCGGCCGTCCACTGGCCGACGACGCCGCTCGCGCGCAGGTCTGCGAAGCCTGGCATGTGACCGAAATACCTTCTGCGGTTGGGCGAGACGCTGACGGCATCCTGGCCGCCGCCACCGACGGGACGCTGGGCGCGCTGCTGGTCGGCGGGGTGGAGCCCGACGACTTCGCCGATCCCGAAGCGGTATTGGCCGCGCTGGACGCCGCCGGCTTCGTGGTCAGCCTGGAGTTGCGCCGCAGCGCCGTCACCGAGCGCGCCGACGTGGTGTTTCCGGTGGCGCCGACGACGCAGAAAGCGGGCGCCTTCGTCAACTGGGAGGGCCGCTACCGCGGGTTCAGCCCCGCGCTGCACGGCACCACCCAGCAAGCCGGCCAGTCGGACCATCAGGTCCTCGACGCGCTGGCCGACGAAATGGGTGTCTATCTGGGTATGGCCAGCGTCGAAACAGCCCGCCAGGAGCTGTCCGGGCTGGGCACCTGGGACGGCAAACCCGCTGCAGCCCCCAATGTCTCAGCCCCGGAGCCGCCCCAGCCCGCGTCGGGCGAGGCCGTGCTGACCGGTTGGCGGATGCTGCTCGACGAGGGCCGTCTGCAGGACGGCGAACCGGACCTGGCCGGGACCGCGCGCACACCGGTGCTGCGGCTGTCGGCCGGTACCGCGGCCGAGATCAACGCCGCCGACGGCGACGCGGTCACGGTCAGCACGTCGCGCGGCTCGATCACCTTGCCGCTGACCATCACCGACATGCCCGACCGGGTGGTGTGGCTTCCGCTGAACTCGCCGGGTTCGGCGGTGCACCGGCAACTGGGCGTGAGCGTCGGCAGCGTCGTGCAGATCGGAGTGGGCGCATGACCGCCTTCGGACACGACCCCTGGTGGCTGGTGCTGGTTAAGGCGCTGGCCATCTTCGTGTTCCTGATGCTCAACGTGCTGGTCGCGATCCTGGCCGAGCGCAAGATCCTGGGCTGGATGCAGTTGCGTCCCGGTCCCAACCGGGTGGGGCCGTGGGGCACCCTGCAGAGCCTGGCCGACGGGATCAAGCTGGCGCTCAAGGAGAGCATCACTCCCGGCGGCGTCGACAAGTTCGTTTATTTTGCGGCCCCGGTCTTCTCGACGATCCCCGCGTTCACGGCGTTTGCGTTCATCCCGTTCGGTCCCGAGGTGTCGGTGTTCGGCCACCGCACGCCGTTGCAGCTGACCGACCTACCGGTCGCGGTGCTGTTCATCCTGGGCCTGTCCGCGATCGGGGTGTATGGCATCGTGCTGGGCGGTTGGGCATCGGGTTCCACCTACCCGCTGTTAGGCGGGGTACGGTCCACCGCCCAGGTCATCTCATACGAAGTCGCGATGGGGCTGTCGTTCGCGGCGGTCTTCCTCTACGCGGGCTCCATGTCGACCTCGGAGATCGTGGCCGCCCAGGACCGGGTCTGGTACGTGTTCCTGTTGCTGCCGTCGTTCCTGATCTACCTCATCTCCATGGTGGGTGAAACCAACCGCGCCCCATTCGATTTGCCGGAAGCCGAGGGTGAACTCGTCGCCGGCTTCCACACCGAGTACTCGTCGCTGAAGTTCGCGATGTTCATGTTGGCCGAGTACGTCAACATGATGACGGTTTCTTCACTTGCCACAGTCATGTTCTTCGGCGGCTGGCATGCTCCCTGGCCGCTCAACATGTGGGCCGGAGCCAACACCGGTTGGTGGCCGGTGCTCTGGTTCACCGCCAAGCTGTGGGTCTTCCTCTTCATCTACTTCTGGCTGCGGGCCAGCCTGCCCCGGCTGCGCTACGACCAGTTCATGGGGCTGGGCTGGAAGGTGCTGATCCCCTTCTCGCTGGTGTGGGTGATGATCGCGGCGGTGATCCGCTCGCTGAGCAACCAAGGTTTCCAGCATTGGACCCCGGTGCTCGTGGTCAGCAGCATCGTCGTTGCCGCGGCGCTGGTGCTGTCGCTGCGAAGACCATTCACCGCCCCCGGTGTTCGCGCGCTGGCGCGACAGGACCGTAAAAATCGCCGTGAAAGTCTGGCAAGCACCGGCGGCCTAGAAAGCACTGCACCGGCATTCCCGACACCGCCGCTGCCAGTCGGCGCGAGCAAGGAGAACGCACGTGGCTAAATTCTTGGATGCCGTAGCAGGATTCGGCGTCACCCTCGGTTCGATGTTCAAAAGGACGGTCACCGAGGAGTACCCGGAGAAGCCTGGTCCGGTCAAGCCCCGCTACCACGGCCGTCATCAACTCAACCGGTACCCGGACGGCCTGGAGAAATGCATCGGCTGCGAATTGTGCGCCTGGGCCTGCCCGGCCGACGCGATCTACGTTGAGGGCGCGGACAATACCGACGAGCAGAGGTTTTCGCCGGGGGAACGCTACGGCAGGGTCTACCAGATCAACTATCTGCGTTGCATCGGTTGCGGTTTGTGCATCGAGGCATGCCCGACCCGGGCGTTGACCATGACCAACGACTACGAGATGGCCGACGACAACCGCGCCGACCTGATCTACGAGAAGGACCGGCTGCTGGCCCCGCTGCTGCCCGAGATGACCGCGCCGCCGCATCCGAGAGCGTCGGGCGCCACCGACAAGGACTACTACCAGGGCAACGTAACCCCAAACGGCTTGCGTGAGAAGCAGACGCCAGGGACTCGCAGTGACCGCGGTTAATGTGGCGGCCGACACCATCGTTCGCACCTCCACCGGCGAGGCGGTGACGTTCTGGGTGCTGGGCACGCTGGCGGTGATCGGCGCGATCGGTGTGGTGCTGGCGATCAACGCGGTGTATTCGGCGATGTTCCTGGCGATGACGATGATCATCCTGGCGGTGTTCTACATGATCGAGGACGCGGTGTTTCTGGGTGTCGTTCAGGTCGTGGTCTACACCGGTGCGGTGATGATGCTGTTCTTGTTCGTGTTGATGTTGATCGGGGTGGACTCCGCGGAATCACTGAAGGAAACGCTGCGCGGACAGCGGGTCGCCTCGGTGGTTACCGGCATCGGGTTCGGCGTTCTGCTGATCGCCGCCATCGGCAGCCTGACGACGAGTTTCGTTGGACTGACCGCCGCCAACTCCGACGGCAACGTCGAGGGCTTGGCAGCACTGATCTTCTCCCGTTATCTGTGGGCGTTCGAGTTGACCAGCGCGCTGCTGATCACCGCGGCTGTCGGCGCGATGGTGCTGGCTCATCGGGAGCGTTTCGAGCGCCGCAAGAGCCAGCGGGAGCTCTCGCAGGAGCGGTTCCGTCCCGGCGGGCGCCCCACTGGGCTGCCCAACTCGGGTGTCTACGCGCGACAGAACGCGGTTGACGTCGCCGCGATGCTCCCCGACGGCTCGTACTCGGAGTTGTCGGTCTCCTCGATACTGCGTACCCGCGGCGCGGACGGTAAGGAGGCCCCGGAGGCCGGCTCCGAGTTTGTTAAAGGTGGGGCGTCATGAACCCGGCGAATTACCTTTATCTTTCGGCACTGCTGTTCACCATCGGGGCCGCGGGCGTACTGCTGCGACGCAACGCCATCGTGATGTTCATGTGCGTCGAGCTGATGCTCAACGCCGTCAACCTGGCGTTCGTCACCTTCGCCCGGATGAACGGGCACCTGGACGGGCAGATGATCGCGTTCTTCACGATGGTGGTGGCGGCCTGCGAGGTCGTCATCGGCCTGGCCATCATCATGACGATTTTCCGTGCCCGCAAATCGGCGTCGGTCGACGACGCGAATCTACTCAAAGGCTAAGAACGCCGAGATGACACACTTCACCTGGCTGCTCGTGGCACTGCCGCTGGCGGGCGCAGCGATCTTGCTGTTCGGCGGTAGACGCACCGACCCGTGGGGCCATCTGCTGGGCTGCGCCACCGCCGTCGCGGCGTTCGGGGTGGGCGCGACGCTGCTCGCGGACATGCTCGGCCGCGCCGGGGACGATCGCGCCATCCACCAGAAGGTGTTCACCTGGATCCCGGTCGGTCAGCTCCAAGTCGACTTCGGGCTGCAGATCGACCAGTTGTCCATGTGCTTCGTGCTGTTGATCACCGGGGTCGGTTCGCTGATCCACATCTACTCGATCGCCTACATGGCCGACGACCCGGACAGACGGCGATTTTTCGGCTATCTCAACCTGTTCCTGGCCTCGATGCTGCTGCTGGTGGTCGCCGACAACTATGTGGTGCTCTATGTCGGCTGGGAAGGCGTCGGCCTGGCGTCCTACCTGCTGATCGGTTTCTGGTACCACAAGCCGTCGGCGGCAACGGCGGCCAAGAAGGCGTTCGTGATGAACCGGGTTGGGGACGCCGGCCTTGCCGTGGGAATGTTCTTGATGTTCAGCACCTTCGGCACGCTCTCCTACGCCGGGGTGTTCGCGGGTGCACCGGCCGCGAGCCGCGGTGCGCTGACCGCGATGGGGTTGCTGTTACTACTGGGCGCCTGTGCCAAGTCCGCTCAGGTTCCACTGCAGGCCTGGTTGGGTGACGCGATGGAGGGCCCCACCCCGGTGTCCGCGCTGATCCACGCCGCGACCATGGTGACCGCCGGCGTGTACCTGATCGTGCGGTCCAACCCGCTCTACAACCTGGCGCCCGACGCCCAACTGGCGGTAGTCATCGTCGGCGCCGTCACGTTGCTGTTCGGGGCATTCATCGGCTGCGCCAAGGACGACATCAAACGCGCGCTGGCAGCGTCGACGATGAGCCAGATCGGCTACATGGTGCTGGCCGCCGGTTTGGGGCCGGCCGGCTACGCCTTCGCGATCATGCATCTGCTCACCCACGGATTCTTCAAGGCGGGCCTCTTCCTCGGGTCGGGTGCGGTGATCCATGCGATGCACGAAGAGCAGGACATGCGCCGTTACGGTGGTCTGCGGACCGCGCTGCCAATCACATTCGCCACGTTCGGGCTGGGATATCTGGCGATCATCGGTGTGCCGCCGTTCGCGGGTTTCTTCTCCAAGGACAAGATCATCGAGGCAGCGCTCAGCGCCGGCGACACCCGCGGCTACGTGCTGGGCGGGGCGGCGCTGCTGGGCGCCGGGATCACCGCGTTCTACATGACGCGGGTGATGCTGATGACCTTCTTCGGCGAAACCCGTTGGGCGCCGGGCATCCATCCGCATGAGGCACCCAGAGTGATGACGTGGCCGATGATCCTGCTTGCCGTCGGCTCGGTGTTCTCCGGCGGCCTGCTGTGGTACGGCGGCGCCCTGCAGCGCTGGCTTGAGCCCGTCGTCGGGGCGCATGAAGAAGCCGGCCATGCCCTGCCGGCCTGGGTCAGCACCACTCTGGCGTTGGCGGTCGTCGCCGTCGGTATCACGGTGGCCTACCGGATGTACGGCGGCAGAGCGGAAATCCCGAGTGTGGCCCCCGTTGAGGTCTCGGTGCTGACGACGGCCGCACGCGCCGACCTCTACGGCGATGCCTTCAACGAGGAGGTGTTCATGCGCCCTGGCGCGGAACTGACCGACGCGCTGGTCGAAGTCGACAACGCAGGACTGGACGGCCCGGTCAACGCGCTGGCAGCACTGGTGAGCCGGGCGTCGAATCGCTTGCGGGGACTGCAAACCGGCTTCGCCCGCAACTACGCGTTGTCCATGCTGGCGGGTGCGACGCTGCTGATCGCCGCGATCCTGGCGGCGCAGCTGTGGTGAGCTCACATGTGCCGTGGCTGAGCGTGCTGTGGCTGCTGCCGCTGGCGGGCTCGGTGCTGATCATCCTGCTGCCCCCTGCGCTGGGGAAGCTCGCCAAGTGGACCGGCCTGGTCGTCAGCGTGCTGGTGCTGGCGGTGTCCATCGTCGTCACGGTCGGCTTCAAGGCCGGTGGTGCGCCTTACCAATTCGTCGAAAGCCATCCGTGGATACCGTCGTTCGGCGCCGGCTACATCCTCGGCGTGGACGGCATCGCGGTGGTGCTGGTGCTGCTGACCACGGTGCTGGTTCCGCTGTTGCTGGTGGCCGGCTGGAACGACGGCGGCGAGCGCACCCGCGGGGCCCAGGCCGTCGTCGCCTTGACGCTGGCGATCGAGTCGATGGTGCTGATCTCGGTGGTCGCGCTCGACGTGTTGCTGTTTTACGTGTTCTTCGAGGCCATGCTCATCCCGATGTACTTCCTCATCGGCGGGTTCGGCCAGGGTTCCGGCCGATCGCGCGCCGCGGTGAAGTTCTTGTTGTACAACCTGTTCGGCGGGTTGATCATGCTGGCGGCGGTGATCGGGCTGTATGTGGTCACCGCGCAACAAGGTGCCGGCTCATTCGACTTCCGTGACATCGTGGCCGGCTTCTCGTCCGGCCGTTACAGCGCAGACCCCGCGGTGATCAAGGCGCTGTTCTTGGGCTTCATGTTCGCCTTCGCCGTCAAAGCCCCGCTGTGGCCGTTCCACCGCTGGCTGCCGGACGCCGCCGTCGAGGCCACACCGGCGGCCGCTGTGCTGATGATGGCGGTGATGGACAAGGTCGGCACCTTCGGCATGCTGCGCTACTGCCTGCAGTTGTTCCCGAGCGCGTCAACGTATTTCCGTCCGCTGATCGTCGTGTTGGCCGTTATCGGGGTGGTCTACGGCGCGGTTGTGGCGATCGGCCAGACCGACATCATGCGCCTGATCGCCTATACCTCGATCTCCCACTTCGGGTTCATCATCCTGGGCATCTTCGTCATGACCAGCCAGGGACAGAGCGGGTCGACGCTGTACATGCTCAACCACGGCCTGTCCACTGCGGCGGTGTTCTTGATCGCGGGCTTCCTGATTTCGCGCCGCGGCAGCCGGTCGATCGCCGACTACGGCGGCGTGCAAAAGGTGGCCCCCATCCTGGCCGGCACGTTCATGGTTTCGGCCATGGCCACCCTGTCGCTGCCCGGTCTTGCCCCATTCATCAGCGAATTCCTGGTCCTATTGGGAACTTTCAATCGCTACTGGCTGGCGGCGGCGTTCGGCGTTACCGCGTTGGTGCTGTCGGCCATCTACATGCTGTGGCTCTATCAGCGGGTGATGACCGGGCCGGTGGCCAAAGACAATGAACGAATCAGTGATCTGGCGCCGCGCGAAATGATCGTCGTGGCACCGCTGGTCGCGCTGCTGTTCATTCTCGGGATCTACCCCAAGCCGGCGCTGGACCTGATCAACCCCGCGGTCGAGAACACCATGACCACGATCGGCCAGCATGATCCCGCGCCCAGCGTGCGGGCAGGTACCCCAGCAGGTACTGCGCCCCGGACAGCCGAAGGACCGCACCGATGACCCTCCCCACCCCCAGCATCGAGTATTTCCTGCTGTGCCCGATGCTCATCGTCTTCGGAACGGCAGTGGTCGGTGTGCTGGCAGAAGCGTTCCTGCCGAGACGAATCCGCTACCCGGCGCAAGTGACCATTGCCCTCGGCGGATTGATCGCCGCATTCGTCGCGGTCATTGAGGTGGCCAAATCGATTCCGGCGTCGGGTCGCAGCGCAGTGCTGGGCGCGATGGCCATCGACCGACCGGCCCTGTTCCTGCAAGGCACGATCCTGCTCGTGGCCGTGATGGCGGTCATCTTCATGGCCGAGCGCAGCCCCAGTGCGCAGGCCTCAAAAACCAAGGTGGCCGCGATGGCCGGCGGCGCCGGCGGATTGGATTCCTTTACCCCGCAGGCGTCCGCGGTCCCCGGCAGCGACGCCGAGCGAGAGGCGGAGCGGGCGGGGGCGGCCCAGACCGAGCTCTTCCCCCTGGCCATGCTTTCCGTCGGCGGCATGATGGTGTTCCCCGCGTCCAACGATCTGTTGACGATGTTCGTCGCGCTGGAAGTTCTCTCGCTGCCGCTGTACCTGATCTGCGGGCTGGCCCGTCACCGCCGTCTGATGTCGCAGGAAGCGGCGATGAAGTACTTCCTGCTGGGTGCGTTCTCGTCGGCGTTCTTCCTTTACGGTGTGGCGTTGCTCTACGGCGCGACCGGCACGCTGATGCTGCCCGGCATCCGCGACGGGCTCGCAGCGCGCACCGACAACTCAATGGCGCTGGTCGGCGTCGCGCTGCTGGCGGTCGGCCTGCTGTTCAAGGTCGGCGCGGTGCCATTCCACTCCTGGATTCCCGACGTCTACCAGGGCGCGCCCACCCCGATCACGGGATTCATGGCAGCGGCCACCAAGGTCGCGGCGTTCGGCGCGCTGCTCCGGGTGGTCTATGTCGCGCTGCCTCCGCTACACGATCAGTGGCGGCCTGTGCTGTGGGCGATTTCAATCCTGACCATGGCGGTCGGGACCATCACCGCGGTGAACCAAGCCGACGTCAAGCGGCTGCTGGCCTATTCGTCGGTCGCACACGTCGGGTTCATCCTCACCGGTGTGATCGCCGACAGCCCGGCAGGTCTTTCCGCGACGTTGTTCTATTTGGTCGCCTACAGTTTCAGCACCGTCGGCGCGTTCGCTATCGTCGGCTTGATCCGCAACGCCGATGGGGTCGAGGACGCCAACCTGTCGCACTGGGCCGGGCTGGGGCAACGCTCACCCATTGTGGGCGTGATGCTTTCGATGTTCCTGTTGGCTTTCGCCGGCATTCCGCTGACCAGTGGATTCATCAGCAAGTTCGTGGTGTTCAAGGCCGCAGCGCAGGGCGGCGCGGTGCCGCTGGTGGTCATCGGTGTGATCGCCAGCGGGGTCGCCGCGTACTTCTACGTGCGGGTGATCGTGCTGATGTTCTTCACCGAACCAACCAGTGACACACCACAGGTGGTGGCGCCCGGCATCTTGAGCAAGGCCGCCATCGCGGTCTGCGCGGCGGTCACCGTGGTATTGGGGATCGTGCCGCAGCCGCTGCTCGACCTGGCCGACCAGGCCGCGCAGTTCCTGCGCTAAGTCGCCGGCGGGTCCTCGACGGCGTGGGCTATCTAACGGTGTCTCAGCCCAGGAACGGGCGGGTGGCCAACACGTAGATCCCCAGGACCGCCACCGGCGCCACTAAAGGCAACCAGGGCAGCTGTAGTGGGAACGACGTAGCAACCAACCCGGCGAACGTAAACCCCACCGCGGCAACAATTGTCGGCCAACTCCCCATCACCACGCCCGTCGACGTGCCGGTCGCGTACCGGCAGACCAGGTAGGCAGCGGCGCACAGTCCGGACCATGCGGCGAACACAACCGATGGATTGGTTATCACGAACGTGCACACCGACAGCAGCACGGCAAGGGTTGCGGCCGGGCGAAACACCATGCCCACACCCACCGCAACCACAGCCAGTGCCGCAGCGACAACCGCCAGTCCGTGGGATCCGACGGCGGCCAACCCCACCATCAGAAGGCCGAATACCGTTGAGACAGCCCGGCTTACGGGTAGCGCGAGGGATGCCATATTATCGCCTTCTCCGTAGCCGATGTCGGCGGTCAGGCAGCAAACTCATCGAGTGCTCCAACGAGCGATCCCCCGGCCAGGACACCACATCGACACCGACAGTGGCCATGTCGCGATACATGGCAGAGCGCTGCAGTGCCCACATCCGTACCACCAAGGGGTCCAGCTCACCCTCGAACGGGGAGCTATCGAGAATGTCGACGGCGACCACGACATGGCCGCGTCTGCGGCGCAGGTCGATCAATGCAAGTGCGAATTCGGTGTCCAGCAGGGTGGAGAACGCAATTATTATCGCCCCCGCAGGAATGGCCGCGCGCGGCGCCAGTGTCCCGGTTGTACTTTCGAATCTTTCGCCCGCGCCAAGCACGGTGTCGAGCACACGATAGAACTGGCGCTGGCCGATGTCGGCGCCCAGCCACCGCGGGCGGTTGCCTCCGAGCGCGACGATCCCTGCGCGATCACCGTTTCTCAGCGCGGTCTGCACCACCTGGGCGGCGCCGCGCACGACTCGTTCGGTGGCCTCGGTCGCCGGGCCCGGGGGCTGTCGATAGGTGTCGATGAGGACCACCACGTCGGCGGCGCGGTCTGTCAATCGTTGCGTGACGTGCAACTGGCGCCGGCGCGCGCTGACCGGCCAGTTCACCGCGCGCAGCTGGTCGCCGGGCACGTAAGGGCGAATGTCAGCGTACTCGACACCTGGGCCGATGTGCCGGGTGAGGTGGGCACCTAAGCGGTCGAGCAACTCGGTCTGCGGGATTGGCGTCGATTGCGGCGGTGTCAGCGGAAACACGATGACGTCGGCGGCGTCGACGGTCCCGGTCCCCGTCAGCAGCCCACCGCGCGCGACCACGTCGACCCGGGCTCGGATGGAGTACCGACCCCAGCGTTGTGCAACCGCCGCAACCGTTTTCGCGTGAAGAGAATCCGAATCGAGAACTTCGAGCTGCATTCCGGCGACAGCTGAGACCGTGAGTTCGACCGCCACTGGCCCAGATTCAGTGCTGCTTTCTTGGGTTGCCCACACCTTCAGGTGCACCTGCTCGTCTTCGAAGCATCGCTGCGAGTCGGGCTCGCCGTGCACAAGGATCCGCGGCACCGGGTGCTGCCAGCTGATCGAGCACAGCACACCCAGCAGCGGCGCCGTGAACGCAATCAGTTGCCAGTGCCCGCCGATCACGGCGGCGGCCAGCGCAACCCCGGCGCAGGTCGCGATTGCCCGCGTCAGTTGTGATGCGCGCCAGCGTAACTCGACTTCACGGGTTTCGATCACACCGAACTCATCCGGATCCCCCGTGCCCCCCATTCGTTCGGGGCACCGGCAAGCGCCGCAACAGTTCTCCGACGACATCGGCGCCCTGAATCTTTCGCACCCACATCTCGGGGCGCAGGGTGATCCGGTGCGCGACTGCCGCGATGGCGAGCGCCTTGACATCTTCGGGAATCACGTAGTCCCTGCCGAGCAGCAGGGCCCGGGCACGGGCCAGTTGAACCAGGTCGAGTTCTGCTCGCGGGCTGGCGCCGACGGCGACCTGCGGGTGGTGCCGGGTGGCGGTGGCCAGCGACACCACATAGTGCAAGACGTCCTCGTGCACGGTCACCTGTTCAACCGATTCGCGCATGGCCAGCAGGTCGTGCGCGTCCACCACTTGATTCACCGTCGGTTCGGCCGAACCGCGTTCGAGGCGGCGGCGCAGCATCAAGGTCTCGTCTCTCTCCGAGAGGTATCGCAGTTCCAGCCGGATCGCGAACCGATCCAGCTGCGCCTCCGGCAGCGGATAGGTGCCCTCGTACTCGATCGGGTTGTCAGTGGCCAGCACGATGAATGGCTTTGGCAGTTTATGGGTTTCGCCGTCGATACTCACCTGGCCCTCGGCCATCGCCTCCAGCAACGCCGCCTGGGTCTTGGGCGGCGTCCGGTTGATCTCGTCGCCGAGCAACAGGTTGGTGAAGATGGGCCCTCGGCGAAACGCGAAGCTGCCCGATTGCATGTCGTAGATGGTCGAGCCGAGCAGGTCGGCCGGCAGCAGATCGGGCGTGAACTGCACCCGGGTGAATCCGAGCCCCAGCGCCGCGGCGAAGGATCGTGCGATCAGCGTCTTGCCGAGGCCGGGCAGATCTTCGATGAGCACGTGGCCGCGCGCGAGGACGGCGGTGAGGATCAGCGTGAGCGCGGAGCGCTTCCCCACCACCGCGCGTTCGATTTCGTCGAGCACCGCCTCGCAGTGTCCCGTGGTCTTACCAGCTGGCATAGCGGCGGGCAGGGTCATATCCGGGTCGCACCTCCATTCATACCTGCTCCAACCTTTGCAGAATTTCTTCGAGCTTGGCACGGCCGGGGCCAGGCTCGTGGCCTCGGGCACGGGTGACATTGTTCGGATTGACCCATTCCCAGAGTTCGGGGCCGAAGAGCATTTGGCCGGTGGCGTGGAATGTCGCCGGATCTTTGGCCTGACCGTGCCCGGTGGCGATCTCGAATCGTCGCGCCAGCATCGGACGCAGGTTGCGGTCCCAGTCCGCCCGGGTGGAGTCCGACCATCGGATCGTGGTCTCGGTGGTGGACAGCCAGCGGCGCAACGCATCTCCTAGATCATCGTCGCCCGGCTCGGCTGCGGGTTGGATCCCGTGTCCCAGGACCCGGCGGATATTGAGCAGCACCAGAGCCAGGGCAATACCCGACGCGACCAGTACGAACCGGTGATCACGCACCATCAGCGCCAGCAGCTCTATTCCAACGATGAGGCAAACGCCCAGGGCTATAAGCCTTTTCATACGGAGCTCGCCGGTGTAACCGGTGGCGCCGCGAGTTCGTCGAGCACCAGCTGAAGCACGCGCAGCGCGACCTCACGGTGGCCCTCGTTCATCACATGCGGGCTGAATCGCGCCTCCTCGAACAGGTTCACCAGCTGCACGGCGTTATCGGCATGCAGCGCATGGTGTTCGACGGCTCGGGCGAGCACCTCGGTCGGGGTATCGAAGTCCTGAGGCGCGGCTCCGGGGACATTCGCGAGTTCACGTTCCATCGCCGCATAACAGGCGATGATCGCCTCCCGTGGTTCGCGGCTGAGATCGGCCATCTCGGCGAGCCCGACTTCGGCCGCCCGCACAAGCAATTCCGAACGCTTCGGCGGTGCCGGTGATTCGACGTAATCGCCGGCGAAGGTGCCCGGTTTGGGCTTCCGCCAACGCCGCCGGGTGTTGATAACCGCCCCGGCGACGACGATCAAGAGCATCGGGACCATGCTGGCAAGCAGGACTCCGACCATGTCCCGGGTGTCGTCGTGCGGCTGCTGCTTCGGCGGCGTGGCATTGCGGGGCGCCGACGGCGGCGCGCCCGGATCCGGCGTGAGCGCCGACTGGCTGGCTCCGTGCGGCACGAATAAGTGCGCCAGCAACATCGCGATCAGCAGCCACGCCACGACGACTGCGAGTGCGATCAGCAATACGCGCCAACTCGGTCGTCCCTTGCCGCCGCCCATGTCCGACAGATTCCCCGCGGTGGGCGCCACCGCACGTGGATCCCGCAACCGCGCGATGACCGCGACCGCCATCAGCGCGAGTGTTCCGGCAAGGGCCGCGATGACGAACGTCATCGCCGCCCGGCCGCCGCCCGGCGCGGCGAGTGGCCCGCGGCCGATTTCCGGAAGATATCCGCGCAGCGCAGCGCCAATGGTGATCAACAGCACGATCAGCGCAACGACACGCCCCGTCGGCTTGTCAATACCGGGCATTGGCACACCACTCAACCGGTTGCCCGCCATTGCGTCAGCGGGCTTGCCCCATAGTGGCACGTCGGACACCCGCGAGGCCAGCGATAGCGTTCCGGCGGGCCCCGGGCCGGGCCTGGGGTTATCACTCATTCGGCCTCGGAGTTTGCGAATCGCGGGCTCCACCTCCTGGTACCGTCAGCCCGTGACCGCCATTCCGGCCTCGCCGGAGGACCGTCTGGCAGCCCTGGGCCTGCAGTTGCCCGCCACGCCACCACCCCTGGCCCACTTCGAGATGTGCGTCCGTACCGGCTCCCTGCTGTTCCTGTCCGGCCACGCCCCGCTGCGCGACGGCCGCTTCGAATACGTGGGCAAGGTCGGCCGGGAGTGGGACGAGGCCGCCGGTTACCAGGCGGCCCGACTCACGGCCCTGAACATGCTCGCAACTTTGAAGGCAGAGCTCGGCGAGCTCAGCAAGGTGCGGCGGATCCTGAAGCTCCTCGGCATGGTCAACTGCACCGAGGACTTGACCCGTGTACCCGACGTCATCAACGGGCCGTCCGACCTGTTGATCGAGGTCTTCGGTGACGTTGGCCGCCACGCCCGGTCGGCCGTCGGGATGCAGCAGTTGCACTACGGCATGGCCGTGGAGGTCGAGGCCATCGTCGAGGTCGACCACTGACGGGACCCGCATCTTTGGCGAACGTTGAGCTGCAGGGCGCCTAGCCTTTAGGTCGCCACACCCCGAACCGGTTGCCGTGCGGGTCCTGCAGGTGCGCGAACTCGATCGGGCCGTTGTCGGTGAACGGCACCGGCACCGTGGCACCGAGCTCGGCTGCCTTAGCGATGGTGGCCTGCACGTCGTCGACCTGGACATAAAAGATCGCCCACGAGCCCCCGCCCACGGTCGCCGTATCCCAGACGCCGCCCTTGTCGCCCTCGACCATCCGGTAGTCGCCGGAGTCGCCGATCTGCCAGTCGAACAGTGTCCCGTAGAAGGACCTGGTAGCGCCGGCATCGGGTGTGCCGAGCTCGAAATAATTCACGACGTTGCCCATGGTGGCCGTCCCTTCATCCGTTTGGGTCAAACGAGACGAGTATGGCGCGGCCCACCGACAACTCGCCGACGACTAGGTCGGGGTGAACGGCCGGAAGCTGCCGTCGAGCACCTCGCGATGACCGATCGTGCGCCCGGTGACCGCACCCGCGTCCACCAGCGCCAACTGCACCGCCGCCGCCGCGAACTCTTCCGCAGGGGCGGTGTCAACGAACTCGCGGGCGTAGTACGCCAGGCCAGGCGTGAGGATCGGTTTCGACGGCGACAGCGCGTTCACCGCGATGTTGTGGTCGGCAAGGTCGAACGCCGCGCACTGGGTGAGATGCTCGAGTGCGGCCTTGGATCCGCCGTAGCCGGGCAGGACTGCGGCGCTGCGGTCGGGGTAGGGCCCGTCGCCGGGCATCCGCGATGCCACCGAAGTGATGTTGATGATCGAGCCGCCGCCCGCGGCAATCATGTCCGGGCACACCATCTGCATCAACTCGTAGGCCGCGAACACCGCGATTTCGAAGTGCCGGCGGTATGCGGCCAACGGTGTGCTCGCGAACCCCGGCCACCCGGGTTTGGCGCCGCCGGTGCCTGCCAGCCTGGACACCTTTGCAGGCCGCTCGGCACCGGGCACCGGCGGCCGGCCGGGCGCAGTGAATGCCGCATTGTTAATCAGAATTGTGATGGGGCCCAGCGCATCTCGGGCCGCGTCGACCAAACGGGCAATATCATCGCGGTCGGTCAGATCGGCCCGGACCGCCACCGCGCGCCCGCCGGCCGCCTCGATGTCGGCGACGGTCTCGCCAATGGTCCCGGGCAGCCGGTCGTCCCACACCTGTTCGGTGCGTCCGCCAACAGCCACCGCCGCGCCCTCAGCGGCGAGCGCCAGCGCGATCGCCCGGCCCAGGCCACGGCTGGCGCCGGTGACGATCGCGGCCCGATCAGCGAGCCGGCGCGGCGGCGACGACGGCGTCGTCACCGGGTGACCCCGTGCACGACGATGGCGGTGGTCTGATCCACCCACGCGTCGTCGAGCTTTTCGTCCGGGCGCAGCAGCATCCGCAGCATTGTCGCTCCCCCAATCAACTCGATCAACCGGTCCGGGTCGACATCGGGATGGGCTTCTCCCCGGCCGACCGCCTCGCGCAGCCGCACCCGCACAGCGGTGAACAGGCCGGCGAATCGTGACATCACCCGCGTGTTGAGCTCGGGGTCGGCCGTCATGTCGGCCACCAAACCGGGCAACGCGGCCCGCACCACCGGGGTCGTGAACACGTCGCGGGTGGCTTCGATCATCATCCGGATATCCGCGGCGAAGTCGCCGGCCGGAGCCTCCAGGGCGGTGGGCGCCACCGGGAACGCCGCCTCGTGTACCAGCTCGGCCTTGCTCGACCACCGGCGGTAGAGCGCGGATTTCGTGGTTCCGGCGCGTTCGGCGACGGCGGCCAGGCTGAGGTTCGAATAGCCGATTTCCACGAGTAGTTCCGCGGTCGCCGACAGGATGGCCGAGTCGATCCGCGGATCTCGGGGGCGCCCGGCACCGGGGGCCTTGTCAAGGGTGGACGGGTCTGCTTTCATAACGCTACCTACGGTATCGTAATTGCCTCGAGAAGGAGGCACCTGTGCCCAATGAACACGCGGTCGAAGACGTCGGTCGCATGCAGCGCTCCAGTCGGGACACAACCACAGTCCCGCGCGTGATGTCGCAGTGGCTGTCGACCGTACTGCCCGGCGGAGCCGTACCAGAGGTGACCGTCGAAAGCGGCGTGGACTCGACGGGCATGTCCTCGGAAACCATCATCCTGACCGCGCGGTGGCAGCAGGACGGGCAGCCGTTAGAACAGAAGTTGGTGGCCCGGGTGGCGCCCACCACCGAAGACGTGCCGGTGTTCCCGACGTATCGGCTTGACCACCAATTCGAAGTGATCCGAAAGGTGGGCGAGCTGACCGACGTGCCGGTCCCCCGGGTGCGCTGGATCGAGCCCACCGGCGACGTGCTGGGAGCGCCGTTCTTTCTGATGGATTACGTCCGCGGCGTGGTCCCGCCCGACGTCATGCCCTATACCTTCGGCAACAACTGGTTCGCCGACGCGCCGCCCGAGCAACAGCGCAAGCTACAGGACGCCACCGCCGGGGTGCTGGCCCAGCTGCATTCGATCCCTAACGCGGAGAAGACGTTTGGATTCCTCAGTGAGGGCGGCCAACAGGGCGACACCGCGCTGCGCCGGCACTTCAACTGGGTGCGGTCCTGGTACGACTTCGCGGTACCGGACATAGGCCGATCGCCGCTGGTTGAACGGACTTTGGCGTGGCTGCAAGACAACTGGCCGGACGAGGCGGCCACGCGCGAGCCGGTGCTGCTCTGGGGCGACGCCCGAGTCGGCAACGTCTTGTACCGCGACTTCGCCCCGGTAGCAGTGCTGGACTGGGAGATGGTGGCACTGGGACCACGCGAGCTCGACGTCGCCTGGATGATATACGCGCACATGGTTTTTCAAGAACTCACCGGCCTTGCGGGGCTACCGGGCCTGCCCGAGGTGATGCGTGAGGAGGATGTCCGCGCCACCTATCAACGCCTCAGCGGCGTTGAAGTGGGCGACCTGCGCTGGTTTTACGTCTACTCGGGCGTGATGTGGGCGTGCGTGTTCATGCGTACCGGCGCACGACGGGTGCACTTCGGCGAAGCCGAGAAACCCGAGAGTGTCGAATCGCTGTTCTACCACGCCGGATTGATGAAACGTCTTATCGGAGAGGATCACTAATGCTCGGACCGCTCGACGAGTTCCCGGTACATCAGCTTCCCCAGCCGATCGCGTGGCCGGGTTCCTCGGACCGCAACTTCTACGATCGCTCCTACTTCAACGCCCACGACCGCACCGGAAACATCTTCTTGATCAGCGGTATCGGCTACTACCCCAACCTGGGCGTCAAGGACGCCTTCGTGCTAATCCGGCGCGGCGATACGCAGAGCGCGGTGCACCTTTCGGACGCCATCGACCAGGACAGGCTCAACCAGAACGTCAACGGCTATCGGATCGAGGTCACCGAACCGCTGCGCAAACTGCGGCTGATCCTCGACGAAACCGAGGGCATCGCGGCCGATCTCTCCTGGGAGGGCCTGTTCGACGTCGTGCAGGAGCAACCGCACGTCCTGCGGTCCGGCAACCGGATCACGCTGGACGCGCAGCGGTTTGCCCAGCTCGGCAGCTGGAGCGGCCGGATCAGCATCGACGGCGAAGAGATCGCCGTCGACCCCTCGACCTGGCTGGGCAGCCGCGACCGGTCCTGGGGCATCCGGCCGATCGGCGAGCCCGAACCCGCGGGCCGGCCCGCCGACCCGCCGTTCGAGGGCATGTGGTGGCTCTACGTGCCGATGGCGTTCAAGGACTTCGCCATCGTGCTGATCATCCAGGAGGAGCCCAACGGGTTCCGCTCCCTCAACGACTGCACCCGGGTGTGGCGCGACGGCCGCGTCGAGCAGCTGGGCTGGCCGCGGGTCAAGATCCACTACCGCTCCGGCACCCGAATCCCGACCGGGGCGACGATCGATGCGACCGCCCCCGACGGCACCCCAGCGCACTTCGATGTGGAGTCCAAGCTGCCGGTGCCCATCCACATCGGCGGCGGCTACGGCGGCGATTCCGACTGGCTGCACGGCACGTGGAAGGGCGAGAAGTTCGTCGAGCGGCTGACCTACGACATGACCGACCCGGCGATCATCGCGCGGTCCGGCTTCGGCGTCATCGACCATGTGGGCCGCGCGGTGTGCCGCGACGGCGACGCGGACCCGGTGGAGGGCTGGGGCCTCTACGAGCATGGCGCCCTGGGGCGCCACGACCCGTCGGGATTCGCCGACTGGCTAACGGTTGCGCCGTAACCGATATCCCGCGCCGGGGTGGTCGGCCGGCAACAGCGGTCCCGCGCCCCCAAGCCTTTCGCGCAACGTGGAACGCGGCGCACGATCCGGCACCCGTCCGCGGCGACGCAGCTCCGGCACGACGAACTTCGCGAAATCGACGAAGGTGCCGGGGGTGGTGACATAGGCCAGATTGAACCCGTCGACATCGGCCTGCTCGACCCAGCGCTCGAGCTCGTCGGCCACTTCGGTGGGCGAGCCGGTCAGTACGGGGCCGCGCCCACCGATGCCGATTTCCTCAGCCAGTTCCCGCACGGTCCAGGTGCGCTCGGGAGCGGCTGTGGTAAACGAGGCCAGCGCCGACCGGTTGGCGTCGGTCTCGACGTAGCGCAGCGGCTCGTCGGGGTCGAGTTCGGCCAGGTCGACCCCGGTCCATCCGCCGAACAGGGCAAGCGCGCCGGCGGTGCTCACGTACTGCCGGTATTCGGCCAGCTTGGCGACGGCCAGCTCATGGGTTTCGGCGACCACCGGGGTGACCATCGTGAACACCTTGATGGAGCGAGGATCTCGGCCCAGCTCGGCGGCGGCCGCCCGCAGTGCCCGCACCGGACCCCGCACGATCTGCGGCGTGGGGCCGGAGACGAACACCGCCTCGGCGTGGGCTGCGGCGAACCTGACGCCGCGCGGCGAGGCG
Organism: Mycobacterium sp.; assembly: GCA_035569455.1. Taxonomy (GTDB): domain Bacteria; phylum Actinomycetota; class Actinomycetes; order Mycobacteriales; family Mycobacteriaceae; genus Mycobacterium. The sequence continues at coordinate 5,424 of DATMMZ010000395.1, read as the reverse complement.
CCGGCCTGGAACAGCACCGGAGTTCGCTGCGGCGACGGTTCGCACAGGAACGGGCCCGGGATGGAGAAATGGCGGCCCTTGTGCTCGATGTCGTGGACCTTGGCCGGGTCGGTGAACACCCCGCGGGCCGCATCGCGCACCACGGCGTCGGACTCCCACGACGCTTCCCACAGCTTGTAGCAGACCTCGAGATATTCGTCGGCGATCTCGTAGCGCTGGTCGTGGGGGATCTGTGCATCCAGGCCGAGATTGCGTGCGGCACTGTCCAGATAAGAGGTGACGATGTTCCACGCGATCCGCCCGCCGGTGAGGTGATCCAGCGTCGACAACCTGCGCGCCAGCGCGTAGGGCTGCTCGTAGGTCAGCGACAGCGTGATCCCGAACCCGAGGGTCTCGGTCACCGCGGCCATCGCCGAAACGGCCGCGGTCGGGTCGTTGACCGGGACCTGCGCGGCGTCGACCACCGCGGCATCGCGCGAGCCGCCGTAGATGTCGTAGACGCCGAGCACGTCGGCCAGGAACAGCGCGTCGAAGCCCCCGGCTTCCAGAACACGGGCCAGGTCGGTCCAATAGCCGAGTTCGCGATACCGGTAGCCCTGATCATCGGGATGGCGCCATAGCCCCGCGGACTGATGCCCGACGCAGGCCATGTCGAAGGCGTTCAGATAGATCCTGCTCATCCACTCATCCGGTATTCCCGCGGGTTTCCCGCGCTGCGTAGGCCGCCGCGACCGTGATCGCCGCCAGCACAGCAAAATACACCACGATCAGCCAAGGCCTGCCGCCACCGACGACCAGCAGAGCCGCGGCGATCAACGGCGGGAATCCGCCCCCCAGCACAGCTCCAATCGAATAACCCAATGACGAACCACTGTAACGCACCCGGGTGTCGAACAGTTCGGCGAACCAGGCGGCTTGAGGCCCATACATCGCGTCGTGAACGACGTTGATGCCGAACACAATCGACAGCGCCACCGCGATCGCCGACCCACTTCCCGCGGCGACGAAGAACAACGCCAGCGCCAGCACTCCGGCGAGCGCGCCGAACAGATACGGCGGTCGCCGTCCGATCCGATCCGACAGCAGCGCCCAGCCCGGAGTGCTGACCAAACCGATAGCGGACGATATCAACACGGCGATCAAACCGAGGCTGCTGCCCTTACCGAATGAATCCTGAAGGTAAGTAAGCGAATAGGTAGTCAACAAGACGAAAAGCGCGACCTGAGATATTCGTAGTCCGGTGGTAATCAAGACATTACGCGGCTGGCTGCGCAGCACTTCCAGCACCGGCAGGCGCGCGAGTTCGTCGCGTTGCTTGAGGCGGTCGAAAATCTCCGCATCGACAAGCCTGACTCGGATGAAGAACCCGATCACCACCAGAACGAGACTGAGCAGGAACGGAATTCGCCATCCGAACGCAAGGAAGGCACTTGGACCATTGATCTTGCGGACCAGATAGAACACGGACGTCGCCAGCAACATGCCGGCCGGGGAACCGAGCTGAGTAAAGCTGCCGAACAATCCGCGCCGGCCGGGCGGTGCATGCTCCACCGACAACACGGCGGCGCCACCCCATTCGGCGCCAACGGCAACCCCTTGCAGCACCCGCAGAGCCGCCAGCAGTGCCGGTGCCACCAGCCCCGCTTCCGCATAGGTCGGCAGCACTCCGATCGCGGCCGTAACCAGACCCATCGTCAGCAATGCGCCCACCAAAACCGCCTTACGCCCCAGCCGGTCCCCGAAGTGTCCCGCCACAACCGCACCGACCGGCCGGGCACCGAACCCGGCGGCGTAGGTGGCGAACGTGGCCAAAGTCCCGGCGGTTGATGAAACATTGGGAAAGAACAGCGGTTTGAACACGAGCGCCGACGCCGTCGCGTAGAGATAGAAGTCGTACCACTCGATCGTGGTGCCGATCATGCTGCCCAGGGCTACGGTTCGCAGACGCGGGCTCGTGTCGCCAGCGGGGGCTGGGCCGGTGATAATCACGTGATCGCAGACTAGCCAACGCGCCGATGTCGGCTTAGGTTTGCCATCGCCGTGATGCGAACGTTCAACGCAGCTTGTTGACAATCGCGGCCAGGGTGGACAGCCCGATGGGACCCGACTGGTACAGGCACACCGCGTCGGAGATGCCGTCGACGCGATCACGGATGTGGGCCGCGATCTCCGCAGGGGTGCCGCAGGCCGCGATTGTGTGCATAATCTCGTCGTCGATCAGCGCGCCCATCTCCTGCCAGCGGCCCTGCTTGGACATCGCGTTGAGCTCGGGCTGCAAATCCTCCCAGCCGTGCGCGGCCAGCACCGGCCGGTACGCCGGAGTGGACCCGTAAAAGGCCAGCAGCCGCCGGGTGCCCACATCGGCGCTTTCCCGATCGGCGTCCGTCTCGCCCGCCGACACGATGATCTCGGGAATGATGGCGAAATCGTCGATGTGCCGTCCGCTGGCCTGCAGGCCCTCACGCACGGCGGGCAAGGTGTTGTGGTGCAGAAACCGCTTCGAGCCGAACGGCATCACAAGCAGGCCGTCGGCGTGCTCGGCCGTGGCCCGGGTCAGCTTCGGCCCCAGGGCACCGACATAGATCGGTGGCGAACCGTAAGGGTTGGGGCCAGGGCTGAAAGTCGGCGTCATCAACGTGTGTCGGTAGTACTCGCCGCGAAAGTTCAGCCGAGCACCGGTATTCCACGCCTCGAAAATTGCGCGCAGGGCGGCGACCAACTCGGTCATGCGGGCGACCGGATTGTCGAATTGGGCACCGAAGCGCTTCTCGATCTGCGCGCGGACCTGAGTGCCGAGGCCGAGGATGAATCGGCCGCCGCTCAGCACCTGGTGATCGATGGCCTGATGCGCCAGGTGTATCGGGTTGCGCGGAAACGCGATCGCCACATTCGTCATGAGATCCAGGCCCCCCACCGTGGCGGCCAGCGTCAGCGGAGCGAAGACGTCGTGCTGTCCTTCAAAGGTGGCCACGCCGCTCGCGCCGGCATCGCGCAACTCACGCGCGCGCTCGGCGGCATCGGTGAGCCCATGGAGGGCGGTGAAGACTTTAACGGGGTCAGCCTACGTAACCCACGCAATGCTGTTGACTAGACGGCGTGACAAACTCGCCCTGGATCGTCGACGTTGTCGTGGTAGGCGCCGGCTTCGCCGGGTTGACCGCAGCCCGCGAGCTGACGCAGCAGGGTCACGACGTGCTGGTCTTGGAGGGCCGCGACCGGGTGGGCGGGCGCTCATTCACCGGCAGCGTCGCGGGTTTGCCCGCGGATCTGGGCGGCACGTTCGTCGGCCCGACCCAAGACGCCGTCCTGGCGCTGGCGGCCGAGCTCGAGATCCCGACCACCCCGACCTACCACAACGGCAAAAACCTGATCCAGTGGCGCGGCTGGGCGCGCTCCTACCGCGGCAGCATCCCGAGGCTGTCGCTGACCGGCCTGTTCGACGTCGGCCGGTTACGTTGGCAATTCGAACGAATCGCCCGCAGCGTTCCGCTGGCGGCCCCCTGGGATGCGCGACGGGCGCGCAAGCTCGACGACCTGTCGCTCGGCGACTGGCTGCGGTCGGTTCGCGCCACCGCCTCGTCACGCGACTTGCTGGCGATCATGGCCCGGGTGACGTGGGGGTGCGAACCCGACGACGTCTCGATGCTGCACGCCGCCCGCTATACGCGCGCGGCCGGCGGCCTGGACCGGCTGCTGGACGTCGAGAACGGCGCCCAGCAGGACCACTTCCCCGGCGGCACCCAGCAGATCGCCGAGGCGGCGGCGGCCGAACTCGGCACGCGTGTCGTGCTCAGCGCGCCGGTCCGTCGCATCGAGCGGCACGGTGCCGGTGTGACGATCACCTCCGACCGTGGTCAGGCCGAGGCCGGGTTCGTCATCGTCGCGATACCGCCGGCACATCGCGCCTCCATCGAGTTCACTCCCCCGCTGCCACCCGAGTACGAGCAGCTCGCCAGGCACTGGCCGCAGGGTCGGCTCAGCAAGGCCTATGCCGCCTATTCCACGCCGTTCTGGCGGGCCAACGGGTTTTCCGGCCAGGCACTTTCCGATAAGGGCCCCGTGTTCATCACCTTCGACGTGAGCCCGCAAGACGACGGGCCCGGCATCCTGATGGGGTTCGCCGATGCCCGCGCATTCGACTCGCTGCCCACCGAGCAGCGCCGCCGCGACGCACTGCGCTGCTTCGCGTCGCTATTCGGCGACGACGCGCTCAAGCCGCTCGATTACATTGATCATCGCTGGGGCGCTGAGGAATTCGCGCCGGGCGGTCCGACCGCCGCAGTGCCACCGGGGGCGTGGACACGATACGGGCCGTGGCTACGTGAGCCGGTCGGGCCGATCCACTGGGCCGGCACCGAGACCGCAGACGAATGGACCGGTTTTTTGGATGGCGCCGTCAGGTCCGGCCAGCGGGCAGCCGCCGAGATCGCCGCTCTGCTATGAGCTGATCCGCCCGATCCGGGCGTGCTGAGTCACCGATTCGGCGAGTCCCCGCAGCTGGCGGTTCACTTCCCGGTGCTGTTCCAGCATCGAGCAGTGGCCGCCGGGCAGTTCGACAAGGCCCACGACGTTGGGTGCGTTGCGTGCGATCTTGCGCGACTGACTGATCGGCGTCAGCCGATCGCGTTCGCTGCCGATGACTAAGGTCGGCACCGTCAGACCGTCCAAGTTGAGGTACCGCTGTTCCAGTGCATCGACGAGCGCGCTTGCGCAACCCCGGCGGCCCGCCGGTGACGTCTGTACGAAGAGCTCGTAGATGAGCTTCGCGGCGCTCGGGTCCGACTCGGCCGCGACCGCCAGCATGGTGACCAAGTAGCGGCTCGGGATTCGCGCCGCACCCGGAATCGGCATCCCGCCGAAAATGTTGATCAGGCTTCGCCCGGCCATGACGCGACCGGCCGAAAGGGGCCACGGAACCGGCAGCAGTTTCACCTTGCCCAGCAGCTCGCCGGTGGTGGTGTTGATCAGCGCGACGGCGTCGGCGCGCCGGCGGACCTTGTCGCGGTAGTGCTGCGACCAGGCGGTAATGGTGATGCCGCCCATCGAGTGTCCGGCCAGCACCGCGCGCTCGTGCGGGGCCAACGTCGCCTCCAGCACGGAATCGAGGTCCGACGCGAGGTGTTCGAGGCTGTAGCCGCCACGCCGCGGGACGCCGCTTCGTCCGTGCCCGCGATGGTCGAATGCGATCACCCGGTAGTCGGTGGCAAGGTCGGCGATCTGGTATGCCCAGGCCCGGATCGCGCAGACGATGCCGTGCGTCAACACGATCGGATAGCCGTCGGGTGGGCCGAACACCTCCGTGTGCAGCGCGGTGCCGTCCGCCGCGCGGACGGTTACGCTGCGGCTCGGCGGTAATGCATCAGGCAAACCCTCGGTGGTGCCGCCCCGTGTCGATGCCCGAGCACTCATCGCCGCTCCCCCCTC
>DATMMZ010000394.1:0-7208 GCA_035569455.1 Mycobacterium sp. | reverse complement strand
TGTTGAGCAACTCGAATCCGACCCCGGGGGAGACCGCTCGATCGTGCCGGTGCGGGTGGTCTGGTTGCCTGCCGCGGATCGCAGCAAGTTGGACAAGGTGGCCGGGCTGCTTCCCGGCCGGGATCCCTACCACCCCAACGAACGTCAGCAACGACACATCCTGCGCAACGATCCCCACCGCGCGCGGGTAGTGGCCGGCGAGCCGGCCAAAGTGTCCGAACTCCGCCAGCAGTGGCGCGACACCACCGTAGGAGAGAACGAGCGCGACTTCGCCCAGTTCGTCACTCGCCGCGCTATCTTGGCGATGGAACGTGCCGAGTATCGAATCCTCGGACCGCAGTACAAATCCCCGCGGCTGGTAAAGCCAGAGATCTTGGCGTCCACGCGGTTTCGCGCGGGCCTGGAAAAAATCCCGGGCGCAACCGTCGAGGAAGCCGGCAAAATGCTCGACGAACTCGCCACCGGGTGGAGCCGGGTGTCCGTCGACCTGGTTGGCGTCCTCGGCAGGGCGCTCAGCCGCGGATTCGAACCCGAGATCGACTACGACGAGTACCAGGTGGCGGCCATGCGCGCCGGGCTGGAAGCTCACCCGGCGGTGCTGCTGTTCTCGCACCGGTCCTATATCGACGGCGCCGTGGTGCCGGTGGCGATGCAGGAGAACCGGTTACCGCCGGTGCACGTGTTCGCCGGTATCAACCTGTCGTTCGGGGTGATGGGCCCGCTGTTGCGCCGCTCCGGCGTCATCTTCATCCGCCGCAACATCGGCGGTGACCCGCTCTACAAGTACGTCCTGCACGAATACGTCGGCTACATCGTCGAGAAGCGGTTCAACCTGAGCTGGTCCATCGAGGGCACGCGCTCGCGTACCGGCAAGATGCTGCCACCCAAGCTCGGTCTGATGGCCTATGTGGCCGACGCTTACCTGGACGGCCGCAGCGAAGACATCCTGCTGCAGCCGGTGTCGATCAGCTTCGATCAGTTGCACGAGACCGCCGAGTACGCCGCCTACGCTCGCGGTGGCGAAAAGACAGCCGAGGGCGTCGGCTGGCTCTACAACTTCATCAAGGCGCAGGGCGAACGCAACTACGGCAAGATCTACGTCCGCTTCCCCGAAGCGGTCTCGATGCGGCAGTACCTGGGTGCGCCGTACGGACCGCTAGCGCACGACCAGGCCGCCAAACGGCTTGCGTTGCAAAAGATGTCGTTCGAAGTCGCGTGGCGTATCCTGCGGGCGACACCGGTGACGGCGACGGGGTTGGTGTGTGCGTTGCTGCTCACCACTCGCGGTGCGGCATTGACGCTCGATCAGTTGCACCACACCTTGCAGGACTCACTGGACTATCTGGAACGCAAGCAAACCCCAATGTCGACGAGTGCGTTGCGGCTGCGTGCGCGCGGCGGTGTGCGCGCAGCGGTTGACGCATTGTCCAACGGGCACCCCATCACCCGTGTTGACAGCGGCCGGGAGCCGGTGTGGTACATCGCGTCCGACAAGGAGCATGCCGCGGCGTTCTACCGGAACTCGGTGATACATGCGTTCCTGGAGACCTCGATCGTCGAACTTGCGCTGGCGTACGCCAGGCGCGCGGACGGCGACCGCATGGAGGCTTTCTGGGCCCAGGCGATGCGGCTGCGCGATCTACTGAAATTCGATTTCTACTTCGCCGATTCGACCGCGTTTCGGGCCAACATCGCCGAAGAGATGGCGTGGCACGCAAATTGGGAAGCCCAGGTCGCCGCGGGAGGCGACGAGATCGACGCGATGCTATTTGCGAAGCGCCCGTTGATGTCCGACGCGATGTTGCGGGTGTTTTTCGAGGCGTATGAGATTTTCGCCGACGTGTTGCGCGACGCCCCGGCCGATATCGGCAAGAAGGAACTGACGGATAGGGCGCTTGGGGTCGGCCGTCAGTACGTGGCGCAGGACCGGATCCGCAGCAGTGAATCGGTGTCGACGCTACTGTTCGCCACCGCGCGCCAGGTTGTTGCCGATCAGGATTTGATAGGACCCGCCGCCGATCTCACCGAACGGCGGGACGCTTTCCGGCGGGAATTGCGGGAGATTCGGCGAGATTTCGACTACGTCGAGCAGATCGCCCGCAGTCAGTTCGTCGCCCGCGAATTCAGGGCGCGCCAGGAGCGGTCCGAAGACAAGCGCGCCAGCCAAGCTCAGTAGTCAGCACACCCGGCCATACCCTGGGTACATGACGGTTGCCCGGCCCGCCGGTAAGGCCCCCGGAAAGGGCATGGCCCAGCCCCGCGCGCTGGTGTGGCCGCTGCTCGCCGGCGTCGCGATGCTGGCGGGCTGCACAGCGGCCGGAATCGGGGCGTTGTCACTGGCGGATGCGCTGACCGCCACGGGCTTACCCGATCCGGGCCCGGCGACCACGCTGGGGCTGCCGTTCGTCCGGGCGGCGGGTGAGATCGCCGCGGTGCTGGCTGTCGGGTCGTTTCTTTTCGCGGCATTTCTGGTGCCGCCGCAGCGCAGCGGCGTGCTCGATGTCGGCGGATATCGTGCGCTTCGACTGGGGACTGTGGCATCGGGGGCGTGGACGGTGTGTGCCGCCTTGCTGGTGCCGCTGACCATTTCCGATGTGTCGGGTCAACCGTTGGCCGATCACCTCAACCCGGCGACCATCTGGTCGCTGGCTGGCTTAGTAAACACCGCCTCCGCATGGCGCTGGACCGCGGTGTTGGCGGCGACGGTGACACTGGCAAGTCTGGCGCTGCTGCGCTGGTCATCGACGCCGCTGTTGCTCGCCGGATCGTTGGTGACCCTTGTTCCGCTTGGGCTGACCGGTCACTCGTCGGCCGGCGGTTCGCATGACCTGGCCACCAATAGCCTGCTGATCCATCTCGTCGCCGCCAGCCTGTGGGCCGGTGGTTTGCTGGCCCTGCTGGCCCACGCACTGCGCAGGGGTGAACACACCGACCTGGCGGCACGGCGTTTCTCCACGATCGCCCTGTGGTGTTGGATCGCGATGGGGCTCAGCGGTTTCGTCAATGCCGTGGTGCGGGTTCCGCCTTCCGACCTGCTGACCACCGGCTACGGGCGCCTGGTGGTCGCCAAGTTCGTCGCGCTGTGCGCGCTGGGAGTCCTCGGCTGGCGCCAGCGGCGCGCCGGAGTCGTTGCGCTGCAAGCGGATCCGAGCCCTCCCAAAGCGCGTAGTGTCCTGATCCGGCTGGCGCTGATCGAGGCGGCCGTCTTCGGCTTAACTTTCGGTATCGCCGTCGGGCTGGGCCGTACACCACCGCCGCCGCCACCGCTCCGGCTACCTTCGATTCCCGAAGCCGAGATCGGCTACGACTTCGACGGACCGCCCACCGTCACGCGCATTCTGTTCGACTGGCGCTTCGACCTGATCTTCGGCACGGCGGCAATCATTCTCGCCGCGCTGTATGTGGCAGCGGTGCTGCGGCTGCGCCGCCGCGGCGACCACTGGCCGCCCGGCCGGACCCTGGCCTGGCTGCTTGGCTGCCTAGCATTGCTGTTCGTCACGTCGTCGGGTGTCGGTCGGTACATGCCGGCGATGTTCAGCATGCACATGGCGGCACACATGGGGCTGTCGATGCTGGTCCCGATCCTGCTGGTGCTAGGTGCCCCCGTCAGCCTGGCACTGCGGGCGCTGCCCGCCGCCGGCCGCGATGATCCCCCGGGCATGCGGGAATGGCTGTTGGCCGCACTGCACAGCCGGCTGTCGCGGGTCCTCACTAACCCGATAGTGGCCACGGCGCTGTTCGTCGCCGGGTTCTACGGGCTGTATTTCGGGAGCATCTTCGACGATGCGGTGGGCAGCCACGCAGGGCATCTGGCGATGAACGTGCATTTCCTGCTCAGCGGCTATCTGTTCTATTGGGTCGTTATTGGGGTGGACCCCACCCCGCGGCCGCTTCCGCCACTGGCCAAGGTGGCCGTGGTGTTCGCCTCACTGCCCCTGCACGCGTTCTTCGGTGTCGAGCTGATGGGCACCCGGAGGGTGCTCGGCGCCGCCTACTATCGATCGCTGGGCCTGAGCTGGCACACCGATCTGCTCGGTGATCAGCGATTGGGCGGCGGAATCGCCTGGGCGGCAGGGGAACTGCCCTTGGTAATCGTCATGATCGCGCTGCTGGTGCAGTGGGCGCGCAGCGATGAGCGGACCGCCCGGCGGTTAGACCGCGCGGCTGACCTCGACGACGACGCCGACCTGACCGCCTACAACGCGATGCTGTCTGAACTGGCGCGTCGTGACGAGCCGGGGCGTCCCCGCCAACCGGCGGACTGATCCACAGTCACGGTTCTATCCACAGCGCTGCCGTTTCGTGCCCGCGTTGCCCGGGGTGGTTGTCGGCATTGCCGGGCTGAATCACAGCCGGAACGGGCGGTGAGGCGTTCCCGGGAGTTGCCCGGGCGCCAGGCATATCCAGTTATCGCCGCCCACTGCAACGAAAGGAATGAGTCAATGTTCGAAACCTCGCTCACCGTGGTCGGTCACATCGTCAACGACCTTCAGCGCCGGAAGGTCGGCGACCAGGAGCTCGTCAAGTTTCGGGTGGCCAGCAACTCGCGCCGCCGCACCGCTGATGGCGGCTGGGAGCCCGGAAACTCGCTGTTCATCACCGTCAACTGTTGGGGAAGGCTGGTCACCGGGGTGGGTGCCGCGTTGGGCAAGGGCGCACCGGTGATCGTGGTAGGCCACGTGTACACCAGCGAGTACGAGGACCGGGACGGCAACCGCCGTTCGTCGCTGGAAATGCGGGCGACCTCGGTCGGGCCGGATCTGTCGCGCGTGATCGTGCGCATCGAGAAGCCCAGTTACACGGGCCCCAATGTTGACCCAGGCATCTCCGTCGCCGCACCTGCCACCGACGCTGCCGACGACGATGCCGATGCCGGGGTGGACGCGCCGGGGGCCGGCAACGAAGCACTGCCTCTCTCGGCTTAGTGCGCTTGGGCGGTGCCTAGGATGGTCGCGGGATAACCCAAATAACCCTGCAAAACCAGAAAGGCAATACCGCGGCATGGCTGAGTTCATCTACACGATGAAGAAGGTCCGCAAGGCGCACGGCGACAAGGTGATCCTGGACGACGTCACGTTGAGCTTCTTCCCGGGCGCCAAGATCGGTGTCGTCGGCCCCAACGGCGCCGGTAAGTCGAGCGTCTTGCGGATCATGGCCGGTCTGGACAAGCCGAACAACGGCGACGCGTTCCTGGCCACCGGGGCCAGCGTCGGCATCCTGCAACAAGAGCCGGCGCTGAATGAGGAGAAGACCGTCCGCGGCAACGTGGAAGAGGGGATGGGCGACATCAAGGTCAAGCTCGACCGCTTCAACGAGGTCGCCGAGTTGATGGCCACCGATTACTCCGACGAGTTGATGGAAGAAATGGGCCGGCTGCAAGAGGAACTGGACCACGCCGAAGCGTGGGACCTCGACTCGCAATTGGAGCAGGCCATGGACGCGCTGCGCTGCCCGCCGCCCGACGAGCCGGTGACAAACCTGTCCGGCGGTGAACGGCGCCGCGTCGCGTTGTGCAAATTGCTGCTGTCCAAACCCGACCTGCTGCTACTCGACGAGCCGACCAACCACCTGGACGCCGAAAGCGTGCAGTGGCTCGAACAGCATCTGGCCAGCTACGCGGGTGCGATTTTGGCGGTCACCCACGACCGCTACTTCCTGGACAACGTCGCCGAATGGATCCTGGAACTGGATCGCGGCCGCGCCTATCCCTACGAAGGCAACTACTCCACCTACCTCGAGAAGAAGGCCGAGCGACTGTCGGTGCAGGGCCGCAAGGACGCCAAGCTACAGAAGCGGTTGACCGACGAGCTGGCCTGGGTCCGGTCCGGAGCCAAAGCGCGTCAAGCCAAGAGCAAGGCGCGTCTGCAGCGTTACGAAGAGATGGCCGCCGAAGCGGAGAAGACACGCAAACTCGATTTCGAAGAGATCCAGATCCCGGTGGGGCCGCGACTGGGCAACGTGGTGGTCGAGGTCGAACACCTCGACAAGGGCTACGACGGACGCACCCTGATCAAGGACCTGTCCTTCACCCTGCCCCGCAACGGCATCGTCGGCGTCATCGGTCCCAACGGGGTCGGCAAGACCACGCTGTTCAAAACCATCGTCGGGCTCGAGCAGCCGGACAGCGGCAGCGTCAAGGTCGGCGAGACCGTCAAGCTGAGCTACGTGGACCAGGCCCGTGCGGGTATCGATCCGAAGAAGACGGTGTGGGAAGTCGTCTCGGACGGGCTGGATTACATCGAGGTCGGCAAAACCGAAGTGCCGTCGCGTGCCTACGTCTCGGCGTTCGGGTTCAAGGGGCCCGACCAGCAGAAGCCGGCCGGCGTGTTGTCCGGCGGCGAGCGCAACAGGCTGAATCTGGCGCTGACGCTCAAGCAGGGCGGCAACCTCATCTTGCTGGACGAGCCGACCAACGACCTCGACGTCGAGACCCTGAGCTCGCTGGAGAATGCACTGGTGAACTTCCCCGGCTGCGCGGTGGTGATTTCGCACGATCGCTGGTTCCTCGACCGGACGTGCACCCACATCCTGGCGTGGGAAGGCGATGCCGACAACGAGGCGAAATGGTTCTGGTTCGAAGGCAATTTCGATGCATACGAGGAAAACAAAGTGGAACGACTCGGTGTTGAAGCCGCGCGTCCGCACAGGGTGACCCATCGCAAGCTGACACGGGACTAATGTCAGCTCTGCCAGCGCGGGCATCTGTCGTGAGTTGGGAGCTATTGGCATGACGATCGATTCCGGAGCAAAGCACGAAACCAAGCCGTGGACCACATTCACCAAGACTTCGGACATTCCTGACTGGATCTCGAAGACCTATGTCGAGAGCTATCGCGGTCCGCACGGTGACGAACCGGGAGCCGCAGAAACCGGTCCTATCGACCCGACCATCCCCGCCGCCATGGTGACCCCTGCCGTGCTGAGCGCACACTATCGGCTGGGCCAGCACCGCCCGCCCGGTGAAAGCTCCGTCGCCGTCTACCCCGCGGACGATCCCGCCGGATTCGGGCCTGCGCTGCAGGTCGTCACCGACAACGGCGGCATGCTGATGGATTCCGTCACGGTGTTGCTGCACCGACTCGGGGTCGACTACACCGCACTCATGACCCCGGTGTTCGAGGTACATCGCAGCCCGACCGGGGAGTTGCTCAGCGTCGAGCCGAAAGCGCCTGGTACGCCGCAATACGTCGGCGAGGCCTGGATACACA
>DATMMZ010000393.1:0-9163 GCA_035569455.1 Mycobacterium sp. | reverse complement strand
TCGGCTCCGCGCGCCGCATTCGCGAGCATGTGCTCGATGACGTTCTTGCCCAGCGCGGTCTCGCTGGGCAGCTCGATCGGATACTTGCCGTCGAAGCACGCGGTACAGAGGCGGGAAGCGGGCTGCTCGGAAGCGGCGACCATGCCCCGCAGCGAGATGTAGCCCAGCGTGTCGGCTCCGATGGCATGCCGCACCGCCTCGAGCATCTCCTCCTCGTCTTGCACCGCGTTGGCGATCAACTCGGCCGGCGATGGGAAGTCGATGCCGTAGAAGCAGGGCCATTTCACCGGCGGTGAGGCGATGCGCACGTGCAGTTCGACGGCGCCGGCCTCGCGCAGCATGCGCAGGAGTGCCCGCTGAGTGTTCCCCCGCACGATCGAGTCGTCGACGACGATGAGCCGCTTGCCGCGGATCACCTCTTTAAGTGGGTTGAGCTTCAGCCGGATGCCGAGCTGGCGGATGGTCTGCGACGGCTGGATGAATGTCCGCCCGACGTAGGCGTTCTTCATCAGGCCCTGCCCATAAGGGATGCCGGACTCCTGCGCGAACCCGACCGCGGCGGGAGTGCCTGATTCCGGAACGCCGATCACCAGGTCGGCGTCGACCGGACATTCGCGGGCCAGCCGACGACCGATCTCCACTCGGGTGCCGTGCACGGACCGGCCGGCGAGCGTGCTGTCGGGCCGTGCCAAGTACACGTATTCAAAGACGCAGCCCTTGGGCGTGGGGCTGGCGAAACGGGTGGACCGCACCCCGTCGGCGTCGATCGCCAGCAATTCGCCCGGTTCGATGTCGCGGACGAACGAGGCGCCGACGATGTCGAGCGCGGCTGTCTCGGAAGCCACCACCCAGCCACGATCCAGCCGCCCAAGCGACAGCGGCCGCACCCCAAATGGGTCGCGGCACGCGTACAGGGTGTTCTCATCCATGAACGTCAGACAGAACGCGCCGCGCACTGTCGGCAGCAGCTCCAGTGCCGCCTGCTCCAGGGTGGAATCGGCCGCTCCGTGGGCCAGCAGCGCGCCCAGGATGTCAGAGTCCGTGGTCGCCGGGGCCGGGCAGCGTTTGGAGATCAACCCCGCTTCGCGGGCACGTGCGGCAAGGACAGCGGTGTTGACCAGATTTCCGTTGTGCCCCAACGCAACCCCGGTGCCGGCCGCGGTGTTGCGGAACACCGGCTGGGCGTTCTCCCACGTTGTGTCGCCCGTCGTCGAATAGCGGCAGTGGCCGATGGCGACATGGCCCTCCATTGCCGCCAACGTCTGCTCATCGAACACCTGGCTGACCAGGCCGAGGTCTTTGAAGACCAGCACCTGGGATCCATCGGCGACAGCAATCCCCGCCGCTTCCTGCCCGCGATGCTGCAACGCGTAAAGGCCGTAGTAGGTCAGTTTGGCGACTTCTTCGCCCGGGGCCCAAACCCCGAATACGCCACACTCCTCGCGGGGTGAGTTCAGGTCCTGCTCGGGTTCCTGGACAGTCACGGTTTGGCGGCTCCCTGGGGAACGGTTGGTGACAAAACGAAGTCTACGGGCACAACAGCTCCATCGCCGAATCGACCGGGCGTGTTGCGCGCCGAAAAATCCATCTCATCACCCTAAACCTGCAGTTCAGGGTTATATTCAGCTCACAGCTATAGCGGTATGAGGGGCAGCCATTGCTCGATTTCTGCAGCCCGAGAGCCGGACAGCGTCAGCGCCCCGGAAGCCTTCGCCTCTGCCAGAGGTAACAGCCCAGTGGCCAGCAGTAGCCAAGTCCGCGGATCGGTCTCCACGACATTAGGTGGTGTTCCCCGGGTGTGCCGAGGCCCGGCAACACACTGCACCGCAACGAACGGCGGAATCCGGACCTCTACGCTCGCTCCGGGGGCCAGCGCGGCGAGGGTTCGTGCGGCGAGCCGAACCGCCGTCGCCAAAGTATCCCGGTCGGGCGCCGGACAGGTTTCGTCACGCAGCCAGTCCGCGACGGCCAGCACGACCTGCCGAGTCTTTGCCGGATCAGCGCTATCTCGGGCTGCCATACCTTAGGGTCTCAAAATCATGGAGCGTCGTCGTCGGGGGACGCGGCCACCGTACAAGGTCATCGGCCCGGTGACACTGATGGTGATGGCCCTGATCGGTATTGGCCTGCGTTTGCATTTCCGAGAACCAGATATGACGCGGGTGCAACCGAGAGGTTGCGGACAGGTTTCTGCCGGTCACTAAATCGACTGCCTTGCAAGAAGTGTGGACCTACGGGCACCATGTAGCTATGAGCCCTGTCGGCGTGGGGCCTTTGGTTCTGCGCCGACGCTCAATGTGTGAGATTCTCGCGGTGCCGTGGTCGCACCTTAATTTAAGGCGGTGTTCTGATGTCCAAGCTCGTGTCGCGCGCCGGGGGTCGGCCCGCGCGGCGCACCCTCGATCCCATCATTGTTACCCGGCGGGGCAAGATTGCCCGCCTGGAATCTAGGTTGACCCCGCATGAGGCCCAGATCGAGGATCTGGTCTTTGTGCGAAAGTTGTTGAACCGGGCTGACATTCCTTTTCTGCTTATCCGCAGCCACAAGGGCCGGCCGATCCTTGCCATCAACATCGAACTGCGTCCTGCCGTCGAGCGCGCCCTCGCCGCAGCGTGTGCCACCGAGCCGATGTACGCCAAAACACTTGATGAGCGCGGAATTTCTCCCGTGTTGGTGGCCGATGGCAATCTTTCCCGGCTGATCGACCCACGGATTGTGCGGTTGTATCGACGGCGGATTGCGCCCGGCGGGTTCCGGTACGGGCCGAGGTTCGGTGTCGAACTCCAGTTCTGGATGTTCGAGGAGGCCCTGGTCCGCTGTCCGGTGGAAAACTCGCTAACCCGCAAGATGCTGCCACGCAATGAAATAAAGCCGGCAAGCGCCAAGCTCTACGGGTACAAATGGCCGACCATTGCGGGCATGTTCACCCCCCATGCGAGCGATGTGACGTTCGATATCGACATGGTGTTCTCTTGGGTCGACGGTAGTGATCCGGATTTTCGGGCACGACGCGCGGCGCAAATGTCACAGGTCGTTGTCGGTGAAGGCGACGACGCTGAAGCGCGAATCCGACAGATCGATGAGTTGAAATATGCGTTGCGGTCGGTGAACATGTTTGCTCCTTGGATCCGTCGCATCTTCATTGCGACGGATTCAATCCCGCCGCCGTGGTTGGCCGATCATCCGATGATCACAATCGTCCCAGCCGAGCAACACTTTTCGGATAGCGCTGCGCTGCCCACCTATAACTCGCACGCGGTGGAAAGCCAGCTGCACAACATCCCTGGTCTGAGTGAGCATTTTCTGTACTCAAACGACGACATGTTCTTCGGTCGGCCGCTCAAAGCCAGCATGTTCTTCTCCCCAGGTGGAGTCACCAGGTTCATCGAGGCCAAGACCCGGATCGGGCTGGGCGCAAACGATCCCACGCGCAGTGGCTTTGAGAATGCGGCCCGAGTCAACCGACAGCTCCTATTCGAGCGGTTCGGACACGTCATCACCCGTCATCTCGAGCACACCGCGGTCCCGTTGCGCAAAAGCGTGCTGATCGAGCTGGAACGCGAATTCCCGGACGAATTCGCTCGGACCCAGGCAAGTGCGTTCCGGTCCGGCACCGATATCTCAGTGACCAACTCGTTCTACCACTACTACGCACTCATGACCGGGCGTGCCGTGCAGCAAGAAAAGGCCAAGGTCCTCTACGTGAACACCACCACGCACGACGGGCTCAATTTGCTTTCCGAGTTACGCAAGCGGCGCGGATACGACTTTTTCTGCCTCAACGACAGTAGTTTTCCCGAGGTTTCCGCCGCCGAGCGGGCCGACCGCGTCGTCGGTTTTCTGGAACGCTACTTCCCAATACCGGCGCCCTGGGAGAAGGTCGCGGCCGACGACGTCAGTCGACAGGGCTGTGCGGCGCCGACGGCGTCAGGACCATTGGAGGGTGCGCAAATAGCGAATCCCGTGCAGACGGCTCGATAAACAGGCCGCTTTCGGTGATTTTGTGTCGCGCCTGCGCGGGAGAGACAAAGGTGCCCACAGTTTTTCCGGTACCAAGCGGAATCACCGAGTGCACGACCGTGTCTTGATACACGTGCACGAGGTTGCAACCCTGGGCACCGTCCCTGCCGCGCGTTGCGCCGGCGGCAACCGTTAGATCCTGGGTATAACAGGTGGCCGAGGCGACCGACACCGGAATTCCGACGAAGGTGGCGTTCGTCGAGTAGTGCAGGTGCCCGGCCAAAATGGCACGAACATCGCTACCCTTGAGCACCCGCCCGAGCGAAGCCTGATCGCGTAGTTCCACCGTGACGGCCAGGTCTAAGACACTCGGAATCGGCGGATGGTGCAACGCCAAAATGGTGCCGTCCGGCGCTGGGGTTGCCAATTGTCGGGCCAGCCAATCTAACTGGGACGCGGCGAGTTCACCGTAATGATGTCCCGGCACCGACGTATCCAGGGTGACGATCCGCAGCCCGTCGATCATGCGCACGCGGTCAAGCGGCGCCATCGAGGGCGCCTCGTCCAGCAACATCCTGCGCAACTCGGCACGATTGTCGTGATTCCCCATCACCCAGACGAGTTCAGAAGCCAACTCGGCCGCGAACGGCTCGATCAGGCCGCGCAGCTTCCGATACGCCTCCGGCTCGCCCTTGTCGGCCAAGTCGCCGGTGAAAATGATCGCGTCGGGGCGTAGCCCGGAGTCCTTGAGCTGCTCGAGCAGCTCGCCGAGCCGGCTGTCGGCATCGACAGCTCCGTAGAGAGAGCCGCCCCCTCCGATGAGATGGGTGTCGCTGATGTGCAGAAGAACATAATCCGGCCGCGGATGCTCCGCGGCCCTGAGTCTGTGCACCGGAGGTGCCAACCCCTTCCATTGACTGTCGTCGATTGTCGATTTAACGCTGAGTTAACAAGTATAAGGGCGCAGCGGAGCGGATCCCTGCACTTGTGAGCTGTTCCACGATCGGCGTTGTACGGCCAGAGCAGCCACCGCGCCGGCCTCGTTGATGGCCAGGTGCACCAGGAGTGGGGCCGCCAGGCTGCCGGAACGGTCGGCGAGCCACCCGAACAACCAGCCCCCGATACCGGTGACCAGCACGGTGGCCACCACTGGCTCACCCGTCGCGCGCGCGTCCGCGATATGGGAAAGCCCAAAAGCGGCGGCCTGCAGCAGCCGTGAACCGGATTTGCCGAAGGCGCCTGCGCCGGCGGTGGCCAATGCCGCGCGGAATGCGGCCTCTTCGGCCCAGACCGTGCCGACGGGTATCCGCAACAGCAGCCAGCCTGACACCGACGTCGGCAACTCGCGTTCAAACATCGACAGCCGCACCACCGGCATCGACGTCGTCGCTGCGATCGCGGTCGCCGCTCCCGCCGCAGCCGCCGACCCCGAGCGCAACCCTGCCCCCAAGCGCGGCGGACGCAGACCCAGCGGTGCGCCGGTCACCAGCACCAGCAGCCCGCCCACGCCGGCCTGCAGCGCTACCCGCCAAACATTGGGCAGCCGGGGACTCAAGAAGCTCCAACCAACCAGGCCAGCGGCCAAAGACAATGCCTTTATCCGACGAAACCGGCTGTCACGCATGGGGATACATCAGAATCTAGAAGTACCGCTCATCCGAAGAATCGCGGCAGCACCGCCTCGGACGTCGCACGCAATTCCGCCAGCGACACGGTGAACAGGCCCTGCACCTCTACCTCATCCGAAGCCTGATCGACGACGCCGATGCGGATGACGGGCAACCCCCGCGCTTCGCACATGGAACGGAACCGACTCTCCTCGGTGCGCGGCACAGCAACCAGCACCCGGCCCGCCGACTCGGAAAACAGCATCACAAACGGATCAGCGTTCTCCGGAAGCACTATGCGGCAACCGGTCTCACCTGCCAGCGCCGATTCCACGATGGCCTGAGCGAGTCCGCCTTCGGACAGGTCGTGCGCGGCGGACACCAGTCCGTCCCGCGACGCCGAGCACAGCACGTCGGCCAGCAGCTTCTCACGCGCCAGGTCGACCGTCGGTGGCAGCCCACCCAGATGGTCGGCGGTCACCTGCGCCCAGATGGAGCCGTCGAACTCGTCGCGGGTGTCGCCCAGCAGCATCAAGGTCTCCCCCGGCTCGCCACCCAACCCGGTCGGGATGCGCCGGCTCACGTCATCGATGACACCGAGCACGCCGACGACCGGCGTCGGCAGGATCGCCGTGGACCCGGTCTGGTTGTAGAAGCTGACGTTGCCGCCGGTCACCGGAATCCGCAGGGTCGCACAGCCATCGGCCAAACCGCGCACCGCCTGCGCGAACTGCCACATCACCCCGGGATCCTCGGGCGAGCCGAAGTTGAGGCAGTTGGTAACCGCGACCGGCGCTGCGCCGGTGACGGCGACGTTGCGGTACGCCTCGGCCAGCGCGAGTTGGGCCCCGGCATAGGGATCCAGCTTGGTGTAGCGGCCGGACGCGTCGGTCGACAGCGCGATACCCCGGCCGGTGGACTCGTCCACGCGCAGCACGCCGCCGTCGGCGTGCTCGGCCAGCACGGTGTTGCCCCGCACGTATCGGTCGTACTGCTCGGTGATGAAGGAACGGCTGCACAGGTGCGGACTGCCAAGCAGCTCAAGCAAAGTCGCGCGCAGCTCGGCGCCGGTCGCCGGGCGCGGCAGGCTTGTCGATCGGTCCGCGTTGAGTGCGTCCTGCGATTCGGGGCGGGCCACCGGGCGTTGGTACACCGGGCCTTCGTGGGCGACGGTGCGCGGCGGCACTTCGACGACGGTCTCGCCGCGCCAGGTGATGCGCAACCGGTCGCCGTCGGTGACTTCGCCGATCGCGGTCGCCAGCACCTCCCATTTGCGGCACACCGCCATGAAGGCGTCCACGTTCTCCGGCGCGACCACCGCGCACATGCGTTCCTGCGACTCGCTGCACAGCACCTCGGCGGGCGTCATCTCCTTGGCGCGCAGCGGCACGGTGTCCAGTTGGATCGCCATCCCGCCGTCGCCTGCGGACGCTAATTCCGATGTAGCACAAGATAATCCGGCGCCACCGAGATCCTGGATGCCGATCACCAGGCCGCCCGCGTACAGCTCCAGGCAGCATTCGATGAGCACCTTCTCCATGAACGGGTCGCCCACCTGAACCGATGGCAGCTTCTTACGCGAATTTTCGGCGTCGAAGGTGTCGGATGCGAGCACCGACACCCCGCCGATGCCGTCCAGCCCGGTGCGCGCGCCGAACAGGATGATCTTGTTGCCGGCGCCCGAGGCGAACGCCAAATGCAAGTCCTCCTGGCGCAATACGCCGACGCACAACGCGTTGACCAATGGATTGCCGGCGTAGCACGCGTCGAAGACAGTCTCGCCGCCGATATTGGGCAGGCCCAGCGAGTTGCCGTAGCCACCGATGCCGCGGACCACGCCGTCGACCACCCGGCGGGTGTCGGGGGCGTCGGCGGCACCGAACCGGAGCTGGTCCATCACGGCGACCGGCCGCGCACCCATGGCCATGATGTCTCGGACGATCCCACCCACACCGGTGGCCGCGCCCTGGTACGGCTCGACGTAGGACGGGTGGTTGTGCGATTCCACCTTGAAAGTGACGGCCCAGCCGTCGCCGATGTCGACGACGCCGGCGTTCTCGCCGATGCCGGCCAGCATGCCGGCGCGCATCTCGTCGGTGGTGGTCTCGCCGAAGTAGCGCAGGTGCACCTTGGAGGACTTGTACGAGCAGTGCTCACTCCACATCACCGAGTACATGGCCAACTCGGTGTCGGTGGGCCGGCGGCCCAGGATGTCGCGAATCCGCTGGTACTCGTCGTCTTTGAGGCCCAGCTCGTGGAAGGGTTGCGGTTGGTCGGGGGTGGTGGCGGCTTGGTCGACCGTGTCAATCACTTGGGTGCGCGCGCTCGTCACGGTGACAGTCTATGAGTGGCGGCCGACCTCAGCGACCGTCACGGGTGGCCGTCCAGAAATCCGCTAAGCCCGCTCGGCCGGTGCGGCCCGAGCGCGATCTGTTCGACGACGCCGACACCGCGGCGGTCACCCATCTTCGCGATGACGAGATTCTGCAGATGGATCGACGAAAAATCGGTCGGTTCGAACTCGTCGAGTCGTATTGACTCGCGGCCGGTTTCGAGCTGACCGTGGTTGCTGCCGTGGCCCCAGTGCGGGTGCCAGT
Source organism: Mycobacterium sp. (assembly GCA_035569455.1). Lineage (GTDB taxonomy): Bacteria > Actinomycetota > Actinomycetes > Mycobacteriales > Mycobacteriaceae > Mycobacterium. Next base: position 998 of record DATMMZ010000393.1, on the reverse strand, counting down.
AGCCGATGCCGCGCATGCGGAAAGTGAACTTCTTCTCGACCTCGATGTGCGTCTCACCTTCCACGGGATCGTCGAACCACAGCTGGGCTCGCCGAATCTCGCGGCGGCCGGGTTCCCATTCCAGCTCGTAGCCGATGCCGTGGCATTCGCGCACGCCGGCGGTGCTGCACGCGGATGCGCCGTCCGGGATAGGGTCGAGGACGAGCGCGGTCTCCAGCCATCGCCGACCGTCCTCGTGCTCGTGGAACGCCAAGTGGGTGAAGCGATCCCCGAAGTGCAGCGGCGCCCACACCCAGAAGACCTGGAACGGCATGGGCTGGCGCAGCACCTGCAGCTGTTCCCCGACGGGCCGAACGCCCCACGAGCGGTCGCGGGTGCCGGACACCTCGGCGGGGTCGATGCGGAGCTCGTCGCCGTCGACGGTGATCGTGCCCTCCCAGGTGCCCCACTGGGTGAGCCGGGTGTGGTCGGTGAGCAGGATGCCTTCCGGGCTGCGCCGTTGTTGACGCGGTTCCTCGATGGCGACGGTGGTGGCCCGGAAGGTCAGGTCGCACGAGATGTCGTGCTCGTTGGGCTCGACGACATAGCGGATGGTCCGCATCGGTTCGGGCACCTCGACGCGGATCGGACCGACCGTGGTCGAGCGGTCGAGCGGCATCGCGCCCGAGGCGAAGATGGAGTGCTCGACGCCGTCGATGACCAGGCTGAAGGCCGCATCGATGACGCCGCGGACGGGATAGTGACCCATCGCCGCGCCGAAGTAGAACGCGCCGTCGCGCTGGTGGCCGTTGAACCAGTAGCGGTCGTAGTGGTTGGGGTCGCCGGTCGCGGGTGTGGCGATAGGGTCGGCCGACGGGTGGATGGGGAAGTCGTCGAACGGACTGAGCAAGATTCCTCCGGTACAAATCTTGACTAGAGCTTGACTACGGCGCCGCCGTCGACGTCGAGGACCGCGGCGTTGATGAACGTCGCCTCGTCGCTGGCCAGGAACGCGACGG
>DATMMZ010000392.1:0-6655 GCA_035569455.1 Mycobacterium sp. | reverse complement strand
GATCGACGCCTGGGTAGCACCCTCGACGCTGGCAGGCAACGTGATGAAGCCGGGCGATCCGGCGGTGATTGTCGCGAACGCCTTCAGCCCGGGCAACTTCGTCGCCTATGCCGTCGCCAGAGACAACCAGCCGCTGGTCGATGCCCTGAATTCCGGGCTGGACGCGGTCATCGCCGACGGAACCTGGGCGAGCCTGTACTCCCAGTGGGTTCCCCGTAACCTGCCGCCTGGTTGGAAACCCGGATCCAAAGCCGCCGTAGCCCCGAAACTTCCGGACTTCGCCGCGATCGCCGCGAATCAGGATCGCAAGCCGGTGGGCCCGGCCGCGCCGAAGTCCACTTTGGCCCAGTTACGCGACTCTTTCTTCGACTGGGATATGTACCGAGAAGCCATCCCCATTCTGTTGACCACGGGGTTGCCCAATACGTTGATCCTGACCAACAGCGCCCTCGCCATCGGGCTGGCGCTTGGCATGGTGCTGGCAATGGCCGGAATGTCACATTCACGCTGGCTGCGCTGGCCGGCGCGGGTGTACACCGATATCTTCCGCGGTCTTCCCGAGGCAGTGTTCATCCTCATCATCGGGATGGGCATTGGGCCGTTGGTCGGCGGGCTGACGCACAACGATCCCTACCCGTTGGGCATTGCCGCATTAGGGCTGATGGCCGCCGCCTACATCGGCGAGATTCTGCGCTCGGGCATTCAAAGCGTCGACCCCGGCCAACTGGAAGCCTCCCGTGCGCTTGGATTCAGCTATACGGCTGCGATGCGGCTGGTGGTAGTGCCGCAGGGAATACGGCGGGTGTTGCCGGCACTGGTCAATCAGGCCATCGCGTTGTTGAAGGGCTCCGCACTGGTGTACTTCCTGGGTTTGGTCGCCCAACAGCGAGAGCTGTTTCAGGTGGGCCGCGACCTCAACGCGCAGACCGGCAACTTGTCGCCGTTAGTGGCCGCCGGTGCCTGCTACCTGATATTGACTATTCCGTTAACGCATTTGGTGAACTACATCGACGCCCGGCTTCGCCGTGGCCGTTCCGCTCAGCCGGAAGAGCCTGCCAACATAGTCACATCCACACTCGGCCAGGGGATCACGTGACCGCAGACACCGCGGGGCGGCCGTCAGTATCGTTGGTGGCCAAGGATATTCATCAGACTCTCGGCGGGAACAAGGTGCTGCGCGGCATCGATATCGAGGCACCGGCGGGCAGCACAGTGGCTCTGATCGGACCGTCTGGCTCAGGTAAGTCGACGCTGCTGCGCACCCTCAACCGACTGAATGAGCCCGATAGCGGAGACATCCTGCTGGACGGCCGGTCGGTGTTGCGCGACGATCCCAACGACCTCCGCCAGCGCATCGGCATGGTCTTCCAGCATTTCAATCTCTTTCCGCATCTCAGCATCCTGAAGAATGTCGCGCTCGCGCCGCGCAAGTTGCGGCGACTGTCTTCAGACGCGGCCCGGGACCTCGCGCTGACTCAGCTGGAGCGAGTTGGTTTGAAGCACAAGGCCGGTGCTCGCCCTGGCATGCTGTCCGGTGGTCAGCAACAACGCGTTGCGATCGCCCGTGCGCTGGCCATGGCTCCGCAGGTGATGTTCTTTGACGAGGCGACCTCAGCGCTGGATCCGGAAATGGTCAACGGAGTTCTGGAACTCATCGCCGACCTCGGCGCTGACGGCATGACGATGCTTGTCGTCACCCATGAAATGGGTTTCGCCCGGTCGACGTCCGACACCGTCGTTTTCATGGATCGGGGCAAGGTCGTGGAATGCGGGCCTCCCGAGCAGATATTCGAGGACGCCCAAACCGAGCGGCTACAGCGATTCCTGTCCCAAGTACTTTGACGATCTAAAACTAGCTGGCGATAGGTACCTTCAACGGTGCACATATCGGGTTAGACTGCCGACTTATGGCGGACAGCGAATCCACTACGCGCGAGGTGACGGAGCTTGCGGAGGGGCTGCACCGTGCGCTGGCCAAGCTGTTTTCAATCCTGCGCCGCGGAGACCCCAACGGGGCCGCGGCCGGTGAGTTGACGCTGGCGCAACTTTCGATCCTGGTCACGTTGCTCGATCAGGGCCCCATCCGGATGACGGACCTGGCCGCACACGAACGGGTGCGGACTCCCACCACGACCGTGGCGATCCGCCGGCTGGAGAAGATCGGGCTGGTAAAGCGCTCGCGCGACCCGTCCGATCTGCGGGCCGTGCTGGTCGATATCACCCCGCGCGGGCGGGCGGTCCATGGCGAGTCACTGGCCAACCGGCGCGCTGCCCTGGCCGCGATGCTCAGCCAACTGCCCCCATCCGATCTGAACACCCTGGTGAAGGCGCTCGCATCGTTGGAACGGCTGGCCTCCGGTGAGCCGGTATCTGGGCCCGCGGGCGACTCGCCCGCGCGTAAGCAGGCATGAAAGCGGCTGACTCTCAACGAGATTCACGACGTCCGTAAACTGAACCACATGCCAACTGCACTCATCACCGGTGCCGGCGGCGGTATCGGTTCCGCTATCGCCGCGGCGCTGGCGCCGACGCATACGCTCCTGCTGGGCGGTCGGCCCTCCGCCCGGCTCGACACCGTTGCCGACCGCCTCGGAGCCACAACCTTTCCGCTGGATTTGACCGACACCGACACCATCGAGGCCAGCTGCGAAATCGTCGACGAACTCGACGTGCTGGTGCACAACGCGGGGGTGTCTGTCCCCGGCCGCGTCGCCGAGTCGCACGTCGATGAGTGGCGTGCCACCTTCGATGTCAATGTTTTTGGAGCGGTGGCACTTACACTGGCGCTGCTCCCGGCCCTGCGACGCGCCCGCGGTCAGGTCGTGTTCATCAACTCCGGATCGGGCCGCAACGTTTCGCCGGGTATGGCCGCCTATTCGGCTAGCAAGTTCGCGCTGCGCGCATTCGCCGACTCGCTGCGCGCCGACGAGCAGGGCCTGCGGGTAACCACGGTCTATCCAGGCCGCACCGATACCGATATGCAGCGTGAACTCGTCGCATTCGAAGGCGGCGAGTACGACCCTGCCAAGTTCTTGCGGCCCGATACCGTCGCCGAGGCGGTAGCCAATGTGGTGGCTACACCTCCGGACGGTGAAGTCCACGAGGTGGTCATCCGACCAGGCCCGCGTTAGAGACTTTTAGACGACCAAGTTGACCAGCCGGCCGGCGACCACGATCACCTTGCGCGGCGTGGCACCAGCCAAGAATGCCTGGACCTTATCGTCAGCCAGAGCCGCGGCTTTCACTGCGTCGTCGTCAGCGTCGGCGGCCACCACCACCCTGCCCCGCACCTTGCCATTGACCTGCACTGGGTATTCGACGGTGTCGTCGACGAGATACGCGGGATCGAACTCCGGGAACGGGCCATGTGCCAATGAGGTGGTGTGGCCCAGTCGCTGCCACAGCTCCTCTGCCAGGTGTGGGGCCAGCGGCGCCAGCATCAGCACCAGCGGCTCGACCGCCGCCCGGGGAACCGAGTCACGGTGCTTTTTGTTCAGGTGGTTGGTGTACTCGATCAGCTTGGCCGCCGCGGTGTTATTCCGCAGCGCCGCATAGTCTTCGGAGACTCCGGCGATGGTGCGATGCAGCGGCCGCAAGGTGTCGGTGTCCAGCTGCTGTTGGCCGCCTTGTTGGTCGGGTGGGTCGACCACCCGCGTTTCGCCGGTGTCCTCGTCGATCACCAGGCGCCATACCCGCTGCAGAAAGCGGTAATAGCCGACGACGTCTTTGGTGGCCCATGGACGGGAGGCCTCCAACGGGCCCATCGACATCTCGTACACCCGCAGCGTGTCCGCGCCGTATTCCTCGCAGATTTCGTCGGGTGATATCGAATTCTTCAGGCTCTTACCGATTTTCCCGAACTCCTGAAAGACTTCGACCTCGCCGTCAGGTCCCGGATAAACAAACCGATCGCCGCGATCGAGCACCTCTTCAGCCGGTACATATGATCCGCGGGCGTCGGTGTAGGCGAAGGCCTGAATGTAGCCCTGGTTGACCAGTCGGCGGTAGGGCTCTCGAGAGGTGACCTGGCCCAGGTCGTACAACACCTTGTGCCAGAACCGCGAATACAGCAGGTGCAGCACCGCATGTTCGGCGCCGCCGACGTACAAGTCGACACCACCGGGATCATCCGGGCCGTGCTCCGCCGGCCGCGGGCCCATCCAGTAGGCCTCGTTTTCCTTCGCGCAGAACCGTTCTGAGTTATGGGGATCGGTGTAACGCAGTTCATACCAGGAGCTGCCGGCCCAGTTCGGCATCACGTTGGTGTCGCGGGTGTAGGGCTTCAAGCCGTCGCCCAGATCCAGGTCCACGTGCACCCATCTGGTCGCCTTGGCCAGCGGCGGTGATGGCTCGCTGTCGGCGTCGTCAGGGTCGAACAACACCGGCGAGTAGTCCGGCACATCGGGGAGCTCTACAGGCAGTGCGGCCTCGTCGAGCGCATGCGGGCGTCCGTCGCTGTCGTAGACGATCGGGAACGGCTCACCCCAATACCGCTGCCTCGCGAAAAGCCAGTCGCGCAGCTTGAATTCGATGCGAGCCTGGCCGCGGCCATCGGATTCGAGGCGTGCGGTGATGGCCTCCTTGGCTTCTGCCACGTTCATTCCGTCGAGGTAGCCGGAGTTCACCAGCACGCCGTCGCCAGCGAAAGCCGCCTCCGAAATATCTCCGCCGGCAATGACTTCCACGACCGGCAGGTGGAACTCATGCGCGAAGTCCCAGTCCCGCTGGTCATGGCCGGGGACTGCCATGATAGCCCCGGTGCCATACCCGGCCAACACGTAGTCGGCGATGAAGATCGGTACCGGTTTATCGTTGGCCGGGTTGGTCGCGTAACTGCCCAGGAAGACGCCGGTCTTTTCCCTGCTCTCCTGGCGTTCGAGGTCTGACTTTGCGGCGATCGCGCGGCGGTAGGCGGCGACGGCGTCACCCGGCGTGGCTGCGTCGTATGTCCAGCGCGGGTCGGTCCCGTCCGGCCACGCGGCGGCGACCAGCTCGTCGACCAGGTCGTGCTCGGGGGCCAGTACCAGGTAGGTGGCGCCGAATAGGGTGTCGGGCCGGGTGGTGAACACGTCGATATCGATCACGTCGCCATTCGGTTTACTCGCCGAGAACAGCGCCGTTGTGCCGGTGGAACGGCCGATCCAATTGCGCTGCACGGTTTTGACCTGTTCCGGCCAGTCCAGCAGGTCGAGGTCGTCGAGCAGCCGGTCGGCATAGGCGGTGATACGCATCATCCACTGCCGCAACCGCTTCCGGAATACCGGAAAGTTGCCGCGGTCGCTGCGGCCGTCGGCGGTGACCTCTTCGTTGGCCAGCACCGTGCCCAGACCTGGGCACCAGTTCACCATCGAGTCCGCCCGATAGACCAAACGGCAGTTGTCGATTACGTCCGCCCGCTCCCCCGCCGACAGCTTGGCCCAGTCCTCGCCGTTTTCGAGATGGCGCTCACCGGAATCGAATTCGGCGATCAGCTCGGCGATTGGACGGGCCTTGTTGGCCGCGGTATCGAACCAGGCGTTGTAAATCTGCAGGAAGATCCACTGGGTCCATTTGTAGAACTCGACGTCGGTGGTCGAAAAGCTTCGTCGGCTGTCGTGGCCGAGACCCAGCCGGCCCAATTGCCGGCGGAAGTTCACGATGTTGGCCTCGGTCCTGGTGCGTGGGTGGGTGCCGGTTTGCACCGCGTATTGCTCCGCGGGCAGTCCGAAAGAGTCGAACCCCAACGCGTGCAGCACATTACGGCCGATCATCCGGTTATACCGGGCGTACACGTCAGTGGCGATGTAACCCAGAGGGTGCCCGACGTGCAGTCCGTCACCCGATGGATAAGGGAACATGTCCTGCACGAACAGCTTGTCTTCGGGTATCGCGGAGCCGTCCGTGGGGGCCAGTGAGCCGACCGGGTTGGGCACCTCGAACGTCCCGAGCCGGGCCCAATTGTCCTGCCAGCTGCTTTCGATACGGCCGGCCAGCGCCGCGGTGTAGCGGTACCGTGGCGCGTCGGAGTCCGTCTGAGCAGATTCAGTCACGTCAAACAGGGTATAAGGGCGGCCACGCCGGATCCGCCGGCCACAGGTTGATCTCGGTTCCGTTGCACACCGATCAGAGCTTCATCCCAGGTCTATCTCGAGCCTGGTCAGCGGGCTTGACCACTGGTTACAGTCAGCGTCTGACGACGGGCGCTAGTGCCCGGGCCATTCGGAAGGATCGACGCAGATGAATCAGATTGCCCGTACCTGGCGGGTATTCGGAGGGGGTCTGGTCGCCGGCGTGATTGGTGTCACCGCTTTCGCGGGCGCCACCGCATCGGCAGATCCTTTGCTTCCGGCACTACCCAACCCTGGTGTCCCGGCGCCGAACGCCGCGGCCACCAGTCCCGGCGGGGCCAACAGCGACAGGGTCGTCGCTCCCCCGCCGGCGCCCTATCCGGCCGGGGCGCCCGTTCCTGCTACGGCGTCCGGGGCGCCCGGAGCAACCGCCGTGGCGCCGATGCCGCCGGCGGTGGCTACCCCGGTTTCCGGGACGCTGCGGGATGACCTGCAGGCGAAGGGCGTCAAGCTCGTGGCGCAAAAGCCCGAGGGATTCAACGCGCTTGACATCACCCTGCCGATGCCCCCGCGCTGGACTCAGGTGCCGGATCCCAATGTGCCCGATG
>DATMMZ010000391.1:0-4952 GCA_035569455.1 Mycobacterium sp. | reverse complement strand
CGGTGTTCAACTTCCCGGCCAATGGGACGCACTCGTGGCCCTACTGGAATCAGCAGCTGGTTGCCATGAAGCCCGACATCATCCAGGTGCTCAACGGCGTCAACAATTCCGCCTAGCAGCCGCCTGAGCGGTAAAGCCAGCATCGGCAGCAGCGCACCGGTCAGCGCTGCTGCCGATGCTTTTTGGTTGACCTGCTAATCCAAGACGGCGCGTCGGTCCACGTGAAAGTAAGTAATACCGGTTGTCAGCGCACACACGACGGAGGCGACCACCAGCATCCATGTGCCATTGACGAGCACGCTGATGCAGCCGCCCCCCACCGCGCCCAGGACGAAGCTGGCGAACAGCAGGAAGTAGCCGAGCCAATCCGCGTATGTTCCGCCCGCGATGTGGCGTTCGATGCCTTGGCCCATCTTGACGAGCGTGCCGGTCACATAGCTCAAGGGCACCGACACCTCACCGTTCTTGACGAATGCGGTGTTCAACGCGCCAACACCGAAGACCACCAGCATGATTGGCGCGAAATCAAGCATGTTTTCTGCCCAGCCTTCATCGATGACGTCCAGGGCGGTGGCCCCCACCAGACTGAAGGTGGTCAGCACGGTCGGGCCGTGCGGATGTCCCGTCCAGAAACGTCGCCGGCACATCGACGCGACAACGACGCCGGCAACGAAGCACAGCAGCAGCACTCCCGCTGAGACCGCCAGCACGACATCATGCCGGAAGTACCCCAGCACAACGCGTTGCGCATTCCCGGTCATGAAGGTCACGAAGTATCCCGCGGAGTGCATATAGGCAATCGCTCCCAGCACGCCGGCCAGCCCGGCCAGCACCCACGACAATCGCGTCTCACTATTGAAAATCTCGCCTGCCACACCGCACATGCTTTCAGACACCCGCAGCGCGCGCAGCGCCGTCGTTTTGGGCAGGCTAAGCAGCGGTGAGCCGGGCGATTGCCCGTAGCGGGATCGGCAACCATCCGGGCCGGTGCCGCGCCTCATACCCAGCCTCGTAGACGGCTTTGTCGAGTTCGTAGGCGGCCAGCAGCAGCGCCGAATCGCGCGGGTCGATTCCCGACGTAGCCGTGTAGCCGTCGCAGAACGCGGTGCGATTGCGTTCGACCCATTCCCGGGCGCGCGCGGCAAGCTGCTTGTCGGTGGACTGGTCCACCAGTGGCCCGTACGCGGCGTACTCGAAGGAGCGCAAGACGCCGGCCACGTCGCGCAACGGCGAATCGGGCGCCCGCCGCTCGTCCAGCGGTTGGCCCGGCTCACCTTCGAAGTCGATCAGCAGCCAGCTCTCGGGGGTGCGCAGCACCTGTCCCAGGTGTAGGTCACCGTGTATCCGCTGCACGGTGATCGTCTGGCCCGCGAGTTTCTGGAATCGCTCTTCGATCGTCGCCGCGTACTGCTCGAGTTCGGGAACCAGGGCCACGGTCGACGACAGCCGCGACAGCACGGTGTCGACCGGGAACGGCACCTGCGCCGTTCCCAGGGATTCCGCCAGCGTGGCGTGCACCGACGCAACGGCTTCGCCGAGCCGGCAGGACTCGCCGGCGAAGTCGCCGCCGACTTCGTAGGCATACAAGTCGCCCTCAGCGAACAGGTCACGAACGCTGGCGGTGGCCATCGCCCAGCCTTCGGCCGCATTGGCCGCATACTCGGTCACCATGCCGAGCGGGCACGCCATATTGATGTCGCCGTTCGGCGCGGCGATCTCGTAGGTGCCAAACAATCGGGCCACGTGCGGATTGCCGGCCCGCGCGAGCACCCGGTTCAGTTCGATGTCCGGGTTGATGCCATTGCTGACCCGGCGGAACACCTTGAAGATGGCGCGCCGATCGAAGATCACGCTGGTGTTGGACTGCTCGGCATCGGAGACATGTGGCTCCGACTGCAGAGGCAGTTCGACGTCCGACTCCTTGGTGAATGCCACCTCGGCGCCGGACGAATCGCGCACGGCCGACGTGTTGATCAGCGACAGCAGAAACTGGGGCGCATCGGAGGCATACAGGGCGTCAAAGCCGGTGCGATCGTCGGCGGCTCCGATGGTGGCCACGGTGCTGTACTCGGACACGGGCGCGGAATCCCACCCCACGATCACCTGGTACCGATCCGACGAGCCGTTGGTGTAGTCGGCATCGACAAGCACCAGGTCAAGGTCGTCGCGCAGCGAGACGACCATACCTGCCTCGGCGGAGGAGAGCTCGCGGTTGCGTCCGGCGTACCAACGCTGCTGGGGAAGCCATTCAGACCACGGCAGCTTGGCTGGCAGGTTCATGCGTTCTCCTCGGATGCCGACAGCTCGAACCAGTAGAACCCGTGGCCCGGCAGTGTCAGCAGGTAGGGCAGGTGGCCGATGGGGGGGAACTCGACCTGTCCGGTCAGCTCGACCGGCGTCCAGCCGTTCCAGTGCTGCAAATTCAATTCGATCGGCTGCGGGAACCGGGACAGGTTGTTGACGCACAAGACGACGTCGCGATCGTCGCTGCCATCGTCGGCCGGCACTTCCCGCACGAAGGCCAATACCGACGGGTTGGAGCCGCCCAATTCCTCGAACGTCCCGATGGCGAATGCGTCGTGGCGGCGTCGCACCGCAAGCATGGTGCGGGTCCAGTTGAGCAGGGATGTCGAGGTGTCGCGTTGCGCTTCGACGTTGACCGCCTGGTAGCCATAGACAGGATCTTGACTGGGCGGCAGGTAAAGGCGGCCGGGATTGGCGGTGGAAAATCCGGCATTGCGGTCCGGTGTCCACTGCATCGGAGTGCGAACTCCGTCGCGATCGCCGAGCCAGATCACATCGCCCATGCCGATTTCGTCGCCGTAGTAGAGCACCGGAGAGCCGGGCAGCGAGAGCAGTAGCGCGTTGAACAATTGGATCTGGTCGCGGTCGTTCTCCAGCAGCGGCGCCAACCGGCGGCGGATCCCGACATTCGCCTTCATCCGCGGGTCCTTGGCGTACTCCGAGTACATATAGTCGCGTTCGTCGTCGGTGACCATTTCCAGTGTCAACTCGTCGTGGTTCCGCAGGAAGATTCCCCATTGAGCCATGTCCGGGATGTCTGGCGTCTGCGCCATTATCTCCGAGATGGGAAATCGCGACTCCCGGCGAACAGCCATGAAGATGCGCGGCATCAGCGGGAAGTGGAATGCCATGTGGCATTCGTCGCCGCCAGTGCTGGAGTCGCCGAAGTACTCGACGACATCGGCCGGCCACTGATTGGCCTCAGCCAGCAGCACCCGGCCCGGAAACTCGTCGTCCACGACTTTGCGTACGCGCTTGAGGAACGCGTGGGTCTCGGGCAAATTCTCGCAATTGGTGCCCTCGCGTTCGAACAGGTAAGGCACCGCGTCCAGCCGGAACCCGTCGATACCCAGGTCCAGCCAAAAGCGAATGGCATCGATCATCGCCTCCTGCACGGCCGGGTTGTCGTAGTTCAGGTCCGGCTGGTGGGAGAAGAACCGGTGCCAGTAGAACTGTCGGCGGACCGGATCGAATGTCCAATTCGACTCCTCGGTGTCGACGAAGATGATCCGGGCGTCGGTGTATTTATCGCTGGTGTCGCTCCACACGTAGTAGTCGCCGTATGGTCCGTCGGGATCGTGGCGCGACTCCTGGAACCACGGGTGCGCCTCGGAGGTGTGGTTCATCACCAGATCGGTGATAACCCGGATGCCGCGCCGATGGGCGGCGTCGACGAGCGCGACGAAATCGTCGACGGTGCCGAACTCGGGCAGCACCTTGTAGAAGTCCCGGATGTCGTAGCCCCCATCACGCAGCGGTGAGTCGTAAAACGGAGGCAACCAAATGCAGTCGATGCCGAGCCACTGCAGGTAGTCCAGGCGGTCTATGAGTCCACGCAGATCACCCGAACCGTCCGCACTGGCGTCGAAGAACGCCCGGACCAGCACCTCGTAGAAAACGGCGTGTTTGAACCAGGTCGGGTCGGCGGGCAGTGCGGCGGCATTGGCGAAATCGTCGGCACTGGGGTGTTCGACCACACCTCCTTCGACATGACTGCCTCCGGCGGGATCGTGCTCGACAGCGTCTCCTGCGTCGTTCATCAATTCCACGATGCCACGGGTACCCGAGGCGGGACACAGGGAATCACGCCCGCCAACACGCCCCAAATCCGTGCGTAATCAGGTCTGGCGGCAAGCGAATTGGCCGCCAGCCAGGCAGTATCCCGCACGGATTGTCAGGCCGGAGGCCCGTCCATCAACGTCACGTTCACGGTGCGGTCGCCGCCCGACTTGGCGCGGTAGGTTATCGCGACGGTGTCCCCCGGGTGATGCGGGACGAGCACATCGGCCATCGCGGTGGCCGAGTTGATAGGGGCGCCGTCGACCGATGTGATGACGTCGCCTGGGTTCATCCCGGCCCCCGCGGCGGGACCGCTGCCGACCACGCGTTCGATCCGCGCGCCACTGCCGTTGTTGTCCACAACGCCCAGTCCAAGGAAGGCGGTCGGGCCGACGTGCACGGTGGGCGACCCGCCACCGCCCCGGATCGAGCCGGCGACCCCCATCGCATGACCGATCGGGATGGCGAATCCCTGCCCGCTGGACATCTTGAAGCTATCGGTGGCAGCGGTGGTCATCCCAACCACCTGCCCGCCGTTGTTGACAATCGGCCCGCCCGAGTCACCGGGTTTGATCGGCGCCTCGAACTGGATCAACCCGTTCAGCGTCTCTTCGGCGCCGGTCAGGGTGTCCGATGCATGGACGGTCTGGTTGACTGCGACCACGCGGCCCGGCACCACACTGGGCGCTCCGCCCTGCCCACCGGTGTTGCCCAGCGCGACGACCGGGTCGCCGACCGCTACCCCGCCGCCGAGTGCGGCGGAGGGAAGGCCGCCCCCGCCACGAAGCTGCAGCACCGCGACGTCCTGGGAGCGGTCATAGCCAACCACGTCGGCGGCGTACGTCTGGCCGTTTCCGACAGCGAACACA
>DATMMZ010000390.1:0-8007 GCA_035569455.1 Mycobacterium sp. | reverse complement strand
CTGACAGTGCAGGCATGCGAGGCGGCCATCGCCGATGCCGGGTTGACATTTGCCGACATCGACGGCCTGTCGACATACCCCGGCGGGGGCAATCTCGGCGGGTTCGGCGAGGGCGGGGTTACCGCACTCGAGGCGGCCCTGGGTATCCGGCCGACTTGGCACAACGGCGGCATCGAAACCTTCGGCCCCGGCGGATCGGTGATCGCCGCGATGCTGGCGATCGCCGGCGGCCTGGCCCGTCACGTGCTGTGCTTCCGGACGCTGTGGGAAGCCACCTACAACGAGCTGATGAAACAGGGCAAGATCACCCCGGCGCATGCATTGGGGGGGCGCACCACAAGCTGGCAGTACCCGTTCGGCGCCACATCGGCGGCCCACACCCTGGCGCTCAACGCACAGCGACACTTCCATCGCTATGGCACCACCAAAGAGACGCTGGGCTGGATCGCGTTGAACCAGCGGGCCAACGCCGAGCTCAATCCGTCCGCGGTCTATCGGTCGCCGATGACGATGGATGACTACCTGAGCGCGCGGCCCATCACCACACCGTTCGGTCTCTATGACTGCGACGTGCCGTGCGACGGCGCGATAGCCGTCATCGTCTCCGCAGTCGACGCCGCCCGCGACCTCGCCAAGCCGCCCGTGCTGGTAGAGGCGGTGGGAACACAGATCATCGAGCGCGTCGACTGGGACCAGAGCACCCTGACCCATGAGCCGCAGGTGCTGGGCCAAGCGGCGCATGTATGGACGCGCACCTCGCTGCGGCCCGCCGATGTCGACGTCGCCGAACTGTACGACGGGTTCACCATGAACTGCCTGTCCTGGATCGAGGCGCTGGGGTTCTGCGGGATCGGTGAGGCCAGAGAATTCCTGGACGGCGGCAAGAACATCGCACGCGACGGCCTGCTGCCGCTCAACACGCACGGCGGCCAACTTTCGCACGGCCGCACGCATGGCATGGGTCTGCTCCATGAGGCCGTCACCCAGCTGCGCGGCGAGGCCGGCGCACGGCAGGTCCCCGAAGCCCGCGTCGGTGTGGTCAGCAGCGGCGGCCTCACTCCCAGCGGCGTGATCCTGTTGCGGGCCGACGCATGAGTACCTCGCCCCGCCCCAGAGTGGTGATCGTCGGAAGCGTGCCGATGTCGGCACTGGTTGCCGAAGCAGAGCAGCCCAAGGCCGTGATCGTGGCCATCCACGGTGGCGGCACCACCGCGATGTATTTCGACTGCCCGGGCCACCCCTCGTTTTCGCTGCTGCGAGCCGGCGCGGCCGCCGGCTTCACCGTCGTTGCGCTCGACCGGCCGGGCTATGGCAGCTCCGCTCCCTATCCAGAGGCGATGACCCGGCCCGAACAACGAGTCGAGCTCGCCTATGGGACGGTGGATCGGATCCTCGGGCAGGGGCCACACGCAAGACCGCGCGGCGCCGGATTGTTCCTGATGGGCCATTCCGGTGGATGCGAATTGGTGATGCGGATGGCAGCCGACGACCGCGGCGCCGACCTGCTCGGCGTCGAATTGGCCGGCACGGGCAGGCACTATCACCCTGCGGCCCGAGAGATGCTGAAGACGGCAACGCGGGAACGCAGGCCGGCGGGACTGCGTGAGCTGTTGTGGCATCCGGAGCGGCTGTATCCGGCCGAGGTCCTCAACGGGGTCACGGTTTCTCCGACGGCTCCCGCCTACGAGGACCAGATGGTGTCAGACTGGGCCCGCGAAACCTTCCCGACGCTGGCCCCGGCCGTGCGCGTACCGGTGCAATTCAGCATCGCCGAGTACGAAAAGGTATGGCAGACGGATGCTTCGGCGTTGACCGAGATCACTGGTCTGTTCTCCAGCTCGCCGCGGTTCACCGTGAATAGACAGCCCGAGGCGGGACACAACATCAGCCTCGGCCACACCGCCGCGGCCTACCACTCGAAGGTCTTTTCGTTTGCCGAGGAATGTGTGGCCGCCCGCTCGGCAGATCCACAAGCCGATTTGGAGGCCGGTTAGTGCACGTCGGGTTCATCGGGTTGGGCAGTCAGGGCGCGCCGATGGCACGACGGATCATCGAGGGCGGGTACCCGACGACACTGTGGGCGCGCAGACCCGAGACCCTCGAACCGTACGCCGACACGCCGGCGAAGATCGCCGAGTCGCCGGCCGAACTTGGCGCGGCCTGCGATCTGGTCTGCCTGTGCGTCGTTGGCGATGTGGACGTCGACGAAGTCACCGGCGGCGAGCACGGGCTGCTAGCGGGACTGAAACCGGGCAGCGTGATCGCGGTACACAGCACGGTGCACCCCAATACCTGCCGAGAGCTCGCGAAGAAGGCTGGCGTTCAGGGTGTTTCGGTCATCGACGCGCCGGTGAGCGGTGGCGGTCCGGCAGCCTCCGCGGGTCGTCTGCTGGTCATGGTCGGTGGTGACGCCGATGTTGTCGAGCGATGCCGTCCGGTCTTCGAAACCTATGCCCATCCGGTCGTCCATCTCGGCGACCTGGGCTGCGGGCAAACCACCAAGCTGCTCAACAACCTGTTGTTCACCGCCAACCTGGGCACGGCGGCCACCGCCCTTTCGCTGGCAAAAGCCCTCGGCGTCGCCCCGGACCGTCTCACCGAAGTCGTCTCCCACAGCAGCGGAAACAGCTTCGCGCTCAACGCTATTGGTACGAGCGGCGACCTGGACCGGGTCGCCGGGCTGGCGGGAACACTGCTGCGAAAGGATGTCCGGCTGGTCGCCGACCTTGCCGATCAGGCCGAAACCCGCGCCGGTGCCGTGCTCGATGCGGCCAACGCCGCGCTGGCGATGATGGACTATCCCCGATGAAGGCCCTGCAAGTCGGGTTCATCGGGGCAGGGCGGATGGGCCGCCCCATGGTGGCTCCTCTTGTGGCGGCCGTCATGTCATCCTTTTCCGCACGCCATGAAACCGCTACCGTTGGTGTTACAGTCAGGCATTCCGCTGTACCAGCCCCGGCCCGCAACTCGTCAGCGAGGAGTGTGCAATGACGAAATCGAAGATCGTCTTCGATCCGTTCTCCAAGGAATTCTTCAACGGCGCCTGGGAGACGTACCGGCGGATGCAGGAGGAAGCGCCGGTCTACTACAGCGAGGAGTACGACTTCTACGCGTTGACTCGTCACGCGGATGTGGCTGCGGGGCTGAAGGACTTCGAAACGTATTCGTCGGCCTACGGCATTGACCTGTCGATGGTGCGATCCGGGCAACGGCCGCCGCAGTCGATCATCTTTATGGACCCTCCCGATCATCGCCACATGCGCAGCCTGCTCAACAAGGTCTTCACACCGCGCGCCATCCAGTCCCAGAGGCAGATGGTCATCGCGAAGATCGACAAGTACCTCAACGCTGCCGATCCCGACCGGTTCGACGCGGTCCAGAATTTCTCCGGTCCGTTCCCGGTCGAGGTGATCACGACCATGCTGGGCGTACCGGAGGAGCACGCGCAGCAGATACGCCACTGGATCGACGAGTCGCTGACTCGCGAGCCCG
This sequence comes from Mycobacterium sp., assembly GCA_035569455.1. Lineage (GTDB taxonomy): Bacteria > Actinomycetota > Actinomycetes > Mycobacteriales > Mycobacteriaceae > Mycobacterium. The sequence continues at coordinate 4,515 of DATMMZ010000390.1, read as the reverse complement.
GCCAGGTCGAAGTCGGCGAGCAGGGCATGCAAGCCAACATCAACACCGCGATGCTCTACTACGAGCTGCTGAAGCAACGGCGCGAGGAGCCGCGTGACGACCTGTTCAGCAAGCTGATCGAAGCCGAAATCGAACGCGAGGACGGGGAAACGACGAAGCTTGACGATATCGAAATCGCAGGTTTTGCAACATTATTGGGCGGCGCCGGCGCCGAGACCGTCACCAAGCTCGTCGGTAATGCTCCGGTGGTGTTCGGCCGCAATCCCGAGCAGTGGCAAAAGCTGCTCGACGACCGCAGCAAGATTCCGGCCGCGGTCGAAGAGCTCCTGCGCTATGAGGCACCGTCCCAATATCAGGTCCGCCGCTCGATGAAAGACGTTCACCTGCACGGCGTCACGATTCCGGCCGGAAAACCGATCTTCCTCATCAACGGAGCGGCCAACCGCGACCCAGACGCGTGGACCGATCCCGACAAATTCGACGTCGATCGCGACCGGTCCGAGGCGCAAAACATGGGATTCGGCTACGGGATCCACAGCTGCCTCGGCGCAGCGTTGGCCCGCATGGAGAGCGCGATCGCGCTGGAGAAACTGCTCGACTTCATGCCACGCTTTGAGGTGGACTGGGCGGGCTGCAACCGCGTCCAGATGCAAAACGTCATGGGCTGGAAGAACGTACCGGTGAAGGTGCTGCGATGAGAATCGAAGTGGATTGGGATCTGTGCGAAAGCAACGGGGTCTGCATGAGCATCATCCCGGAGGTCTTCCACCTCGGGGACGACGACATGCTGACCGTCCTGCAGCCAGAAGTCACGCCGGAGAACGAATCCCAAGTGCGCGATGCCGTCCGTCAATGCCCACGGCAGGCGATCTCGATCAAGGAGTAGCAGTCACGGCGAGCTGGGGGCACTCCCCCGCAAGCGGGAGGGACCCCCACCCGCTTGCGGGGGAACGCAAAAGCACCCAAATCCTGAGCGATTTGGGTGCTTTTGCGTCTGTTCGGCACTGGGGACGAGATGGTGGTGACGTACTAGGAGAATGTCCGCAGGCGCGGATGTTCAGGGTATGCCCGGCAGATCGAGCCGTCGAGGAAAGGAGGCACCGATGCGCACGGCATCACGCACCGCCAAGATGACCGCATATCGGGTCGACGGGGGTCACCGATGAGGGCGGTGAGCTGTCTGCACGGCGAGTTCTCGGTCGTTGATCTGCCGTCGCCGCGACCGGCCGCAGGACAGCTGGTACTCGACGTGCTCCGTTGCGGTATCTGCGGGTCGGATCTGCACGCCAAGGACCACGCCGACGAGTTGGCCGACGCGATGAACGCCGTGGGCTATGAGCACTCCGTCGCCAGCGATACTCCGGTCGTGTTCGGCCACGAGTTCTGCGGGCAAGTCGTCGAACGTGGACGCGGCGCCGCCAAGCAGTTCAAAGTCGGCGCCTCGGTTGTGTCTTTCCCGCTGCTGCGCGCCCACCAGGGGGTCCACCTCACGGGGCTGTCTCCGCTGGCGCCCGGAGCCTACGCCGAACAGGTGCTCGCGGAGGCGGCCATGAGTTTCGTCGTGCCCAACGGTCTGGAATCCAGCATCGCCGCGTTGACCGAGCCGATGGCTGTCGGGTTACATGCCGTGCAGCGTAGCGACATCACCAAGCGTGACGTGGCCGTAGTGGTCGGATGCGGCCCGGTCGGCCTTGCCGTCATCTGCCACCTCAAGGCCAAAGGTGTGGAAACGATTGTCGCCAGCGACTTCTCGCCGGGACGACGCGCGCTGGCCCAACGTTGTGGTGCGCACATCGTAGTCGACCCGGCCCGGGACTCACCCTACGGCTCCGCAGGCACCCGCAAGGGCGTCATTACTTCAGCGCCCGAACTCCTCGAACTGGGCGTCAGTGCCATGGAGAAGCTGCGCAAACTGCCGGGCTGGAATCACATCTACCGCATCGCGGACAAGCTCGGCGCGGCAGCGCCAAAACGACCGGTGGTCTTCGAATGCGTTGGCGTGCCGGGAGTTATCGATTCGATTCTCGTTGCGGCGCCGTTCAATTCAAGGATCGTCGTTGCCGGCGTATGCATGGGCACCGACCATCTCAGGCCCACGGTGGCGATCAGCAAGGAAATTGACTTGCGTTTCGTGTTCGGTTACACGCCACTGGAATTCCGCGACACCTTGTACCTGCTCGCCGAGGGCAAACTCGATGCCGCCGCACTGGTGACCGGAACCGTGGGGCTCGCTGGGGTCGATGCGGCCTTCGGAGCCCTCAGAAATCCCGAAGCCCACGCCAAGATCGTCATCGACCCTCAGAGCGCAACCAGCGAAGTGTGAGCGGGTGAGTTAGTACCGCGAGCAGACAACCCCGTCAGGTCTCGCTGATCGCCTGCTCGGGGCAGCATTCGATGGCCTCCTGGGTGGCCTCCTCGAATTCCGTTGGCACATCTGAAGTTATGGCCACCGAGTAGCCGTCTTCGGTCAGGCTGAAGACTTCCGGACACAGCGTGACGCAAACGCCATGACCGCGACAGCACTGGTCGTCAACCGAGACTCTCATGCGGGCGTGAACTCCAGGTGCAACTCGGTCAGGCCGCGCAAGATGTAAGTCGGAACATATTGGTAGCGGCGGTCATTCGCCGGACCATGCACGCGCTCGTTGATCCTGATGTCAGACGTCCGGTCCAGCAGCCGCTCGATCGCCACCCGGGTTTCGGCGCGCGCCAGCGGTGCGCCCGGGCAGCTGTGGATCCCGCGCCCGAACGAGATATGCTGCCGGGCGTTCTTGCGAGCCGGATCGAAGGTGGTGGGGTCTTCGAACCGGCGCGGATCACGGTTGGCTGCCGCCTGCACAACCATCACGGTGGTGCCCGCGGGCAGGTCGACACCACCGACGTTGACGGGCACTCGGTTCAACCGGAAGTCCCCCTTGACCGGACTCTCGATGCGCAGCGCCTCTTCGATGAAGTTCGGGATCAGGCTGCGGTCCTTACGCAACTGCGCCTGGATGTCCGGGCGCTCCCCGATGGTCTGCAACGCCGCACCCAGCAACCGCACCGTGGTTTCCTGGCCGGCCGAGAAGACATTGCTCGCGACGCGGGCCACGTCTTCGACGTCGGGGGTGGAGCCGTCGGGGAACGCCGCGGTGGCCAGACCTGTCAGCACGTCGTCGCGGGGTTCGCGGCGGCGGTCCCGAACATAGTCGGCGAAGGTCCCGTACAGGAATTCCAGCGGACTGTGCGCCAACGCTTCCTTGCCGGTGCCCCCGATGCCGCCGCCCGAATGTTGCCGGATGTTCTTGACGAACTGACCGCGGTCTTCCTCGGGCACGCCCAGCAGGTCGGCGATGACCAGCAGCGTGAAGGGGCCCGCGAAGCCCCTGATGAACTCGCCCTCGCCCGGAGCCAGGAACCCGTCGAGCGCCTGATCGGCGAGCACCCACATGGCGTCCTCGTTCTCCTTGAGGCGCTTCGGGGTGATCAGCCGCATCAGCAGCGCGCGGTGATCGGTGTGGGTCGGCGGGTCGAGGGTGGGCAGCTGGTCGCTGAACGGCAGCTCGTCGCGGTGTTGCTCGATCAGGTCGGTGATGTCGTCACCCTCGATCGGTACCGGAAAGCCGGGGAAGGGGCCGGTAACCGAGATGCACGAGGAGAACGTCTCGGCATCGTTCAGCACGGCGCAGGCCTCATCCCAACCGGTCACCATGGTCACGCCGTGGTGGTCTTCGCGGGTGACGGGGCACTGCTGCCGAAGCGCCTCGTAGTAGGGGTACGGGTCCTCGACGAGCCGGCGGTCACGGAAGAAATCCATCTCGGCGAATTCGTTCACCATCGCTTGCTCCGTTCGAATCTCGGCTAGTGAGAACGCGCCTCTCAGAGATGAGTATTACATTTCCACAGGACGTGTGCGTCGTCAACGGCGCGCCCTGCCCTGGCACCTCGCTGCGGGGCCCGTAATTCAGCTGGCAGGGACCAGATCAGCAGCCACCGACGGGCACGCCTGCAGCCCGCTTCGGAAGGTTTCGGTGTGACCGATCGAGTTCTGGGGCGCCCCCCCGGCATTCAAGGCGGCGGCCAACGCCTGAGCCTTGAAGGTCTGGGCGGCCATGCTCAGCCGATGTTGTACCAGGCCAACGCTGTCATCGAGCTCGGCGGGCCAGGTCTCCCCCCACAGCGTGACCTCTGTGACGCCGTGATCAAGGGCCTGCAAAACTCCTTGCCGCACCCGCGCGTCGCATCCGAACAGATCCGCCGCGGCCGCCAGGGCCTGGGGCCGGGGACGGGTTTCGGCCCCTGAATCGAACGATGCCAGGGCGTCTTCGAGGTCGAGTATCTGGGCGCCGAGAATCTGCAGTGGCCGATCGTCAGAATGGTCGGCTGGATGGTCTGGGAGGAGCACGGTGACGTCCCATCCCGCCATCGCCCGGTCGAAGAGCCAACCGCCGGCGAATGTCACCACGTCAACGACGGTGGCGGCGACGACGTGGAGCCGGTATCTCATGTCTTCTTCGGCAGCGTGAAGTCCCGGGC
>DATMMZ010000389.1:0-9649 GCA_035569455.1 Mycobacterium sp. | reverse complement strand
CATGTGCTGTTGGAGGGCATGCTGATCAGCGTGCGCGAGCTCGACCGCCCCGTCGGCGACCTGATCGATATGGTGATCGACGCTCTCGTAGCGACCGCCGCCTGGAAATCGGCGGGCGATTCTCATGGGCTTCTCCGTCCTACGCGCTAGTCGAGGGGCACTGGCGGCTCGGGCTGACTGGCCATCTGCCACACCACCTCGTCCGGCATGGGCAAGGATCTGTTGGTAGGCCTCAGGGGCGAACGCGATATGGGTTTGGCAGGGTCGTAGGCCGGGTCGGGAACGGGGTCGGCCGGCGGGGTGAATGGCGCGGGGTTCTTGTACGCCTCGAGTTCTCCGGTGCTGATGCCGTTGATCTCGACAAATTTCCGGGTCGATCCAGGCTTGCGGGCCCGTCGGGTCGCCGGTGGTGAGTTCCAGCAGGACCCCTTCCGGGCCCGCGAAATAGAGGGGCGATCGGCGCGGTGGGTTCGGCTGCGTGGGTGACTCAACTGTGTCCCGCACGACTGGGACCAGCCCGACGGCTGGGTGCAGCGATGCCTGTCCGAAATCGCCACCCGGCCGCGGAGTCTGGTGGTAATCGACGATCTGCCAGCCGCTGCAATGCACCACTTCCCGCCGAGCGTGAACTCACTGCCTGACGGCGATCTCGGTCGGCGGGTCGATCTCGTCGTCGGGGGCAACCAAGTCGAGCTGCCACCATTCGACGTCGTGCCACGCGCCGAGCTTGAATCCGACCCGCTGATAGCGGCCCACCGGCCGGAACCCGAAGGTTTCGTGGAGGGCATTGCTGGCCTCGTTGGGTTGGGCGATGCCGGCGAACGCTCGCCGGAAGCCACGTCGCGTGAGCCGGCTCAGCAATTCGGCGTAGAGCATTCGTCCGCCCCCAATGCGCAGGCGGTCGTGCGCCATGTAGACGCTCGTCTCGACCGACCACTGATACGCGGAACGCGAATTGAATTGCTGCGCATAGGCATAACCGGCGACGTCGCCGTCCACCTCGAGCGCCAGCCATTCGTGCATGACACGGGCGGCGACGATGCGAGCTGCCATGTCCTCGACCGTCGGCGGTCGGGTCTCGAAGGTGATCACGGTGTCAAGCACATACGGGCGATAGATCTCGACGCACGCTGCGGCATCGGCACCGATCGCGGGACGAACCAGTAGCGGCATTACCCGGCAATTGCGTTCAGCTGCTGGCGGGTGTCATCGTCGAGCTCGATGGAGGCGACGGCCATGTTCTCCTCCAGGTGCCGCACCGAGGAGGTGCCCGGGATCAGCAGGACATTGGGTGCCACGCTCAACGTCCACGCCAATGCGACCTGCGCCGGAGTGCGGCCGAGTCGTTCAGCGGCGCTTTGCACCAACTCGTTGCCGAGCACCGGATTATTCGGTCCGGTAAACGCCGCTCCCAATGGAAAGAACGGTACGAACGCGATGCTGCGCGCAGTGCATTCGTCCAGCACGGGCACCGATGCGCGGTGCGCCAAGTTGAAAGCGTTTTGCACACAGACGATCTCGGTGCGCTCCAAGGCGTGCAGCAGGTGCTCGCGGGTGATTTCACTGAGCCCGATTCCGCCGATCAGCCCTTCGTCGCGGGCGGCGATCATGACCGAAAGCTGGTCGTCGAATAGCTGATCCGGCGCTTTGCTCTCAAATAGCCGCAGGTTGACCGCGGCAAGTTGGTCAACGCCGAGCGTGCGCAAATTGGCTTCGATGTCTCGGCGCAAGTCTGCGGGATCGGACAGCGGTAGCCAGCCGCCGGCTTCGTCTCGGCGACCGCCCACCTTGCTGACCAGCGCCAGGTTCTCCGGGTACGGATGCAGCGCCTCCCGAATGAGCTCGTTGGCGACGTCGGGCCCGTAGAACTGGGCGGTATCGATGTGGTCGACGCCGAGTTCGATAGCCCGCCGCAGCACGGCCACCGCCTCGTCGTGATCGCGCGGGGGCCCGAGCACGCCGGGCCCGGGCAGTTGCATCGCGCCGAAGCCGACGCGGGACACCGAAAAGCGACCGAGTGAAAAGGACTCCATGGGGTGAGGTTAGCGTCGAACCATGGACACGTTTCAAGCGCTAGTCGCGCGCCAAGACGGGGATCAGATAACGGCGTCGGTCGAAACGCTGGGACCATCCGACCTGCCGCCCGGTGACGTGACAATCCGGGTGCTGTATTCCAGCGTCAACTTCAAGGACGCGCTGGCACTGACGCCGGGCGGCGGTGTGGTGCGCAACTACCCCATCGTGCCGGGCGTCGACCTGACCGGCGAAGTCGTCGAGTCGCAATCTCCTGACTTCGCCGTCGGCGACGCCGTGCTCGCCCACGGTTACCAGATCGGGACGGGCCACCACGGCGGATACGCCGAATACGCCCGGCTACCCGCCGACCAGGTTGTAAAGCTCGGCGCGCTGAGTCCCCACGATGGCGCGGCGCTGGGCACCGCCGGCTTCACCGCCGCGATGAGCGTGCAGGCGCTCATCGACTGGGGCATCGCGCCCGGCGCCGGACCCATCGTGGTCACCGGTGCCACCGGCGGCGTCGGCTCCGTCAGCGTGGACCTGCTCGCCGCCGCCGGCTACCAGGTGGTGGCGTCGAGTGGAAAGGCCCAAAAAAATCAAGCCGGCGAGCGCCTGAAAGCCCTTGGCGCTGCGGAGGTTATCGGCCGGCTGCCCGCCGATCCCGACGCCAAACCGCGGCCACTGGCCAAGGCACGCTGGGCGGGAGCGGTGGACTGCGTGGGTGGCGCGACGCTGGCCGATGTGCTCAGCGCCGTCGACTACGGCGGCGCGGTGGCCGCCAGCGGCCTGACCGGTGGGGCCGCCCTGCACACCACGGTGATGCCGTTCATCCTGCGCGGCGTCGCGCTGCTGGGGATGGACTCGGTATTGATGCCGATCGGCCCGCGCCGGAAGCTGTGGGCACTTCTGGGCGATTCGTTGCGGCCGCGCCATCTATCCGATATCACCAGCGATGTCGACGTCAAAGACGTCGTCGGCGTGCTTGACCAGGTGCGCGCCGGGGCCTTTTCGGGCCGGGCGGTGGTGCGGGTCGCTGGCGGGTTCTGAACCGACCAGTAGGCTTTCAAAGGCTATTGAATCGCTGGTCGACGACGACGGAGGTGGCATGCGCGCGGCACGGTTGACTTCGCTAGATGGTCCGGACGGTATCGAGGTCGTCGAGGTGGACGAGCCCTCGGGCGACGGCGTGGTGGTGGACGTACACGCTGCGGGCGCGGCATTCCCGGACGCGTTGCTCACCCGCGGCCTCTACCAGCACAAGCCGAACCTGCCGTTCGTGCTGGGAGCCGAGATCGCCGGGGTGGTTCGATCGGCACCGGACAACCTTCATGTGGGTCCCGGCGACAGGGTCGTCGGCCTGACGATGCTCACCGGCGGCATGGCCGAGGTCGCGGTGCTGTCACCCGACCGAGTGTTCAAGCTGCCGGACAATGTGAGCTTCGAGGCGGGCGCCGGCCTGCTGTTCAACGACCTGACTATGTACTTCGCACTGAACGTCCGTGGCCGGCTGCAGCAGGGCGACACCGTGCTGGTGCACGGCGCGGCCGGCGGGATCGGAACCTCGACACTGCGGCTGGCGCCCGTGCTCGGGGCGTCGCGCACCATTGCGGTGGTCAGCACGGAGGAGAAGGGGCGGATCGCCACGGCGGCCGGCGCGACCGATGTGGTGTTGAGCGAGGGATTCAAGGACACGGTCAAAGAGCTGACCAACGGCCGGGGCGTCGACATGGTCGTCGACCCGGTCGGGGGCGATCGATTCACCGATTCACTGCGCTCGCTCGCGCCGGGGGGACGGCTACTGGTAATCGGCTTCACCGGTGGTGAGATTCCCACGGTGAAGGTAAACCGGCTGCTGCTCAACAATATTGACGTGGTCGGCGTCGGCTGGGGCGCGTGGACGTTAACGCATCCCGACGCGCTGCACGAGCAGTGGGCCGCCCTGGAGCGGCTGCTCAGCTCGGGCCGGCTGCCTGCTCCCGAGCCCGAGGTTTACCCGCTGGACGACGCCGCCGCGGCGGTCGCGTCCCTGGAGAATCGCACCGCCAAGGGCAAGGTCGTCGTACGCGTCCGTTGAGCCGCCTTTGGACCGGCGGCCCGAGCAGCGGCCCTTGTGTGCGGTCAAAAGAAAAAGTAATGTCACTTTCAGTTTTGTGTCGCGGAGCGCCCGGGAGTCACCCATGGAATCCTTTGTCCACCTGCGAAAAGGCAAGACACCCCGGCGCCTGCACGCCGATCTGGACGGACTCAAGGACGACGAGCTCGGCCGGGGCGGCTTCACCGGCCGGACCGCCAACATCTACCGCCGCCACGACCCCACCGCCTATCGGTCGGTCGGCCCGCTGCGCCCCATTGACGTGCTGTCCGGCGAGCTCAAACCCAGCGACGCCAGCGACGCCCATGGCGGACCGCTGCTGATGTTCAGCAACGCCGACTGCCGCATCCTGCTGAGCCGCCGACACGAGCCGATGCCGTTCTACACCCGCCATGTCGACGGAGACCTGTTGTGCTTCGTGCACCAGGGCACCGGCCTGTTGGAGACCGAATTCGGGCCGCTGCGCTACCGGGAGGGCGACTGGGTTTACCTCCCGAAGGCCTGCACCTGGCGCCAGGTGCCCGATCCTTCAACAAACGGGGCGACCACGTTGCTGATGATCGAGGCCGGCGATGAATTCCGGGTCCCTCCCCCGGGCGCCCTGGGCCGACACTTCCCATTCGACCCGTCACAGGCCATCATCCCCGAGCCGGCGCCGATCGACGATGACGGGCGCGACGAGTACGAGGTCCGGCTCGTCCACGAGGGCGGCCCGACAACGCTGTTCTACCAACACAATCCGATCGATGTCGAAGGCTGGCGTGGCGACAACTTCGCCTTCACGTTCAACATCGCCGACTACAACGTGGTCACCTCCGACAGTGTTCACCTGCCGCCGACGGTGCATCTGTTCATGCAGGCCACCGGCGTTTACGTGATGAATTTCCTGCCCAAGCCCGCGGAGAGCGTGCCCGGCACCGAGCGCACACCCTGGTATCACCGCAACGTCGACTACGACGAGATCGCGTTCTTCCACGGCGGCTCGCTGTACGGCATCCCGATGCCACCGGGTCTGATCACCCATGCCCCGCAAGGGGTCCACCACGGCGCACCGGAGAAGGCACGGGAGCGCGCGCGCCGCAAGTTCGACGAGCATTCCCGCGTCGACTGGCAGGTCATCGCCGTCGACACCCGGCGGCGACTGACACCCTCGGCCGAGTTGCTCGCACACGACCTGGGACAACACTGACCATGGCGAGCGCGCACGCAGTGAAACAAGCCGTGAAGCACCAATACGATCGGATCCCCTACCTTGTTGCCTTCCAGAACAATTCCGGCGTCCGAGATGTCTATGGTGGGGTAGCCGGGCTGACCATATTGGAAAGCTATCTGCTCAAGCCGAAAGACAAGCCGTCGGACACCGTGCTGGTGTTCATGCACCCGATCGGCGGGGGCGCGTACCTGCCGATGATCAACGCGCTGGCGCGCGCGGGCCACCACGTCATCTACTGCAACAGCCGGTTCCGCGGCACGGATTCGGCGCTGCTGATGGAGAAGGTGGTCGAAGATCTCGGCGAGTGCATCAAGGATGCCAAAAACCGACTGGGCTACTCCCAAGTGGTGCTGGCCGGGTGGAGCGGCGGCGGCTCGCTGTCGGTGTTCTACCAGCAGCAGGCCCAGCGCGCGACCATCACGTCGAGCCCATCCGGCGACGGCCCAGACCTCACCCGGCTGGACCTCCCCGCAGCCGACGGCATCATGCTGCTGGCCGCGCACGTCAGCCGGCACGGCACGCTGACCGAATGGCTTGACGCGTCGATCCTCGACGAATCCGACCCCACCAAACGCGATCCCGAACTGGATCTGTACAACCCGGACAACCCCAACCAACCGCCCTACAGCCAAGAATTTCTGGCCCGGTACCGGCAAGCTCAGATCGACCGCAACCGCCGCATCACCGCGTGGGTGAAAGAGAAGTTGGCAGAACTCAAGGCCGCCGGGCGGCCCGAAGACGAGTTCGGATTCGTCGTGCACGGCACCATGGCCGACCCACGATGGCTGGATCCCAGCGTCGATCCCAACGAACGGACCCCGGGCACCTGCTATCTGGGTGATCCTCGAGTGGTGAACATGAGCCCCGTCGGGTTGGCTCGCTTCTCGACGCTGCGGGGCTGGCTGTCGCAATGGAGTTACGACGACGCCCGCGGCGACGGTGTGGCCTGCGGACCCGATATCGCGATCCCGGCGCTGGTGGTCGGCAACCGGGCTGACGATGCCTGCACGCCCAGCCATACCCGACGGCTTTTCCAGGCGATCGGGCATCCTGACAAGGAGATACACGAAATCCCCGGCGCCACACACTATTACGCGGGACCCGACCAGCGTGACAAGTTGCGTCAGGCCGTCGACATCGTCACCGACTGGCTGGTCCGCCACGACTTCGCGGGCGCCGAATGACCGGCGCGCTGGACGGGATCCGGGTGCTCGAGCTCGGCACCTTGATCGCCGGACCATTCGCCGGGCGACTGCTCGGTGACATGGGCGCCGAGGTCATCAAGGTGGAACCCCCCGGCGCCCCCGACCCATTGCGCACCTGGGGCCAGGCCGAACTCGACGGCCACCATGTCTTCTGGACAGTGCACGCGCGCAACAAACGGGTCATCACGCTCGACCTGCGCCAGCCACGCGGCCGGGAGCTGTTCCTTGATCTCGTCGAAAAATCCGACATCGTGGTCGAGAACTTCCGTCCCGGCACCCTGGAGAAGTGGAATCTGGGCTACGACGTGCTGAGCGCACGCAACGCGGGCATCATCCTGGTGCGGGTATCCGGCTACGGGCAGACCGGGCCCGACGCGCACAAGGCCGGTTACGCCTCGGTGGCCGAAGCCGCCAGCGGGCTGCGACACCTCAACGGCTTTCCCGGCGGCCCGCCGCCCCGGCTGGCGTTGTCGCTGGGAGACAGCCTGGCCGGCATGTTCGGCGCGCAGGGCGCGTTGGCCGCGCTCTACCGCCGCAGCGTCACCGGGCGCGGACAGGTGGTCGACGTCGCGCTGACCGAATCATGCTTGGCGGTACAGGAATCCACGATCCCCGACTACGACCTGTGCGGAGTGGTGCGCGGACCGTCGGGCACCCGGCTGGAGGGCATCGCGCCGTCCAACATCTACCGCAGCGCCGACGGCTCCTGGGTGGTGATCGCCGCCAACCAGAACACCGTGTTCGCCCGGCTGTGCACGGCGATGGGGCGTGCGGAACTGGCCACCGACGACCGGTTTGCCACGCACGGCGCCCGCGGACGAAATCAAGACGAACTCGACAAGATCATCGGCACGTGGGCTGCCGAGCGGCAACCCGGCGACATCATCGAAACACTCAGCGCCGCAGGCGTGATCGCAGGACCGATCAACACGGTCGCGGAGGTGGTCAACGACCCACAGCTGCGCGCCCGCGACATGCTGGTCGAACACTTCGATGAACGCGTCGAACGATCCGTATTGGGACCGGGCGTCGTCCCGGTGCTCTCCGAATCCCCCGGCAGTGTCCGCAACGCCGGCCCGGCGCGTCCCGGACAACACAACGACGACGTCTATATCGGGCTGCTGGGCAAGACCGCCGAGCAACTCGAAGAGTTGCGCGCCCAGGAGGTGCTATGAACCAGCCGTTTCCTTCCCGAGTGGACATTCGCGAGGTGTCGCTGCGCGACGGCCTGCAGATCGAGAAGCCGATCCCGTTGTCGGCCAAGCTGGAACTGCTCGCGGCGGTGGCCGCCACCGGGGTGCGCGAGGTGGAGGCCACGGCGTTCGTGTCCCCGTCGAAGGTGCCGTCAATGGCCGACGCCCCAGAACTTGCCGCCGAGCTGCACAACTACCCGGACATCGAATTCTCCGCCTTGGTGGCCAGCCCCAACGGCGCCAAGCGCGCCGTTGCCGCGGGGCTGCGATCGATCGAATACGTGGTGGCCGCCGACGACACGTTCAGCAAGGCCAATGTCGGGCGCAGCAGTGCGGAGGCCACCGACCAGATCGGCGAGATCGTCGCGATCGCACATGACAGTGACGTCACCGTCGAGGTGATCGTCGCCACCGCGTGGGACTCACCGTTCGAAGGCCCCACCCCGCCGCAGCGAGTGCTCGACATCGCCGCGGCCGCCCGCGACCGCGGCGTCGACCGCTTCTCGATCGCCGACACCATCGGCACCACCACCCCACGCCGGGTGAGTTCGCTGATCTCCCAACTGCGTCCGGTGATCGGCGACATGGCGCTGGGCGGACATTTCCACAACACCCGCGGTGCCGGGCTGGCCAGCGCTTACGCGGCGGTCAGCTCCGGTGTTACCCGACTGGACGCCTCGGTCGGCGGGCTGGGCGGCTGCCCGTTCGCACCGGGCGCTACCGGCAACATCGCCACCGAGGATCTGGTGTACCTGCTGCGCGACAGCGACATCGACGTCGACGTGGACCTGCAGGCCGCCATCGCTGCGGCTGACGTAGCGAAATCGGTTGTCGGCCACGATCTGCCGAGCGCTCTGCTGCGCGCCGGCGACCGGATCCGGAACTGATGCCTGCCGAGACCCTTACCTCCAAGGGCCGCCAGACCAGGGAGGCCATCGAGCAGGCGGCACGCAAGCTGTTCGCCGAACGGGGCTTTCACGGCACCACGCTGGCCGACATCACGTCGGCCGCGGGAAAGTCACCGGCAGTGTTCTACCGGTACTTCGCCGACAAGGAAGACCTGCTGGCCGCCCTGGCGGAGTCTTTTCTGCACGACGTCGTGACGCCGTCGGGGTTGAGCCTTCATCTGCCCGACTCTGAAGACGACGACGCGTTCTTCACCTCGGTGGTCTCCGGCTACTGGAACATCTTCAAGCAGAACATCGGCATCATGATCGCCGTCGCCCAGCTGGCCGCCACGCAGCAGCGCTTTGCCGCGGTGCAGAACGAATTTCGGCGTTTCGGTATGGACATCGTGGCCGCCTCGGTACGCCGTGCCCAGGAGCAGGGCTATGGAACCGAGCTGAACCCCGAACACACCGCGGCGGCCATCGCGCTGCTGTTCGAAAACTTCACCACCGTGTTCGTCGGTCCGTCCGGCCCTGGAGTCCTGGGCCTGGAAATCAGCGACGCGGACGCCATCGCAACCCTGTCAACGGTCTGGAAAAAAACTCTGTACGGCGCGTAAGGAGATCACAGTGGATTTCACTCTGCCAGAACACCTCCCGGGGCTGCTCACCGAGATGGATGCCTTTATCGAACGTGAGATCGCTCCGCTGCAGGCCGAGAACATGCAGTACTTCGACTATCGCCGGGAGCATGCGCGTACGGATTGGGACAACGACGGCATCCCGACACGCGATTGGGAGGATCTTCTGGCCGAGATGCGCAGGCGAGCCGACAAGGCGGGCTGGCTGCGCTACGGATTGCCGGCATCGCTCGGCGGCCGCGACGGTACCAACGTGGACATGGCAGTCATCCGGGAACACCTGGCACACAAGGGACTTGGCCTGCACAACGACCTGCAGAACGAATCGTCGATCGTCGGGAACTTCCCGCAAGTGATCATGATGGAACGCTTCGGCACCGACGAGCAACGCCGCCTTTGGTC
>DATMMZ010000388.1:0-5534 GCA_035569455.1 Mycobacterium sp. | reverse complement strand
GCGCATCAGCGAATCACCAGGTCTGTTCGGCCGCGCGCACCAGCATGTGGTTGACCGCCACCCGTCGATCACGCGTCACCATGAAAAGCACCGCGTCGGCGATGTCCTCCGGTCGCAACTTGACCATGCCGGCCGTCTGGTGCTCGAATGTCTCCCGCGACGAGTCGGCCAGATGGGTGAAGATCTCGGTATCGACAGTCCCGGGACCCACGACACCGACCCGGACCCGCTTGCCAATCAGCTCTTGACGGATGCCCTCGCTGAAGGCGTTCACGCCGAACTTGGTCAGCGCATACACCGCGGTGCCGGGTCGGGCCACCCAGCCCGCGGTGGAGCTGACCGTCACCACGTCGGCCACCCCGCGGGGCGAGTCGGCGGCCGCATCAATCAGATGCGGAAGCGCAGCTCTGGTCGCGTACAGGACGCCCTGCACGTTGACCGCCACCATGTCGTCCCAGTCCCGCAGGGAAGCCTCGGCAGCGGCGCCCATTTGCATCGTGCCGGCGTTGTTCACCAGCGTGTCGAGGCGTCCCAACTCGGCGACGGCGCGCTGCACGGCCGTTGATACCTGCTCGGCGTCGGTCACGTCGGCGGGCACCAGCAGGGCTGTGCCGCCGGCGGATTCGATTTCGGCCTTCAGGTCTTGCAGCCGATCGGCCCGGCGCGCCAGGAGTGCGACCGCAGCCCCTTGTGCGGCGAGGGCCTTCGCCGTCGCCGCACCGATACCGCTGCTGGCGCCGGTGACCAGCGCTGTTGTTTCCGCCAGTGTCTGCGTCATGTTCTGCCTCCCGCCGGTGATCCCGCGCGCAGGATATCGTGCAGAACGTAATCGGTGTCCTCGCCGAGGTCGGGAGCGCCCCGTGCAATCCGCGCGGGGGCCCGCGCCATCCGCCACGACGGTCCCAGTATCGGGCGCTGGCCTTCGCGGTGGTCGCTGACGAAGCGATACAACTCGCGGTCCCACAAGCGTTGGTCGCCGATCACATCGATCGAAGTGGCGCTCTTGGTCGCCGGAACGCCCGCCGCTCGCAGCCGGTGCGCCAGGTCTTCGGCATCGTGGCTTCGGGTGAGTCGGGCCAGGTCGGCATCGAGCGCCTCGATGTGGCGGCGTCGCTCACCCAATGTGACGTAGCGCGGATCAGCGGTAAGTGCTGCGGCATCGAGCACATCGCACAACCGGTGCCATTCGGCGTCGTTGGACACCGCAACGGTGACCCAGGAGCCATCCGAGCACGGGTAGCAACCGTGCGGGCACATGTCGGCGTGGTTGTTGCCGTCGGGCCCGAGCGGTTTTCCGGTGAGGCTTTGTTCGAGCAGGCAGTCCCCGATCATCGAGGACAGGGTTTCAACGGCCGACACGTCGACGAATTGGCCTGTGCCGGTGAGTTCGCGATGCAGCAACGCCACCACGGCAGCGTATGCGGCGGCCGCGCCGACCGTGGAATCCCCGTAGCGCATGCTCGCCCCGACGGGAGGGCCGCCGGGGTAGCCGACTAGCGAAGCCAAACCGGCCAGCGCGGCGAAACACGGCGCGTAGCCGGTGTGATGACCCAGCGGTCCGTCGTTGCCCCACATCTTGATCGAAACCGAGATGATGTCCGGCTTGATCTGCGTGAGCTGCTGATACCCCAGGCCCTGGCGCTCCATCGCACCCGGCCGAAGGTTGTTGATGACGATGTCGCTGCAGGCGATCAGCTCGCGCAGCCGCGCCATGCCCTCGGGCGACTTGATATCGAGGTCCACGCTGAGGATCTCGGGGTTGATGCTCAGAAAGAAGGGCGCGTGGTTGATGTCGGTGCCACCGTAGGCGCGCATCTCCTCGGGCAGGCCCGCCGTCTCGATCTTGATCACCTCGGCGCCCAGCAGCGCCAGCAGCTTGCCCGCGTAGGGACCGGCCCACACCTTGGTGAGCTCGACGACGCGTACCCCTTGCAGCGGTCCGCCGCGCGGGTTCTTGGGCGCCTTGAGTTGTGCCGACTTCACCGCCGGCGCCGCATGCGGGGTATCGAGCCGGTCCAGGACCAGCGCGGTGTCCTGACCGAGAGCAGGCGCAGCAGAGGTGATTGCAGCCGGTGACGCACTGAACTTGTATGGAACGGTGGGATGTTGCGCATCGCCCAATACCGGGTGCCGCGCGTTCTGGAAAAAGCCACGGTGACGGTACTGCGGCGACTGGTGCAGATCCGCGGCGCCGTTAACGGGGACCAGGGGCACACCGAGCCGCTGAGCCTGTTCGGCCGCAGCGTCTTTGGCTAAGCCCTGTACCCAAGCCCCGAACCCGTGCTGAAACGTGGCGACCTTTTGCGAGGTGACGGAGAATTCCAGCCAGTCCTCGTCGAAAGCGTCGAGCCACTCCGGATGACCCAAGAGCGCCTTGACGCCGAGCCAATGAGCGCGGCTGGTCATGTAGAGATAGACGAAGCCGTCAGCGCAGGCGAAAAACGATGCCGGGCCCTGTTGGTCGTAATCGTCGCGCTCGCCTTCGGCCGGGACCTCGCCGGTGATGAATCGGCCCAGGATGCAGTCCGCCCGTGACACCAGTACCGCATGCTGCGAAATGTCGATGACCTCCCCCTGGGCGGTGTGCAGGCGCCCGAACAGCGACGACGCGACGCACAGTGCGGCGTCCAGTCCGGCTTCATAGTCGGCGAGGAATCGACCGGGCCCCTGCAGTGGCGGCCGCCTGGGATCGGCGTGGCTGGGCGTGTGATATCCCCAACCGCTGGCGTGAAATACGTTGATGTTCTTGGCATTGTCGAATTCAGCCGGCGCGTCCTGCCCAAACGGGGTGATCGAGCAGAACACCACGTTCGGGTGCCGCTCGACCCAGATCGGGGTGCGGTCGCCGATCACCGCGTCGGCGGCGCCGATGATCGCGTGCAGTCGTTCATCCGAGCCGAGGTCGAGGGTAACGGAGCGCTTGTTGGTGTTGAGGTACGCGAACAAGGCACTGCCTTCGGGTCCGGTGTCGTCGAGGATCGGCGCCATCGCCCGGGTGGCGCTGCCGCGACCCGGCGCCTCGATCTTGATGACCTCGGCGCCGAAGTCGGCCAACAGTTTCCCGCAGTACTCCCCGGCTACGGACTCGGCTAACTCGACGACCCTGATGCCCCTCAGCGCCGACATGCCCGGCCTCTCAAAGCAATCAGGGCTTCTGGCGTCCCGAGCGGCTCAAGCGCCACTCCGGCGGGAAGTTCAAATCGTTGTCCTTCACCACGTTGTTGAGGCCCTTTTCGAAGGTGCCCGCGGTGAGGTCGACCTCTTGCGCGTCGTTGGAGATCAGCGGCAGCATGCCTTCGACCATGCCGGTGAGCAGGCTCCCGAAGTATTCACCCTTGTGCTGCTTGTAGAGCTCCAGGAAGGTCTTCTGCACCGCGACCGTGTCCGTCGGGCGGGAGCGGGAGCACGCCAGTGCGTACTTCTGCGTCTCTTCCTCGAGCTTGTCGCGGGGCACCACGCTGTTGACGAAGCCGCAGTCGTACATTTCCTTTGCGCTGAACGGCCTTCCGGTGAACAGCATTTCGGAGAACTTCCGCAGGCCCATCGTCTCGCACCACCACCACAGCCGTGGGCCCCAGCCCACGTAACGGAAGGCTGGGTGACCGAAAAGGGCGTCGTCGGAAGAGATCACCAGATCGGCATCGCCGGCCTGGTAGAAGTGCCATCCGTAGCAGTAGCCCTTGGCCTCGATGATGCTGATCTTCCGCAGCTCCTGCAGCGGCCGGTTTCCGGCACGGGCCTTGGCGTAGAAGTCGGTGACGGTGGACAGATAGCGATACGACCCGCCCGGCGGGTATTTGACGTCGTCATCGTTGATCGCGAGCTCATGCAGCAGCGGCAGGCCCGGGTTCTCCAGCATCGGGCGCTGCTCGGGCAAGTCCCCGCCACTTCCGAAATCTTGGCCCTCGCCGCGGATCACCACGACCTTCACGTCGTCGTCCACGTTGCACTTGTGGATCAGATCGGCGTAATTGTGCCGCATCCCCAGGGTGGTCGAGTTCTGCGCCTCCGGACGATCGAAGGTGATGTAGGCGATCCTGTTCTTCTTGTCCTTCTCGAATTTGATGTACTGCTCGGCTTCCTGCTTCAACTTTTCGTAATCGTATTCCGGCATGGTTCTCTCCAACTTCTTTCACTTAATTGGGTTAGTGCCTACTTGAGCAAAGCGCCCGCGTCGACAGGTAGCGAAACGCCAGTGACATAACGAGATTCGTCAGAGGCGAGGAACAGGACGGCGTTGCTGATGTCGGCGGCTTCCACCCAGGGCACCGGCAACGTGTGCGTCATCTGCGAGAATGGGGCGAAGTCGTCGGGTCCGGGATTCTCCAAATCGGGCCGAAACAGCTTGAAGGTCACCTCGTTCATCGTCATCGGCGTGTTGACCTGACTGGGGTGCACGGAGTTCACCCGAATCCGGTGCTGGCCGAGCTCAACTGCGAAACTGCGCATCAGGCCCATCACGCCGTGTTTGGCCGCGATGTAGTGGCCGGTGTAGGCAAGGGCCTTGTGCGACCCGACCGAGCCGGTCAACACGATCGAGCCACCGCGTTCGCCGGCGATGATATGCGGCACACCGGCTTTCACGGTCTTCCATACGCCGGATAGATTGACGTCAATCATGTCCTGCCAGATCTTCTCCGGGATCTTGTGCAGTTTGTTGCCGAAAGTGCCGATGCCCGCGTTCGCGACGATGATGTCGAGCCGGCCGAGTTGTTCCACACCGCTGTCGACCGCGGCTTTGAGCGCGTCGTAGTCACGCACGTCGACTTCGGCGCTGACGATGCGGCGGTTCTGGGCCTTGACCAGGTCTGCGGTCTCGGCGAGGTCGGCCGGTGTCGAATGCGGGTAAGCCAAGTTGTCGATCGGTCCGCAAATGTCGACCGCGATGATGTCGGCACCCTCTTGCGCCAGCCGCACCGCGTGGCTGCGGCCCTGACCCCGAGCGGCTCCACTGATAAACGCAACCTTGCCCTCTACCCGGCCGGCCATCACGCCACCACCGTCGGGAAGGTTTCCCAGCCGCGCACCGTCGACGTCGGGCTGAGCTTGGCGTTGGCCAGATCGAGATCCCACTCGGGGAATCGTTTCAGGATTTCCTCCAAAGCCACCCGGCCTTCCAGACGCGCCAGCGCCGACCCCAGGCAGAAGTGGGTGCCCACGCTGAACGTGAGGTGCGGCCGCGCCTCGCGATGGATATCGAAATTGCCGGCGTCGGGACCGAACTGGCGCTCATCCCGGCACGCCGACCCGAGGAGCATCAACATCACACTGCCTTCGGGCACCGTCTGGTCATGCAGGGTGACGTCGCGGGTCACATACCGTGCCATGTGTGGAGCGGGCGGCTCGTAGCGCAGCAGCTCCTCGATCGCCTGCGGGATGAGCCCCGGGTTTCCCACAAGCTCGCGACGCTGATCGGGGTGCTCGGCGAGCACCTTTCCCGCCCAACCGATCAGCCGGGTCGTCGTTTCATTGCCCGCTCCGGCCACGACGTTGAGGTACACCAGGATCTCGTTACGCGTGAGCCGCCGTGTGGT
>DATMMZ010000387.1:0-2067 GCA_035569455.1 Mycobacterium sp. | reverse complement strand
AATGGCGTGCCTACAGCATATTTCGGTTCCGATGAGGGTTGCATGACGTTCTTACCCGATCTATCGTTCATAAGATGAACGATTCAACCAAGCAAGTAAGCGGTGTCGGTAACCGGCGACGACAGCAGGGTGGACCCCCGTTGGTGCTGGTCGGTGGGATGGCGTTGGGGTTCTTCATCGGCGGCCTGGTGATCAGCGCTGCGCTCGGTGGGGTGGTGCCCTCGCCGTTCAGTTCCACCGCGGTGGTGCAGGGATTTTTCCGTGACCACCCGACGGCTGTGCAGGCTGGGGGCATCTTCTTGTTCGCATCCTCGGTCCCGCTGCTGATCTATGCGTCAACGGCAACTGCCCGGCTGCGTCAACTGGGCGTCACTGCGCCGGGGGCCACGATCGCCCTCGCCGGCGGGACGGTGGCATCGATGACCCTGGCCCTATCCGGTCTGCTTCAGTGGAGCCTGTCGCGACCTGAAGACAGCGCTGACGCTGCCGTGGTGCGGGCGATATCGACGCTGGCCTTTTTGGTCGGTGGTCCCGGACATGTGGTGCCCCTGGGCTTGCTCGTCGCCGGGATCGCTGTGCCGTCACTGATCATCCGACTGTTGCCCCGACCGGTCGCCTGGGCGGGCTTGGTCATCGCGGTCATCGCCGAATTGAGCACGCTGGCACTGGTATCGCCGTCCCTGGCCATCCTGCTTCCGATCGCCCGTTTCCCCGCCCTGATCTGGCTGGTGGTTGCCGGCGTGCTGCTGCCCCACCAGCGGCGCCAAACACAAGTGCTCAGAACGCCGGCCGGCAGCGCAGTTGGCAGGACACCCCAGTGACCGCGCACCCCTCGCCTGCGGTGATCAGGCTCAGTGTCAACGTCACGAATTTCTCCTGGCCTGCTGGACCAGCCGCACTGCGTCCCCAGCTGAGCTCGCTGGCCGCGGCACTAGACGCGGCCGGAGTGCACACCCTGTGGGTCGGCGATCACCTCTGGCAGGCCGACCCCACGTGCAGCCCCGAAGAACCGATGCTGGAGGCCTACACCACCCTGGGATTCCTGGCCGCCTCCACGACCCGACTCCGGCTCGGGACGATGGTCACCGCCGCGACATTCCGGGCGCCGGCCTTGCTCATCAAGGCGGTCACCACCCTCGATGTCCTCTCCAGCGGCCGAGCCTGGCTGGGGATCGGCGCCGGCTACAACCGCGACGAAGCCCAAGGCGTGGGTTTGTTCCTGCCCCCGGCCGCCGAGCGGTTCGCCCGGCTGACCGAGCTGCTGCAGCTCGCGCGTCGGATGTGGGACGGCGACCAGGCGCCGTTCCATGGTCAGCATTACCGACTCGAGCGGCCCATCAATAACCCGCTGCCGCTCAGTATTCCGCGGATCCCGGTGTTGATCGGAGGCACCGGCGAGCGGCGCACCGTGCGTCTGGTCGCCGAGTACGGCGACGCCTGCAACTTCTTCGACGTCCCCGACGGGGGACAGACCCTTCGGCACAAGTTCGAAGTCCTCGCCGCTCACTGCGCAACCGTTGGTCGGCGCTACGAGGACATCGAACGCACCGTCACCACCGCGCTACTAGCCGACGAGTCCGCCGAGCACCTGGTCGACCGCTGCCGCGCCCTGAACGCCCTCGGCGTGAACCACGTCGTGCTCATCGCCCGCGGTCGGCCATGGCAGCCCACCGACATCGACACCATCTCCCGCACCGTCGCGCAACTCACCGCGGCCTGACCGGGAGGACAGCGATGTGAACGAAATGACCAGCAACCAGGCGGCTGACCCCAAAGCGCCGCAACCGTTCGACCGCCGGTGGCTCGCACTGGCCGTCATCGCCGCCGCACAGCTCATGACCGCGTTGGACGCCACGATCGTGAACATCGCCCGCCGTCGGCGCGACGCTCCCTGGCCTTCGACGACAACGCCCGAGCCAGATTGTCGTCTCTGGGGGGTGGCCGTAATGGCGGAGAACGGCAGATTGCTTCCTCGCCTACGCGACGGCGGCAAATGGTCAGCGGTTCAGCTGGCGTAGCCCACACGCCGCTGAATCCCTTCGCTCGCCAGGAGAACTCACCGCCCCA
>DATMMZ010000386.1:0-2773 GCA_035569455.1 Mycobacterium sp. | reverse complement strand
CGGAGACCGCGGCCAGATTCGACCTGCCTGAGTTTGGCTGGACCTTGTTCGGCGGCGTGGTCCGGCCGAAAAGCCGCGGCCATATCTGCCTGACTGGCCCCGATCCCAGCGATCCGGTGCAGATCCAGCCAAATATGTTGTCGCACCCCGACGATCTGAAGGCCGCGATAGCCGCCGTCGAACTGTGCCGGGAGATCGGCAACTCCGCGGCGCTCCGACCCTTCACCAAGCGCGAAGCCATGCCGGGCAACCTCAAGGGTGCCGAGCTCGAGGACTTCATTCGCGATGCCGCCTCGACGTTCTGGCACCAAAGCTGCACCGCCAAGATGGGCCAAGACGCCACGTCGGTCGTCGACGGCAACCTGAACGTCTATGGGACAGAACACCTTCGCATCGCCGACGCATCGATCATGCCCCGCGTCACCACCGGAAACACCATGGCCCCCTGCGTCATCATCGGCGAACGCGCGGCCGAGATCCTCAAGGCCCAGCACACACTCTGACATCGGCCGCGAAAGCAATTGGAGATATCTCATGAGCGGACGCCGCACCCAGTTCGATGCCGTGGGCGTCGGATTGCGACCGCCGGTCGGCGACGTGCTTATTGGTTTGGTTCGTCCGCTCGGCGCATTCGAGCGGATGTTTTACCTGAGCGAGCAGACGAGCACCAAGCATTTTTGCATGGTGGCCGAGTTGGCTGACGACCTGGATCCGGCCGCGCTTGACGCCGCCCTACTGGCGGTGCAGCGCCGCCACCCGCTCTTGAACGTCCACGTCCGGGATCACCCGCAGACGCGGCTGGAATTTTGCCGCCCAGCGATCGTGCCGCCGATCCCGGTCACTGTCGTCGACGCTGAGACGGGCTACACCTGGCGTGACCTAGTCGCCGAGGAGTTGACCCGGCCCTTCAACGCCGCCATCGCCCCGATGATCCGGGTGGTGTTGCTGCGCTCCGGGCCGAGCACCCCGGCCGCGATCCTGCTGACCGTCGACCACGCAATCGTGGACGGGCGCTCGGCCGCATACATGCTGCGGGACTTGTTCTCCTCCCTCAACGGCCACGAACTGACGGCGCTGCCCGTCCCGCCGTCGCAGGAGGCTCTGATCGGCGCCCTGCGGGACGCGCAACCGGCCGTTGCGTTGGCTGTAAACAGCCCGCCAGCGCCGGCGCAGCCGGACTGGCTGGCCACCCCGTCGACGATTCGGCCGTTCGACGGCGAGGTGCCCGATCTGACCGCCGCCTCCTTCAATGAGGATCTGACCCGGCGGCTGGTCACCCGCGCCCGCGCCGAGCTGACCACTGTGCACTCGGCGGTGGTCTCGGCCATGAGCCAGGTGATCATCGCTTCGGGCCGAAACGAGTTCGTCCGGTTGATAACTCCCATAGACATCCGGACCCATCTTGGTGTCGGCGACGACGTCTGCCTCTACATCAGCGCGGCCCGCACCGCGTTCATCCGCCAGGAGCTCACCGACCTGTGGGACATGGCCCGCACCGTCGGCGACCAGCTCGCCGGTGCACGGTCGGTGCCCGCGCTGTTGGTCGCGTCGGCTGCCACCGAACAATTCATCCCCGTCGGGGCGACCACCCAAGACGCAGAAGACTTCCTGATTGACGGGCTGAGCTTCGAGGCGTTCGCGTCCAACTTGGGTGTCCTGGACATGGGCACACCCCAGGCGGTGCGACCGGTGGCGATCTGGGGACCGGCGATACTCGGCCAGATCCAAGGCGAGCTGAGCGCCGGCATCTGTACCTTCAACGGCCGGCTCCGCATCGTTTGCGCGAGCCATGACCCATTCCCGGACTACCTCGACTGCGTCCGCGACGTTCTCGACGCCGCGTGCTAGACGCGCTGGTCGGCCAAATCGCTTGGTGCACGGATCATTTAGAACATCGGAGATGTGTAGCTGTGGGACTCTAATCGCGCCAGGATGGCGGTGACCCTGAAATGGCTGCTTGGGGAACAACATCGGACTCCAACTTCTAGTTGGAGGTGGGCCTTTCATGTTTGCTTTGCCCGCCGCCGCAACGACATTCAGCGCCATCAACGTGGCGTCCGGGTGGAACGCCGGGGTGATCAGGAAGACCCCTTCCACCCCGAGCAGCGCCTCGGCGAGCCCGTCGGTGTCGGCCAGATCCACCTCCACCCGTTTCGGTCGCGCCAGCCGTGCTAGCTTCGTCGGCCTTAGCCGGATCGTGGACGACGCCGCGGACGTCGATTCCATGGGCGACGAGGGCAGTCACGACGTGATGGGCGCACTGCCCCGTCGCGCCGGTGGCCAGGACCTTCATTCGCGCGGCTTCGCCCCACCGGTAGGCGTGAGCGCCACAACTGGGATGGTCCGCGACGTCATGCGCTCGTACTCAGCGAATCCCGGATACCGCTCGGCCTGCAGCGCGTACTTGTCGTCCCGTTCGGCGCCCTGCAGCTCGGTGGCATGCACGTCGACGATGTCGTCGCCGATTTCGATGCGGGCGTCGGGGTTGGCCTTCAGGTTCCAGTACCAGGCCGGGTTATCGTCGGCACCGTTGTTCGAGGCGAACACAAGATAACGGTCGCCGTCGGCCAGGTACATCATGATGTTGGTCCGCGGCTGCCCGCTGCGTGCACCGACGGTGTGCAGAACGACCAGCGGCGCCCCCTCGAACGGGCCCCCGACACGACCGTGATTGGCGCGGAACTCGGCGATATTGCGTTCGTTGAAGTCGTTGCCCTCGCTCATCTGGTCTCCTCGCATCGACTGACGTCTCGTACCGGTCCTATATACCCAA
>DATMMZ010000385.1:0-13993 GCA_035569455.1 Mycobacterium sp. | reverse complement strand
CGAGGGCGTTGGAATTCAACGTCTTCGGATCTCCGGGCGTGGTCAAGATCAAACCCGGGACCTTCAGCGTCGCAGCGGGCTGCTCGGCCGAGGGGCTGGTGAACGTCGGGAAGATCGTTGCGACCGCTGCGGGCTTGGCGGGCATGCCGGCCGCGGCGAACACCGCGGCCGAGCCGCCGAAGCCATGACCCGCAACGCCGAGCTTGGCGGGGTGCACGCTGATCTTGCCGGGTCCAAGGCGCACACCCGCCACGATGTCCAGGGCGGTACCGAGGTCGAAAGCCAGGTTGAGCACCGAGGGCGCCAGGCCGCGCTGGGTGTCGGGCGCGCCGGCCACGATGCCCCATGACGCCAGATGTTCCAGCAGACCCGAGTAACGGGCGGCACCGCTGAGCCAGTCGTGACCGAAGGCGATGCCGGGCAGGTTCAGTCCCGCTTCCGGGGTGTACACCACCCCAGGCAAGCCGGCAAAGGCCAGGTCACCACGCAAAACCCGATGTGGACCACGGCGGGTGAGGGCGGCAACGAGCTTGCGGATGCGGGCCACCCGTCGACGTTAGCGCACGTCGATCAGGCCCATGCGCCAGAGCGCCGCATACACGTGGCGCAGCGGGATGCTCAGCAAGCGAGCGGTCGCGTCCACCATAGGGTCGCCGCTGGCGTCGATCTGCGATCGACGAACCCGCTTTGCGGGCCGCTGCGGCTCAGGCGCCAGCGTCAGCCGTAGTGCGGGTGGGGTGGTGGTCACTACATCTACATCGTCTAACAGAACAGCAGTCATGATTCCCTCCTAGAAGATGGCGCAGGCCGGATCAAAAAGCGTCTTTTTGCCCCGCGATCCGCGCCCGACGTCTCGAATTAGCGTTTACTGGACGCATTTGCGCATACTGCAGAATTCGCTTCAAGCCAATCCGTGACACAACTCCTGGCGTGGTTACTTGGTAGCGGACTATCGCCATTGATGTCGGCTGAATGCGTTGATGACGAAGAACAGTTTCGCGATTGAGTAGCGATCGCCGCGACGGCTAAATTGTTGATCGATAACACTATTCGCCAGCTGCGGCTGCTCCGGAACCTAGTGCGATCGTGATCAGGCGTGAATCAACACCGTCTTCCTTTCCGCTGGCCAGGTTGCCGTCGTCGCCCCAGCTGGTCTGCCAATACGGCGTTAGCCGATTCCGCAGTTCTCCTGGCGCCTCGGGGGTTGCCAGCCTTGCCGATATTCCGTAGCGTAAGTGGGCGTGTTGCTGGCGCAATGAAGTAATCGAAAACGTCACAAATACATCAGGTGAAAAACACTTCCGTTTAATAGGAACTTGGCATGAATTGAAATAGACCCGGGCGTGTCATCCGCCGGTCATCCGCCGGGGGTAGCCTCACTGGGCTTCGCCGGTTCCGCTCGCGGCACGCCCGCATTACCGCAGGTCAGCGCCGTTCAAGCCGTCGGGGCCGGTCGCTTGCACTACCCTGTTCAGAATGTGCGGAATTGTCGGCTATGTCGGGCAGGGCGCTGCCTGCGAGGTCGTCATGGACGCCCTGCGCCGGATGGAATACCGCGGTTATGACTCGTCGGGAATCGCCCTGGTCGACGGGAACGGCAAACTCACAGTCCGCCGTCGCGCCGGCCGGCTGGGCAACCTGGAGGCTGCGCTAGCCGAAATGCCGCCGGCGTCGCTGACCGGCGGCACCGGCCTGGGCCACACCCGGTGGGCGACCCATGGGCGCCCCACCGACCGCAACGCGCACCCGCACCGCGACGCCGCCGGCAAGATCGCCGTCGTCCACAACGGCATCATCGAAAACTTCGCGACCCTGCGCCATGAGCTGGAGACGGCCGGCGTGGAGTTTGCCAGCGACACCGACACCGAGGTGGCCGTGCACCTGGTGGCCCACGCGTATCACCACGGTGAAACGGCCGGCGACTTCACCGGCTCCGTGCTGGCCGTGCTGCGCCGGCTGGAGGGCCACTTCACCCTGGTGTTCGCCAATGCCGACGAGCCCGGCACCATCGTCGCCGCCCGCCGGTCGACGCCGCTTGTGCTCGGCATCGGCGACGGCGAGATGTTCGTCGGCTCGGATGTTGCCGCGTTCATCCCGCACACCCGCCGTGCGGTCGAACTGGGCCAGGACCAGGCCGTGGTGATCACCGCGGACGGCTACTGCATCACCGACTTCGACGGCAACGACGACTTGCAGGAGGGGAAGGACTACCGCGAGTTTCACATCGACTGGGACCTGGCCGCCGCTGAAAAAGGCGGATACGAGTACTTCATGCTCAAAGAGATCGCCGAACAGCCCGTCGCGGTGGCCGACACGCTGCTAGGGCATTTCGTCAACGGCCGGATCGTGCTCGACGAACAGCGGCTGTCCGACCAGGAATTGCGTGAGGTGGACAAGGTATTCGTGGTCGCCTGCGGCACCGCCTACCATTCCGGGCTGCTCGCGAAATACGCGATCGAGCACTGGACGCGGCTGCCCGTGGAAGTGGAGCTCGCCAGCGAGTTTCGCTACCGCGACCCGGTCCTGGACCGCAGCACCCTGGTAGTGGCCATCTCGCAGTCCGGTGAAACCGCGGACACCCTGGAGGCGGTCCGGCACGCCAAGGAGCAGAAGGCCAAGGTGCTGGCGATCTGCAACACCAACGGCTCCCAGATCCCGCGCGAGTGCGATGCGGTGCTGTACACCCGCGCCGGCCCGGAGATCGGGGTGGCGTCTACGAAGACCTTTCTCGCCCAGATAGCCGCCAACTACCTGCTGGGCCTGGCGTTGGCGCAGGCTCGCGGCACCAAGTACCCAGACGAGGTGGAGCGCGAGTACCGCGAGCTGGAAGCGATGCCAGACCTGGTGGCACAAGTAATCGCGACGATCGGGCCGGTGGCCGACCTGGCGCACCGGTTCGCCCAGTCGACCGCCGTGCTGTTCCTCGGTCGCCACGTCGGCTACCCGGTCGCGCTGGAAGGCGCGCTGAAACTCAAGGAATTGGCCTACATGCACGCCGAGGGCTTCGCCGCCGGCGAGCTCAAGCACGGCCCAATCGCGCTGATCGAAGACGATTTGCCGGTCATCGTGGTCATGCCCTCCCCGAAGGGGTCCGCCACGCTGCACGCCAAGCTGCTGTCCAATATCCGGGAGATCCAGACCCGCGGCGCGGTGACCATCGTGATTGCCGAAGAGGGCGACGAAACCGTGCGTCCCTACGCCGATCACCTGATCGAAATCCCTGCGGTGTCAACACTTTTGCAGCCGCTGCTGTCGACCATCCCGCTTCAGGTGTTCGCCGCGTCGGTGGCACAGGCACGCGGCTACGACGTCGACAAGCCGCGAAATCTCGCCAAGTCCGTCACCGTCGAGTAACCGGGTTCATGAGGCTGGGCATCGTCGGTGTCGTGGTCTTCATTGCGGCATATGTCGGGTCAATTGTGTTGTATGTCAACGACGGTATGGGCCACCCACATCAGGTTGCTGAAAGTCTGCCAGGTAGCGACGGGACCACGGTGACCGTCGATGTCCAAGATATCCAGTCGGACAACAGCTTGCTTATTGCCAACTACACCGTTGCACCCGGGCCAGAACTATTGGACCCGGCGACCCGCAACCTCAAGGAAGACCTAAGTTTGCTGGTCACGTCGGTGGTTTCCGCCAGCACACACACGTGGTCGAAGGGCGCGCTGCCAGATGTTTTTCGTGTTTCGGTAACCCTTACCGGTGAGGTCGCGGATTGGCCCTTCGATCGCTACCGTTCGGTTCCGATCAGCCTCCATCTGCTCTCTGGCGCCACGCAAAAACCGGTGACACCGACGGTGATAATGGTCGACCGTCTGCTCGGCTGGAAAGTTGACGTGGCTCACGTCGACAAAACCGATGTGCTCTCGCCGTACCGGGTGGATTTGCACCGATCGTCAAGCACCGTGGCGTTCGGCGTCGTCATCCTCGGCGTTCTTATCGCGCTCGCTGGTGTAGGCCTATTCGTTGCGATTCAGACGAGGCGTGACCGGCGAAAATTCCAGCCGCCCATGACGACGTGGTATGCGGCCATGCTCTTTGCGGTGATGCCTTTGCGGAATGCGCTTCCCGACTCGCCCCCATTCGGAAGCTGGATCGACGTCTCGATCGTTCTCTGGGTGGTCGTCGTGTTGGTGATCTCGATGGTGATCTACATCTCGTGCTGGTGGCGGCACCTGAGACCCGACGCCGACAAGCCGACCTGACACGTTTGCCGAATCGGTACGGCGCACCGCCACGCATGCGAAGGTGGACGCCGTGGCGAATGCATCGGTGGGGGAACGACTGCGAAGCATCGGGCTCGCGGTGTGGCAATTTGTCAGCCGCGCCCCGTTGACCTACACCTGGCTGACCGTGTTGCTGGTCACCACGATCATTCAGCGCAACCTCACTAAGCGGCAGTACCACGCGATAGTCGTCGACGGCTCCACCAACATCCACCACTTGTTAAAAGATCCGCTGGAAGTGCTGATTTACAGCCTGTTCTGGATCGACGGTAAATATTGGACACCGTACCTGGTGCTGTTCACCCTGTTCCTCGTGCCCGCCGAGCATTGGCTTGGCCAGTTGCGTTGGCTCACTGTGGGACTGACTGCGCACATTGGCGCTACGTATATCAGTGAGGGCCTGCTGTTCCTGGCGATCCGTTATCACGATGCACCCCAGAAGCTGATGCACGCTCGCGACATCGGGGTCAGCTACTTCCTCGTCGGGGTGATCGCGGTGCTGACCTACCACATCGCGTCGCCGTGGCGATGGGGCTATCTTGCGATCCTGCTCGTCATCTTTGGTTTCCCGCTCACCCAGATCGACCTTAAAGACCTCAACTTCACCGCGATCGGCCACTTCAGCTCGATCCTCATCGGGCTCTGCTTCTACCCGATGACCCGAAAACGCGAGGGCCAGCCATGGGATCCGGCGAAACTCAGAGGCGTCTTGCAAAAGCATGGACAAAGCCTTTAGTGGCAAGCCGGTTAACGCGGAGGTAAAGCCCTGCCCATAGTGTGGGCAGGATGCGACATACGTCGCCGCGGACACTGGGTGCCGAAGAGGAGTTTCACCTTGTCGATCTCAAAACAAGGCGACTCACCGCGCGCGCACCGGAACTGCTGGCCGAGCTGACCGGCGATTACGTCGCCGAGTTGCAGCGTTGCGTCGTCGAGACCAATACCCGGGTGGTCGACTCGCTTGAGGGACTGCTCAACGAGCTTGTCCGGCATCGCGGGGTTTTGGCTGAAGCCGCCGCCGACCTGGGCATGGGGGTGGTCGCAGCGGGGGCGGTCCCGCTGGCGGTGCCGGCTGAAATGCGCGTCACCAAGACCCCGCGCTACCGGCAGATGCTCGCCGACTATCAACTGCTGGCGCGCGAGCAGCTGATCTGTGGCACCCAGGTGCATGTCGGTGTCGACGACCGCGACGAGGCGGTGGTGGTGGGGCACCGGGTGGCGGCGTATTTGCCCACTCTGCTTGCACTGTCCGCCAGCTCGCCGTTCGCATCGGATGGCTCTGACACCGGCTACGCGAGCATGCGCACGCTCGTCTGGCAGCGCTGGCCGACAACCGGCTTGGCCGCTCCTGTGCGGTCGGCCGAGGAATACGACGAGCTGGTCGATGACCTGGTGGCCAGCGGCGTCATCGCCGACCCGGGGATGGTCTATTTCGACGTCCGTCCGGCGACCTGCGCGCCCACGCTGGAACTGCGGGTGTGTGACAGCTGCCCGTCCGTGGACACCGTGGCGCTGGTCGCCGGGCTGTTCCGCGCTTTGGTCGATCGCGAGGTCGACGCCGTGCGGAGCGGTCTGGCCGGAACGATCCTGTCGCCGGCGCTGGGCCGGGCAGCGCTGTGGCGGGCCGCTCGGTCGGGGCTGGAGGGCGACCTGGTCGACGTCAGCGGTCCGGCCAGTAGACCGGCGGCGGAAGTGGTCACCGAACTGGTCGACTCGCTGCGCCCCCAACTGGAAGACAACGGTGACTGGGAAACCGTCAGCGAATTGACCCGCGAGGCGCTGGCCGTGGGCACGTCGTCGGCTCGGCAACGACGGGCGCTGCGCCGCCGGGGGCGTCTCACCGACGTGGTCGATCAGCTGATCGAAGAAACCGCAGGCCGTTGGGCGGGCGCAGCCCCGGTGAGCGACGTCCCGAGCCTGTTGTTCGGCTACCAGCCCGGCAGCCAACCGGCCGCCGGCCGCGGCCACCTTGATATCAGCTATGACGAAGCTGTCGACGCCGACGGTCACCCGCGGCAGCACTATCGGGCCGTCCTGGGCACTATTGCCGGCCTCGGGGTGGCGCAGTTGCGTTTGCGGGAAACGGGCATCGAGCAGGAGCAACGCGACGACAACGTCACGTTCCGGGTTACCGGTCAGCACCGCGCCCAGCTGTTTCCGATCGACCTGGTGCCGCGCATGGTGACCGCCGCTGAGTGGGCGGAGCTGTCCGAAGGGCTGGCTCAGCGTGCCCGAGCGCTGGACGCATTCCTGCGCGACATCTATTCCGATCAAGCGATCGTCGCCGATGGGATCATCGGTCTGCAGGTCCTCGACCGCGCGCCCGGTTTCCGATCGACGGGCCGCGTGGCCGGCAACACGGTGCGGGCGCACATCAGCGGAACCGATCTCGTCTGCGACCGCGCTGGTCAATGGATGGTTCTCGAAGATAATCTGCGGGTGCCGTCGGGCGCCGGGTACGCAATCGTCAACCACCGATTGCTGCGCAAGCACGTGCCAGAGCTGCAACCGCCGGCCGTGCTCGAGGACGTCGAGCGGGCGCCGCAGCTGCTGCTGGAGACGCTGCGTGCCGCGGCGCCGGCACATGCGCCGGACGCCCCGACCGCGGTGTTGTTGTCCACCGGCTGGGAAGACTCCGCCTGGTTCGAACACACCTTCCTGGCCGAGGAAATGGATGTTGCGGTGGTGCAGCCGTCGGACCTGTCGGTGCGCGACAGAAAGCTCCTGCAGCACATCGGTTCCAGTGTCCGGCCCATCGACGTGGTCTACGCGCGAATGGACGAGGACATGCTGCTGTCCTCCACCGGATACGACGGCGCGCCGCTGCGGCCAGGGCTGCTCAGCGCGATCAGCGCAGGCAATCTCACTATCGCCAACGCGTTGGCGAACGGAGTGGCCGACGACAAAGCGATTTACGCGTACGTCCCGGCCATGATCGAGTATTACCTTGGCGAAAGGCCAAAGCTTGCCCAGGTTCCGACCTGGATCTGCGCCGAGCGCGACCAGCGCGACTTCGTGCTCGCCAACCTGGGCGATATGGTGGTGAAACCCATCGACGGATTAGGCGGAAGCGGCGTGCTGATCGGGCCGGACGCCTCCGACGCGGCCCTGGAGGCGCGCCGACGCGAGCTGGTCACACAACCGGAGCGGTTCATCGCCCAGGAGTTGGTTGCCTTGTCCACCCATCCCACCTTCGACGGTGACGGCATCTACCCGCATCACGTCGACCTGCGCGCCTTTGTCCACTTGCGGCCCGCCGCTGGAGGTTCGGTGTCGGCGCACGTCTTGCCTGCGGCGTTGACTCGAGTGGCCAGCCGCGGATCGCGGATCGTCAACTCGTCCTCCGGCGGGGGCAGCAAGGACACCTGGATTCTCACCGGCGTAAGAGCGGGCGGAGGTTAGCGAGGAGAAATGTGCGGAATCTGCGGTGAGATCCGGTGGGACGGGCAAGCGGCAGACGTCGGCGCGGTCGCCCGGATGACCGGCGCGATGGCGTCACGCGGGCCGGACGGCGACGGCGTGATGGCGCACGGACGGGTGGCGCTCGGGCATCGGCGGCTGTCGATCATCGACTTGTCCGCCCGTGGCGCCCAGCCGATGGTCGACAGTGAGCTCGGGTTGACGTTGGTGTTCAACGGCTGCATCTACAACTACAAGGACCTACGCTCCGAACTCCAAGCCACCGGGTACCGCTTCTTCTCGACCGCCGACAGCGAGGTGGTGATAAAGGCCTTCCACAAATGGGGTGCCCGCTGCGTCGACCGGTTCAAGGGAATGTTCGCCTTCGTCATCGCCGCCCACGACTCGGGCGTGGTGACGCTGGCGCGCGACCGGCTGGGCATCAAACCGCTGTATTTGGCAACCTCGCCCGGCCGGCTGCGATTCGCATCCACCGTGCGAGCGCTGCTGAGCGCCGGCGGCGTGGACACGGAACTGGACCGCGAGGCGCTGCACCACTACATGACTTTCCACTCCGTCGTGCCGGCACCGCTGACGATCTACCGCGGCGTGCGCAAGCTTCCGCCGGCAACCGTGCGGGTCATCCAGCCCGACGGTTCGCACACCGACACCCTGTACTGGACCCCGGAGTTCGGCCGCGATCCCGGCAAGGCGTCCTGGTCGGCTGGCGACTGGGAGGCCGCGCTGATGGATGCGCTGCGCACCGCCGTCGAGCGCCGGATGGTCGCCGATGTGCCCGTCGGCGTATTGCTGTCGGGTGGCATCGACTCCTCGATCGTGGTGGCGCTGCTCGCCGAGCACGGCCAGCACGGCCTGGCTACGTTCAGCATCGGCTTTGACTCATCCGACGGCGAATCCGGCGACGAGTACTTCTACTCCGACTTGGTCGCCAAGACCTTCGACACCGATCACCACAAGATCCATATCGACACGTCGAAGCTGGTCCCCGCGATACCGGAAACCATTGCCGCGATGAGCGAACCGATGGTCAGCCACGACTGCGTGGCCTTCTACCTGCTGTCGGCCGAAGTCAGCAAGTCGGTGAAGGTGGTCCAGTCCGGCCAGGGCGCGGACGAAATACTGGCCGGCTACAGCTGGTACCCGCCGCTGGCCAACGTCGCCCGCGAACAGACCACCGAGGCGTATGGCAAGGTGTTCTTCGACCGCAGCCACGACGATGTGCTGTCAATCTTTGCCCCCGAGTACGGGATTGACGCCGACGTGAGCCTCGAGTTCGCGGCCGCCCACCAGGACGCGCCGGGCGCGGACTCCGCGGTGGACGCCGCGTTGCGGCTGGACACCCAGGTGATGCTCGTCGACGATCCGGTCAAGCGCGTCGACACCATGACGATGGCGTGGGGCCTCGAGGCGCGCGTGCCGTTTCTCGATCACGACTTCGTCGAGCTGGCGGCCGCTTGCCCGCCCGAGCTGAAGCTAGGCTCGGGCGGCAAGGGAGTGCTCAAGAATGCCTCACGGGCGCTACTGCCGTCGGAGGTGATCGACAGGACCAAGGGCCACTTCTTGGTTCCGGGAATCCGCCATTTGCATGGCCAGGTTTTCGACATGGTGCGCGATGCTCTGACCAACGACGCCGCGCGGGCGCGTGGCTTGTATCGCAGCGAAACGGTTAGCCGCCTGCTAGCCGCACCGAACGAGACACGGACCACGCTGGGCTCAAATGCGTTGTGGCAACTGGCGGTACTCGAAATGTGGTTGCAAAGCATGGAGGGCTGAGGCGATGGGGCAGCAGGTGCGTGCGCTCTATGGCGCTTCGCTGTCCCCGGACGCCACCGCGTTCGCCCACCTCGTCGACGACGGCGGCTATCCGCGCGCGGTGCAGCGCTTTCTTCGCGGCCATCGAGCCAGCTCGTCGCGGGATGTTGAGCTTCCGGTCGAGGGCCCGGTCTCTCGAGTCATCCATTCTGCGGACGGCCAGTGGCTGGCATGCGAGGTAGCCTCGGAGGGAAGCACACGCAAGCAGATCTGGGTCGTCACCACCGATCCCGACGACCGGATGGCCCGGCGCATCGACGGCGAAGAGGCCGGGACCGCCGAGCTGATCGCGTGGGACGGCACCCGGGTGGCGGCGATCCTGACCGGTGAGGACGGGGTTGGGCGGTCCTGCCTGATCGATCCGGCCGACGGTCGTCACACCGTGCTGGACAGCCGATCCGGTGGCCGGCTAGTCGACGCCTGGGCCGGGGCGTCGCTGATTCGGGTGGGGCCGCGCGGCTACCACGAAATGGTCATGCTGCTCGGGCAGACCGAAATCGCCTTGCTGCCATCCGACCCCGGCTCCTGCACCACCGACGGGGTCATCCTCGACGACCACTATCCCCGCCGCATTCGTTACGGTCCCACCGGCGAGATGACCAAGCTTTACTACCCGGGCCCGGATGGCAGCGGGTATGTGCGGACGCTGATCCGCAGCGACAATGGCTGCGAGCACGCCCGGCTGCTGGAAGTGACAGCCACGCCGGACGGCGTAACCTACTTTGTGGTCGCAGAGCGCTCGGACTGTGATCTCGACGAGTTCGCTGTCAGTGACGACTTGTCCACCATCGCGCTGCTCTGGAACCTGCAAGGCCGCAGCGAATTACAGATCCTCGAATACATCGACAACACGCTGACCGAGCCGATCCCGTTGCCTGGGTTGGTCGCAAGCGATCTGTCCATCAGCGCGGGTGGCTCGATGGTCGCGATGACTGTGCAAGGGCCGTCTCTGCCGCGAACCGTCGAGCTGGTCGACTCGCGCTCGCGGCAATGGCAACCCATCGACCGAGAACCGAGTCGCGGTCCAATCATCCCCGGATTCTCGGTGCGGCAGGCGCCGGAGACGATCACCGCACGCGACGGCCTGAGCCTGAACGCGTGGCTGTACCGGCCGGCGGGGTCTTCAGCGGTTGGCGGCCCGGCGGGCGCGGTCGTGTACCTGCACGGCGGTCCGGAGGGACAGGCCCGGCCCGGCTACAACGAGATTTTTTCGCGTTTGGTCAACGATGGGATCAGCGTGCTGGCACCAAATGTCCGCGGTTCCGGCGGCTTTAGCCGCACATTCGTCCACGCGGACGACAAGGAGAAACGATTCGCGGCCATCGACGACGTCGCCGATTGTGTGCAGTTCCTGGTGGATAACGGCCTCGCTGACCCCAAGCGCATTGCCTGCGCAGGCTGGTCGTATGGCGGCTTTCTGACCATGGCGGCCTTGACTTTTTACCCCGATCTGTTCGCGGCGGGCATCACAATCTGCGGGATGAGTGACCTGAATACTTTTTATCGCAACACCGAAGCGTGGATCGCTGACGCCGCATATCCGGAGTATGGTCATCCGGTCAACGACCGCGAGTTACTCGAGCGATTGTCTCCGCTGCGCCGGGTGGATGCGATGATCGCGCCGCTGCTGGTCGTACATGGGGCCAACGACACCAACGTGCCGGTCAGCGAATCGGAGCAGATCGTCGAGGCGCTGCGCCAGGCCGGTCGCGAGGTGCGCTACCTGCTCTTCGGCGACGACGGACACGGGATCGACAAGCGCGAGAATCGTGCGGCGCTGGCTGCGGCGATGGCTGACTGGCTGGCCAGGGCATTCAACACCGCTAGGACCGGATCGCGCTGACGTAGGCCAGCGAGCTCAGCCTCGCGCCGTCATCGTCGGGACTAGTAGGCAACGAAAGACCATGGGCGGCACACAAATCCGCCACACTGGTGGCGGCTGTTACCCAGCCATGGGTGCCCAGGTATTCGACCACGTCGTTGCGGTCGCCGGCGTACCAGAGGTCGGTCATCTCGATGTCGAAACCGTGTTCGCGCCACTGGTCGGTGACCGCACGCATGCGGTCCGCCATCGTCTGTACGCCATCGCCGGCCCCCTGCAAGTTCTCGGTGGCCAACTGGCTTCCCGTTGGGCTCAGCGCAGTGATGTTGTCCAGCAGCCGGTCCTGGGCGTCGGGGGGCAAGAACGGCAGCAGGCCTTCGGCACTCCATGCGGTTGCTTTGGTGGGGTCCAGGCCGGCCGCGCGCAGCGCCGCGGGCCAGTCATCGCGGAGGTCGACGGGTACCGTCCGCCGATCGGCGGTCGGGGTGGCGCCCAGCTCGGCCAAGGTTGCGGTCTTGAACTCGATGACTTGGGACTGGTCAATTTCGAACACTGTGGTTCCGGCCGGCCAAGGCAGCCGGTAGGCGCGGGCGTCGAGCCCCGAGGCCAAGATCACCGCCTGGCGGATCCCCTCATTGGCCGCGGCGATGAAGAAGTCGTCGAAGAACCGGGTGCGCACAGCCATCATGTCGCCCATCCGCTGCATCCCGAAGTCGCCGTTGTCGTCGACCACCGCGGGATCCAATTCGCCGCTGGCGATGCGGGTGAAAAAATCCACGCCCACCGCGCGAACCAGCGGCTCGGCGAAGGGGTCGTTGATCAATGCGTTGGGGCCGCGGCTGCCCAACGCGCGTCCTACCGCGACACCGGTGGCAGTGGCTCCCACGCCGCTGCTCAGGTCCCAGGTGTCGCCATCTCTGCGTGCCATACTCGCCCTCCCTGTCGTCGTTCAAAACCGAATCTACGGACGGCTCCTGAACGTGTGCTGTGTGCAATCCCCGCGAGCGTGGAATGCTGACTGTGATGCGGCATTACTACTCAGTAGACGCAATCCGCGACGCAGAAGCGCCGCTGCTGGCCAGCCTGCCCGACGGTGCGCTGATGCGACGAGCGGCCTTCGGGCTGGCCACCGAGATCATCCGCGAGCTGACCGTGCGCGCGGGCGGGGTTGCCGGCCGCCGGGTGTGCGCGGTCGTCGGGTCGGGCGACAACGGCGGTGATGCACTGTGGGCGGCGACCTTCCTGCGCCGCCGTGGCGCGGCCGCCGACGCGGTGCTGCTCAACCCGGACCGTACCCACCGCAAGGGGTTGGCGGCGTTCCGGAAAGCCGGTGGCCGCATCGTCGAAAGTGTTTCGGCGGCAACCGATCTCGTCATTGACGGGGTGGTGGGCATCTCCGGCTCGGGGCCGCTGCGGCCGGCCGCGGCCGAGGTGTTCTCCAGCGTTGCGGCCGAAGCGATCCCGGTGGTCGCCGTCGACATCCCCAGCGGCATCGACGTGGACACGGGGGCGATCAGCGGCCCCGCGGTGCACGCCGCGCTGACCGTCACCTTCGGCGGGCTCAAGCCCGTGCACGCGCTCGCCGACTGCGGCCGCGTAACGCTGGTCGACATCGGGCTGAACCTGCCCGACACCGATGTCCTCGGTTTCGGGGCCGCCGATGTGGCCGCGCGCTGGCCGGTGCCGGGGCCCCGCGACGACAAGTACACCCAGGGCGTCACCGGGGTGCTGGCCGGCTCGTCGACGTATCCGGGCGCGGCCGTGCTGTGCACCGGCGCCGCCGTCGCGGCCACCTCCGGCATGGTCCGCTACGCCGGCGGCGCGCACGGCGAGGTGCTCGCGCACTGGCCCGAGGTCATCGCGTCGCCCACCCCGGCTGCGGCCGGGCGGGTGCAGGCCTGGGTCGTCGGGCCGGGGCTGGGCACCGACGACACCGGGGCCGCTGCACTGTGGTTCGCGCTGGACACCGACCTGCCGGTGCTGGTCGACGCCGACGGGCTGACAATGTTGGCGGCCCACCCCGAGCTGGTGGTCAGCCGCAACGCGCCGACGGTGCTGACGCCGCACGCCGGTGAATTCGCCCGGCTGGCCGGGGCTCCGCCCGGCGACGACCGCGTTGGCGCGTGCCGCAAGCTGGCCGACGCGTTCGGGGCGACGGTGTTGCTCAAGGGGAATGTGACGGTCGTCGCCGACCCCGGCGGTCCGGTCTATTTGAATCCGGCCGGACAGTCCTGGGCGGCCACCGCCGGGTCCGGCGACGTGCTGTCGGGCATAATCGGGGCGCTCCTGGCCGCGGGGCTGCCGACGGCGGAGGCAGCTGCGGCCGCGGCATTCGTGCACGCGCGGGCGGCCGCGCGCTCGGCCGCCGACCCGGGTCCCGGTGACGCGCCCACGTCGGCGTCGCGAATTGTGCCGCACATCCGAGCCGTCCTGGCCGCCCTATAGCAGCCACGGTCAAACGAAAGGATCCGTCGTGCCCCAACATCCATCCGTTCCCGCGCACGCCATCGCTCCCGCCTATACCGGCCGCATGTTCACAGCGCCGATACCCGCACTACGGCTGCCCGACGAGTCGATGGATCCGGAGGCTGCCTACCGCTTCATCCATGACGAGCTGATGCTCGACGGCAGCTCGCGGCTGAATCTGGCCACCTTCGTCACCACGTGGATGGATCCCGAAGCCGAGAAGTTGATGGCCGAGACGTTCGAC
>DATMMZ010000384.1:0-5720 GCA_035569455.1 Mycobacterium sp. | reverse complement strand
TCGTCGCTGGGCAACATCGGCATCGAGGCGCTGACCGGCTTCCTGTCCGCCTTCCTCAACGTGAGGATCGTGGCCCCCGTCATCGCAGGCATCGCGCTCGCCGCCACCATCGGCGCCGGCACCACCGCGCAGTTGGGCGCCCAGCGGGTGTCCGAAGAGATCGACGCCTTCGAGGCGATGGCGATTCATTCCGTTTCCTACCTGGTGTCCACCAGGATCGTCGCGGGCCTGATCGCGATCATCCCGCTGTACTCGCTGTCGGTGCTCGCGGCCTTCTTCGCGGCGCGTTTCACGACGGTCTACATCAACGGCCAGTCTGGCGGCCTGTATGACCATTACTTCAACACGTTCCTGATCCCGACCGACCTGTTGTGGTCGTTCTTGCAGGCCATCGTGATGGCGGTCGCGGTGATGCTCGTGCATACCTACTACGGCTACAACGCATCCGGCGGCCCGGTGGGCGTCGGTATCGCGGTTGGTCAGGCGGTGCGGACCTCGCTGATCGTCGTCGTCGTGATCACTTTGTTCATCTCCCTCGCCGTATACGGCGCGTCCGGTAACTTCAACCTTTCCGGATAAGGGGGAGCATTGGCGAATTCCGGGTCTCCTACCCTCCATGCCAGGATCGCGGGCGCGGTGCTCGCGACCATCATCCTGGCGTTCGCCGCGCTGACCTACCTTTCTTATACGGCCGCGTTCACGTCCACCGATTCGGTGACGGTGACCTCGCCGCGGGCCGGCCTGGTGATGGACAAGGACGCGAAGGTCAAG
The DNA here is from genome assembly GCA_035569455.1 of Mycobacterium sp. Classification (GTDB taxonomy): domain Bacteria; phylum Actinomycetota; class Actinomycetes; order Mycobacteriales; family Mycobacteriaceae; genus Mycobacterium. The sequence goes on along the minus strand of DATMMZ010000384.1, from coordinate 4,949 downwards.
TACCGCGGAGTCCAGATCGGCAAGGTCTCCGACATCCAATACAAGGACAACGAAGCGCGGCTGACGCTCGCGATCGACAGCGGCCAGATGCGCTACATCCCGTCGAACGCCGTCGTCAAGATCGCCAGCAACACGATCTTCGGCGCGAAATCGGTGGAATTCGTTCCGCCGCAGAATCCGTCGGGCACCGCCCTGCAGCCGGGTGCGCGGGTGCAGGCCTCCTCGGTGCAACTTGAAGTCAACACGTTGTTCCAGACCCTCGTCGACGTGTTGCACAAGATCAATCCGGTGGATCTGAACGCGACGCTGACGGCGATCGCCGAGGGTTTGCGCGGCCACGGCGACGACTTCGGCGCGACGCTCGCCGGCCTGAATCAGTATCTGCCGAAGATCAATCCGAAAATGCCGGCATTGCAGTCGGACTTCCAGCAGGCCGCGGCGGTGGGCAACATCTACGGCGACGCCGCGCCCGATCTGGTCACCGTGCTTGACAACGTGCCGACGATCAGTAACACCCTCGTCGACGAACAGGACAACCTGAACGCCACCCTGCTCGCGGCGACCGGCCTGGCCGACAACGGAACTGCGACTCTTCAGCCGGCGCAGGATGACCTGATCGCCGCGCTTCACAGGCTCCGTGCACCGTTGAAAGTGCTGTCGGACTACTCACCGGAATTCGGGTGCATCTTCTCGGGCGTGAAGAAGGCCATCGATCAGTTCGCGCCCGTGATCGGCGGCACCAGGCCGGGTCTGTTCACGTCGTCGAACTTCGTTCTGGGCGTTCCGATTTACACCTACCCAGAGAGCCTGCCCATCGTGAACGCATCGGGTGGGCCGAACTGCCGCGGTCTGCCCAACATGCCGAGCAAGCAGTTCGGCGGATCATGGTTCCACTCACCGTTCCTGGTGACCGACAACGCGTACATCCCGTACGAGCCGTTCACCGAGGTACAGGTCGATGCCCCGTCGACGCTGCAGTTCTTGTTCAACGGGGCGTTCGCCCAACGGAGCGACTGGTGACAGCGATGAGCCGCTTGCGCGAAGAGCAGACAACGGCGATGAGCCGCTTGCGCGAAGAGCAGACAACGGCGATGAGCCGCTTGCGCGAAGAGCAGTCAACGGCGATGAGCCGCTTGCGCGAAGAGCAGACAATCACATGAGCCACCGCGGAGTCCTCATCAAGGTCAGCATCTTCACCGTCGCGATGCTGCTGGTCGCAGCCGGTCTGGTGGTGGTGTTCGGCCAGTTCCGATTCGCCTCCACCAACAGCTACCACGCGGTGTTCGAGAACGCGGCACGGCTCAAAGCCGGCAACGACGTCCGCATCGCGGGCATACCCGTGGGCAGTGTCCGCGACATTGCGCTGCGGCCCGACAACAAGGTCGACGTCACGTTTTCCGTCGACAAGCGCTATCAGATGTACACCTCGACCAAAGCGGTGATCCGGTATCAGAACCTGGTTGGCGACCGCTACATGGAGATCGCGTCGGGCCCGGGTGAGCTTCGCAAGGTTCCGCCGGGAGGGACGATTCTAAACACCGAACCGGCGCTCGACCTCGACGCGCTGCTGGGCGGATTGCGTCCCGTGCTGAAGGGGCTCAACGGCGAGAAGATCAACCAGATCAGCAACGCGATCATCGAACTGTTGCAAGGCCAGGGCGGCGCGCTGTCGGACCTGCTGTCGAGCACCGGGTCGTTCAGTCAGTCGCTCGCGGATCGCTATCAGGTGATCTCCGACGTGATCCATCACCTGAACACCGTGCTCACCACTGTCGACCAGAAGAGCGCCCAATTCAACGCCAGCGTCGATCAACTCCAGCAACTGGTCACCGGATTGGCGCAGGGCAAAGATGCCATCGCGGGCGCCATCCCGCCGCTGGCATCCGCTGCATCGGATCTGACCCAGGTGCTGCAGAGCTCGCGGCGTCCCATTCAGGGCGTCCTCGAGAACGTCCGGCCGTTGGCGACCGAGCTGGACAACCGCAAGGACGAGATCAACAGGGTCATCGAGCCGCTCGCCGAAAACTACCTGCGGCTCAACGCCCTCGGCGCCTATGGTGCGTACTTCAACATCTACTACTGCTCCGTGCGTCTGAAGTTCCCCGGCCCGTCGATCGGGGCCGGGGGCACACCGTCCGACAGCGACTGGTTGTTCCCGCAGGGTGGACCTCCCGACCCGTCGAAGGGCAGGTGCTCCGACAATGGGTGAACGCAATCCGCTCCGCACCGGGATCATCGGCATCTTTGTGGTCGTCGCTGTCGTGCTGGTGGCGTTCGGCTACAACAAGCTGCCGTTCTGGCCGCAGGGCAGGACCTACGAGGCGTACTTCGCCGACGCCGGCGGTATCTCGCCCGGCAGCGACGTCAACGTGTCGGGAATCAAAGTGGGCCAGGTGAAGGGCGTCGGGCTCGCCGGCGATGTGGCGAAAGTGACGTTCACCGTCGACCCCAAGATCAGGCTGGGCGACCAGTCACTCGTGTCGATCAAGACGGACACCATCCTCGGCGAGAAGTCGCTGGCGGTCACACCCGCCGGCCGGGGAGAGTCCACGACGATCCCGTTGAACCGCACGACCACCCCTTACACGTTGAACAATGCGCTCCAGGATCTCGGCCAGGACTCCCGTGATCTGGACAAGAAGAAGTTCACCCAGGCGCTGGGCGTGCTGACGGATTCCCTGCACGACGCCACCCCGCAGCTGCGCCGGGCGCTCGACGGTGTCGCGGCGTTGTCGCGCAGCATCAATGCCAACGACGAGGCCTTGGCCTCGCTGCTGGAGCGCGCCAGGTCGGTCACGAAGGTGCTGGCCGACCGGTCGGCTCAGGTGAACCAGCTCGTCGTCGACGGCAATCAGCTGTTCGCCGCACTCGACGAGCGCCGCGCCGCGCTGAGCAGGCTCATTTCCAGCATTGAGCCCGTATCCCAACAGATTTCCGGCTTCGTCGCCGATAACCGCAGGGAGTTCGGCCCCGCGCTGAGGAAGCTCAACGCGGTGCTCGACAACCTGCTGCAGCGTCGCGAACACATCAGCGAAGCGCTCAAGCGTCTCCCGCCCTATGCCACCTCGCTCGGCGAGGTGGTCGCGTCCGGGCCGGGCTTCCACATCAACCTCTACGGTCTGCCGCCACCCGGAATCGGCGAGATCTTGCTCGACTTGTATTTCCAGCCCGGCAAGCTGCCCGCCAGCCTCGCTGACTACCTGCGCGGACTCATTTCCGAGCGCATGATCATTAGGCCGAAGTCACCATGACTGGCCACGCCGCGTCCCGCGACAACAGGTGGTTGCGCTACGGCGTCATCGCCGCGTTGGTGCTCGCGCTGCTCGGCGGCGTCTACCTGATCTGGCCGGGCCGTGCCGGCCAGAAGGTGATCGGATACTTCACGACAGCGGTCGGGTTGTACCCCGGCGACGGAGTCCGCATTGTCGGTGTTCCGGTCGGCCGCGTCGAATCCATTGAGCCGCAAGCGCAATCCGTGAAGATTACGATGTCGGTCTCCGACGGGATCAAAATCCCTGCCGACGCGCAGGCGATCATCATGGCGCCAAACATCGTGTCCGCTCGCTTCATCCAGCTCGCTCCCGCGTACAAGGGCGGCCCCGTCATGGCGAACGGGGCTACCATCCCGCTGGACCGCACCGCCACTCCGGTGGAATGGGACGAAGTCAAGTCGCAGCTGACCAAGCTCAGCACGTCGCTCGGGCCGCAGGCCGGGTCGGTGCAGGGACCGCTCAGCGACTTCGTGAACCAGGCCGCCGACACGTTCGACGGCAACGGTGACTCCTTCCGTCAAGCGCTGCGGGAGCTGTCGCAGACAGCGGGACGGCTGGGCGACTCCCGAATGGATCTTTTCGGCACCGTGAAGAACCTGCAGATCCTGATCGACGCGCTGTCGAAGAGCAACGAACAGATCGTGCAGTTCAGCGGGCACCTGGCGTCCGTGTCACAGGTGCTCGCCGACAGCTCGACCAACCTCGACAACACCCTCGGGACGCTCAACCAGGCGCTGTCCGACGTCCGCGGATTCCTGCAAGACAACAACTCTGCGCTGATCGGCCAGGTAGACAAGCTCTCTCAGCTCACCAAGCTGTTCGCCGACCAGCACGACGACCTGGAGCAGGTTCTGCACGTCGCGCCGAACGGCCTGGCCAACTTCTACAACATCTATGACCCTGCCCAGGGCACCGCCACCGGATTGCTCTCGCTGCCCAACTTCGCGAACCCGGTGCAGTTCATCTGCGGCGGTGTCTTCGAGGGCAGCTTGTACGTCGACAACATCAAGCGGGCTGAGATCTGTCGGGAGCGGATGGCGCCCGTGCTGCGGCGGATATCGATGAACTATCCGCCGCTTCTGTTCCACGCGATCAACACCATCACCGCCTACAAGGGTCAGGTCATCTACGACACGCCAGCCACCGAAGCCAAGGCGCAGACGTATCTGCCCTACCTGCAGTGGATCCCGTCGCAGGGCCGCACGCCACCGCGTGTCGGCGACACCAGCGTCGATGGGCTGATGTTGCCGCCCAACCCCGTGGCCGGGCCACCACCACCGGCGCAGCCGCAGTTTTTTGGTCCTCCGTTCCCGCCGCCACAGCCGGGCCCGCCGCCACAGCCGGGCCCGCCGCCACAGCCGGGCCCGCCGCCCCCCGGGCCCGTCGCGCCGGAGATGGGTGCGCAGTTCCCGGCCGAGGGGGTCCCGCCGATGCAGCCAGGGCCGGGCGGATGACCGCGGCAACGGTTCGGAAACGATTGCGCGCCAAGGTGCGCCGGGGCGCCGTCCGCACGGTGGCCCTCGGCTCGGGCGTCGCGGTGCTCGCGGGATGCCAGTTCGGCGGGCTGAACTCGTTGAACATGCCGGGCACCGCCGGCCATGGTGCGGGCTCCTACGGCATCACGGTCGAAGTGCCCGATGTCGCGTCCATGCCGCAGAACTCGCCGGTGATGATCGA
>DATMMZ010000383.1:0-3766 GCA_035569455.1 Mycobacterium sp. | reverse complement strand
GCGTCTATTGGCGCCGACCCGCTTCGCCCGGCTGCGCCGCGCTTGCGATCGACGCCGAAATCGCTTGCCAGGCCGCCAGCTTGGCGCCCGGCGGCATGACATGCGCCGGGCTGGTTGACGGCAGCCGCTGGTAATCAACAGGCCAGTCCCGCTCGCCGGCTAACCTGCGGAACAGCTGAGCCGCCTTCGCTCCGTTGAAGTACACCCGCGTGATCCTCGGATAATTGGCGAACAGTACGCCAAAGTTGTTGACCACCAAGCTCTGTGGGTCGATCGCGGAGTCCGCACTGCCGATTCGGCGGCATCCGTGCAGCACGTCCCAGAGCGAGACGCCGTGGCTGCGCAGTGCCGCCAGCCGCACGTCATATGGCGCGTTTGGATCGAAGTCGAAGAGCTCACTGGTGATGCGCCAGAACGCATTTCGCGGATTGGCGTAGTACTGATGTACGGCCAGCGACTGGGCGCTCGGGAATGAGCCCAAAATGAGCACCTCGGCATCATCGTCGATGACCGGCGGGAAGCCCCGGAGCAGCGGTGTGGTCTGGCCCGACATAATGCCCTACATAATGGCCTGCCAGCGTTATACGTTGGCCAGCGTGGATGATCTGCTTGCCGGATTGGAAGGCGCGGCGCGCGCGGAGCGAGCCGAGCTCGTCGAGTGGCTGCTGGAGCAGGGCATCTCCGCCGACGAAATCCGGGCGGCCAACCCGCCGCTGCTGCTGGCCAGCCGCCACCTGGTCGGCGACGACGGCACCTACGTTTCCGCGCGCGAGATCAGCGAGCAGTACGGAGTCGACCTGGAGCTGCTGCAACGCGTGCAGCGCGCGATCGGTCTTGCCAGCGTGGACGACCCCGACGCGGCCGTGCACATGCGCGCGGACGGCGAAGCCGCCGCCTACGCGCAGCGGTTTGTTGAGCTGGGGCTGGATCCCGATCAAATGGTGCTCGTGGTGCGCGTGCTCGCCGAGGGCCTGTCACGCGCTGCCGAGGTCATGCGCTACACCGCGCTGTCGGCGATCATGCGCCCTGGAGCTACCGAGCTTCAGGTCGCCGAGGCGTCGAAGGCGCTGGTCAGCCAGATCGTCCCGCTGCTCGGCCCGATGATCCAGGACATGCTGTTCATGCAGTTGCGGCACATGATGGAGACCGAGGCGGTCAATGCCGGAGAACGAGCCGCGGGCAAGCCGCTGCCGGGAGCGCGCCAGGTCACCGTCGCCTTCGCCGACCTCGTCGGCTTCACCCGGCTGGGTGAGGTGGTATCGGCCGAAGCGCTGGGACAACTCGCCGGCCAGCTGGGCGGCCTGGCGCGTGACTTAACCGCCCCACCGGTGCGGTTCATCAAGACGATCGGCGACGCGGTGATGTTCGTTTGTCCCGATCCGGCGCCGCTGCTGGATACCGTCCTCAAGCTCGTCGAGGTCGTTGACACCGACAACGACTTTCCCCGGTTGCGGGCGGGAATCGCCTCCGGGATGGCGGTGAGCCGGGCCGGCGACTGGTTTGGCAGCCCGGTGAACGTGGCGAGCCGGGTCACCAACGCGGCGCGACCAGGCACCGTGCTGGTTGCGGATTCGGTGATGGAGGCCGTCGGCGACGACGCGGGATTCTCCTGGTCTTTCGCCGGCCCGCGTCGCCTCAAGGGCATCAAAAACGAAGTCAGACTCTACCGAGTCCGGCGAGGCGATGGCTCCCCCGAGGGCTGAACGTGCGGTGCGCATATGGGCAGGCCCGGAGCGATTCTTGGGGGGCGTCTAACAGCGTCCTGCGCGAGTCCGACGCGGCCGGGTCTACCCCTTCTTCCGGCGCTTGAGAATGATCACTTCCGGGCCTGCTTCGCTCCCAAAAATACAACGTCGGACGCCCTGTTATCAACGGTTTTCCGCATTGGCGCCGGCGCGGAGGGCAACCGCGGGACGTTCGCTGCCGGTGAAACGCAGTTCCATTACACATGTAACGGTGTAATTATGTAATCATGAAACAACACCACATGCACGGGCGCGGGTACGGCCGCCCCGGCGGCTGGCAGCAAGCCCAGCAGCCCGATGCCACCGGCGCGGCGGAATGGTTCGCCGGGCGCCTCCCCGAGGATTGGTTCGACGGCGATCCCACGGTCATCGTCGACCGCGAAGAGATCACGGTCATCGGCAAGCTGGCCGAACCCGAAAGTGCCGGAAAAGATGAGAGCGAGGCCCGCGCCGAAGGCCGCGTCTCGCGATTCCGCGAAGAAACCCGGTCCGAGCGGATGCGCATCGCCGATGAAGCGCAGGACCGCTACGGACGCAAGGTGTCCTGGGGTGTAGAGGTTGGCACAGAGCGAATTCTGTTCACTCACATCGCGGTACCGGTGATGACGCGCTTGAAGCAACCGGAGCGCCAGGTGCTCGACACGCTCGTCGACGCAGGCGTCGCCCGGTCCCGCGCCGACGCACTCGCGTGGTCGGTCAAGCTGGTCGGTGAGCACAGCGAGGAGTGGCTGGCCAAGCTGCGCACCGCCATGTCGGCGGTCGACGATCTGCGCGCGGAGGGCCCGGATCTTCAGGCTTAGGCCAGCCCTTAGGGCAGCGAGAGCCGTAGTGCCGCTTCGACATTGGCGACCGTCCGGCGGAGGCTATTCGTTGTTGACCCGTTCCACGATTTTGTCGACGACCTGGCCGCCTTCATCCTTGTCGACGTGGTATGCGCACGCATTGACGTCGACGATCACGTTGTTTGCCGCACCCAGCGCCCGCTGGCACCCCCAGCCGTCAGCGCCTTCCTGCGTTTCCACCACGGCGATCTTCGCAGGTTGGCCGCTGATTTCGGCAAACGTCCACCTATAGGTCTTGGCTTTGCTCGTGTTCGTGACGGTCACCGTCTTGCCGGCGCATCCTTTCCACTTGTCGGCCGAGGTCTGCATGAACGCCTTGGCTTTTTCGGCGGACGGATACAGCACCACGGCTTGGTTGACCCAGTGGTCATAGTTGTCGCCCGGCTCGGAGGACACCAAGCCGCTGACTCCTGTATAGCCGGTGCCCGAATAAACCGGATCCTGGCTGGTATACAGCGCCCCCAAACATCCTGACGGTGACACCGTCACCGAGGAGGTGTCCATGGACGTAATGGGCTTGCCGGGCTGCATGTTTGAAGAGCCCATGACGCCGTTGATTTCTGACGGGCTGAGCAAAAGCGAGCTGAGACGCTCAGCCCGTATTGGGTCGGGAGTCCGCACCGGTTTGGGTTTGATCAGTAGCCAGATGCCCAACCCGCCCACGACGACAACGAGCAGCACCGCGACGGCGGCGATGATGGGCCAGGGGTTGCGCTTGCCCGGTGCTGGGGGCTGGTTCCAGGGTGGGGGGCCGGCGAACTGTTGCGGTGGCGGTGTGGCCGGTGGTGTGCCGCCCCAGTTGCCGCTGCCTTGGTAGTACTGCGGCGTGGGGCTCGCGGCCGGCATGGGGCCGCTGTCGGGCGCCCAGCCGGGGCGGCCGGTCTGCGCGGCCGGCGGGATCGGCCCCGAAGCGGCCGGATTGGGGTAAGGCGCAGGCGACTGCTGGACGGGCGGGGGTGGCGGCGTGCCGAATGCGGGCACCGGCACGGCGGGAGGCGGGGTGGCTGCCAAAGTGGGTGGAACAGAGCTCGTTTCGGGGCCGGGCAGGGTGGCTTCTTGGCTGCGTCGCAGGATATTGGCGGCGTGGTCTTGATCGGGGTCGCTGAGTGCGTCGTGGGCGGCCATGGCCAGATCACCGGCGCTGGCGTAGCGGTCCTCGGGCTTTTTGGCCATGCCGCG
>DATMMZ010000382.1:0-8279 GCA_035569455.1 Mycobacterium sp. | reverse complement strand
CGCAGCAGCCAGATGTCGCGTACAGCCAGACCCTGATCGGCGGGCGCAGCCGCCAACCGGGCGATCGCGGCCCCAGCTTCGGCCACGTCACCGTCGGCCCCGCGATCGAGCAGTGTCTCCACAAGAACACCCGTCGCTGGAATACCCCAGCCCCCCGCCACGAGTTGTCCCTCGCGGAACAGATGGTCGACAGCGGCGCGCATGAGCGCTATCGCCTCGTCACGATCTCCACGCCCAGCCCTCTCACGTGCCACGTACATGTTGACGATCGGTAACGTGTCCAGGCCGTATCCCCGGCGCAGGAACGCTTCGCTGAACTCGGCCAGCAGCTGCTGTCCGCGGTCACGCTCCGCATCCGTTGGGCGATGCACCAGCGCCATGCCCAGCGTCCCCCGGGCGACGGCCCACGCGTAGTCATCGCCGGATCGTTCGGCAATCCGCAGGGCATCCTCGCTCTCGCGCATCGCGCGATCGTCGGGCGTCAATACGCCAGTCGGTATTCCCGGGAAATAGACGTAGGTAATGACCGTGGCGTAGGTCATGGGGTCGGCGCTACGGGCCGTGGCCAGGCCGTGGCGCAGGTCGTCTGGCCATCCGGGACGACCCAGGTAAATACGGGCAAGAGCCCGCGTCGTAAAGGCGAGCGCTAGCGGAGACCCGAAGATGAAGTTGCCTTTTGAGGGATCACCGTCGGCCAGGTCGATGACCCTTTGTGACCACCGCAGCATGTCAGACCACTCGCCACTTTCACCCTTGGTGTAGATCGCCGCGCCAGACAGCCCGATCGTCAAGGCCGCATCGCCGATGGACTCGATGAGGGCCCAGGCTTCCGATGCCAGCTGCGACGCCTCGCGCGTCCGGTCCTGCATGGCGTGATCCATCACCAGCCCCGCTGTTGCGATGGCCAGTGACACCTTGTCCCCGGCGGCGGCGCACAACTCCCGCAATTCATCAAAGCGGGCGCCTGCAACACGTTCACGGACTCGCCAAGCGGTCCCGCACAACATTGTGCGGGGTGCAATGCGCATTGCTGCCCGGTTCGGGTCATCGGCGGGCAATGCATCGGCGATCTTTCGGGCGCGCTCCCAACCCAGTCGCGCCGCGTCGATGTCGCGGTTGGTCGCCCACGTAGCCGCACGCATGTGCCAGCCGTAGGCGGCGTACAGATCACCGGCGGCCTCCAGATGTTCGGCGATCAGCGCCGCGTTCTGGTCGGCCGATTGCGGTTCGCGGGCTTCGATCGCGCCAGCCAGCCGCCGGTGCAGCTGGGCGCGATCGGACTTCAGTTGTGATTCGTAGGCCACGGTGCGGATCAGGTTATGTCGAAATGAAAATTCGGCGCGCGCGGTGAACCGCACCTGGTCAATGAGCTCCGCGGTGATCAGCTCCTCGACACATGCATCGATACCTACGCCGATCAGCAGATCGGAGCTGAACCGCGACCCGATGACCGCCGCGGCGGCAAGCGTGTTTTTCGCTTTCGGGTCCAGCCGGTCGATGCGGGCAGCGATGGTGGCGTGCAGCGTTGCCGGCACCCCGACCTCGCCGACATCGGTGTGGCAAGCGTAGCTGCCACGCTGTCCGACCAGCACGCCGCGTTCGGCCAGCTCAAGGGTGATCTCCTCGGCGAAAAACGGGTTACCCGCGGCGCGTGCGGCGATGATCGCACCGATCTCACCCACGGACGGATCGGGGCCCAACAGTTCGGCGACCAGCGTTGAGGTTTCCGCATCGCTCAGCGGTGCAAGGGCAATGGTCTGCGCGCCGGCGACATGGTGCAGGGCTCCGTGGTATTCGGGGCGGTAGGTGATCAGCACCAGTGAGTGGGTCTGTGGAACCACAGCCATGAGGTCGGCGAGCATGGATTCGCTGGCCTCGTCGATCCACTGCGCGTCCTCCACGACGAAGATCGCCGGTTGGGTGCGGGCCAGCTGGGCGGTGTTGATCAACGCGGTCAACCGCCGCCGCCTGGCATCCGGGTCGATCCGAGGCAACCCCACATTGGGATCGGCGATGCCCAGCAGGTCATCAAGCAGCACAACGTCCTGCGGATCGGTCTTGGGGAACTGCGTCCGCACGCGCGCCCGCGCCGCCTGATCATCCAGACCGCTCAGCTGCCCTATGGCGCGCAGCAGTCGCGCCAGCACCCGAAACGGAACGTCGGTGGCATGCGACTCACAGAACGTGGAAAACACCTCGACGCCACGACTCTTCGCAAGCTGCACGGCTTCACGGGCCAGTCGGGTCTTTCCGATACCGGGAGGACCGACCACGCCTACCACCGACCCGCGCCCTTCGATCGAGCGATCCAGCATCGCCGCCAACATGGCCACTTCCCAGTCGCGACCCACCAACCTCGAATACGAGGCACCGGTCCGCGAGGACTGAGCCGCCATGCTGACCAGCGGTCGCGCCGGCACCGCATCCTGGACGCCCTTGACGCGCACCATTTCCGCCTCCCCCAGCACCGCCACACCCTCGACCAGTCGCGCGGTGGACTCGCCGAGCATCACCCCGCCCGGCGGCGCCACCGACTCCATCCGCCGCGCCATGCCGACTTGCTCGCCAATCGCTGTGTAACCTAAAGCACCCGAACCGATCTCACCGACAATCACCTCGCCGGAGTTCAGTCCCACGCGTAACTGGAGGTCCACACCGTCGCGTTCTCGGACGGTGACGGCAACCTGCTTCGCCTCGTCCTGAACCCCTACCGCCGCAAGGCAAGCGCGCACCGCATGGTCCTCCAACGCCACCGGTGCGCCAAACACCGCCATGATGCCGTCGCCGGTGAACTTGTCCACCGTCCCGGCAAAGCGCTGCACCACCGCCGCGCTCCGATCGGCGAGGTCGGCCATGATCTCACGCCATCGCTCCGCCCCGACCGCCGCCGCGATCTCCATTGAGCGCACCAAATCGGCGAACAGCACCGTCACTTGCTTGTACTCCGCGTGTGTAGCGGCCTCGGCGACCGGTGCGCCGCATCCATGGCAGAAGCGCGCATTCTCTTCGGATACGGTGCCACACGCAGGGCACGCCCTTACGGCCGTCATCTCGACCCTCCGCTGATCGCGACCCCCGAGTTTCACGGCTCTCCCAGGATAAGTCGCTGAGGGCCGATGGGCGCGTTGCCGGTCGAGTTACGAGGATCAGACGCGGCGGGCACCCCCAGATTCCCCAAACAGGGGGAAAGTCTTTTGGGTGGCCCAGGGGGGCGAGCGGCTGTCTTGGGAAGCTCGCCGCACCCTGGGCCATTTCGCCGGGATCGGAGACCCGGCTCGAGAAAACGGGCTGCTGTGCCAAACCCGTTTCCCCAAAACCACGCCGAAGGAGAGGAAAAACTGGTTCTTCTCGGGGGGAATGACAGTATTTACATCCTATTTCAGGAAATTAGCATGATACTACGGTCAAAACAAGACCAATAGTGTAGCGGGTCTCTTTCGGGATGAACACAATGGCGTCCAGACCGTCGGTCCGTAACGGATTCAACACGCGGTTGTCACAGGCGCCGCGAGACTGGTGGCCGCTTCTCTTTGCTTGGGCCCGCCAGAGGCAACTGAGTTGGTAGTCGCCCGCATCAGCCGATCACCCAAAGCCTAGAAGTTTGGTGGCCGGGCCGCGCCTCTTGAAACACGACCCAGCCGAGAGCCGGGGTAGTCAATCCCGACTAGAGCAAGGGGTTAGCTGAAAAGCCTCGCTACCCGAAATTGCGCCGCTAACCCGTCGGGCACGACTGAAGGCCTTAATGGCGTATTCGCCCATCACGGGGCACCGAAGAAGTCCCTGCTTGAGGGTTGCAGGATCAATGTCAAGATTATCGCCGCAAAGGCTAGTTCTAAGAACGTGACCACGAACTTGGACCCCGAACCAGGGAAGGTAGCGAAGCTGACGGCCAACCCTGATTCGGATATGACATGTGTTCCTCCTTGAGGAAGGCGAATCCAATTAAAGCCCGGCTTGGGTGACCTCACACGCGATAGATCAACGGTTAGTACGCCAGCGCCGATGGCCGAAGGGCGCCGCTTTTACGGCGTTACAACCTATCCATCTCGCGTCCCATGCGGGCGCTCTCGATGTAGTACATACGGCGCTGCACGCTGTGTTGTCGCCGTGAGCGTCTTTCGATCGTTGAGCTCGCGAACACTCGGCCCAGGGCAGCCATCAGCCGGTTCTCGGGCCGCAACCCCGCGGCGGCCGCGCTGCTGAACATCACCTGCTGCTCGGTGATCAGAACTTCAGCGGAGGATGGCTTCGCAGGCGGCACTGCCGACCGTGTCGTGGGCGTCGCGTTTTCTGTGGCGTCCTCCAGGGGGAGCGGTGCCGGTGAGCTCAGGGTGTCGTCACTCGTTTCCATGGCATTCGTGTCCTAAGTTGGTTTGGCTAATCGGCGACGCCTGCCGGCGTTGACGTTTGTGCGTCCGATCCTGGTATCAATGCGTTTTGCCGGCGACTCCTTCTCGTCCAGCATGGGGTGGGCTGCTGCTGCCTAACATCGGCGAATGTGCGTATCTCGCCTCCCGCGACCTGCGTAATTTGAGCTGCAATGCGTAGGGTGTGCAGGCTCGCACACCTCGAGTTCGGTGTCGACGCGCGCCAGCCGCCCGGACGGCGCGGGTGAGACGAAACGCTTCGTGCCGACGTCCGCGCGGAACGTACGCCGCGCTGCGCTCACCCACTGCGGATGATTCCGCCGTTGTCGCCCCGTCGTCGTCGCGCCAAATCGTCTCAACCGGCGGGCCCGCTGACGACCTCAGCCGTGGCAGGCCGCTTCTTGGGCGAGCTGGACGCGGGAGGTGACACCCAGCTTGGCGTAGATGTGGGTGAGGTGGGTTTGCACGGTGCGCGGCGAGACGAAAAGCCGCGCGGCGACGTCTCTGCTGGTCAGACCTTCCGCGACGAGCCGCACCACGTCGCGCTCGGTCGGTGTGAGCGATGTCCAGCCGCGGGCGGGTCGCTTGCGACCGGTGTGGCCGCGCACTGCGTACGCGATCACTTCGTCGGTCGACAGCGCGGCCCCTTCGTCCCATGCGCGGTCTAACTCGTCCCGCTCCTGCGCATTCCGCTCCTGCGCATTTCGCACTGTCGCCACCCAGCGCTGGTGCCCCGCGTCGTAAATCTTGAACCGCACGAGGCCCGTGCGGTTGCGGATAGCCTCCGCCGCACCGAACATGCGCGCCGCCTCCCGCTGACTGCCGGTATCGGCGGCCACCCCAGCGAGGCATTCGAGGATGTCGGGGACGGCCAGCAGCGCCTGCACCTCCGCGGCGCACGTGAGCCCGGCGCGGGCGTGGCGTTCGGCCACCTCCGGGTCCCCCTCAGCGATCGCGACGCGGGCACGTGTGGCCAGCGCCGCCGCCAGGTGCCCCCCGCTCATTGTCGACACGGCGATATCCGCCCACTCACGTGCCGCGGCGAGATCACCATGGGCCAGTGCGACCTGCGCCAGTGAATTGATGTCGTACAACGCGAGTTCCTGCTTAGCACCCAGCCGCTTGCGGGCGGCCGCGCTCGCTTCCGCCGCGGCCGCGACATCACCTGCGGCCAGGGCCGCCGTGGCCAGCGCGGCATAGCCGTAGCCCTCGCTGTAGCCCCCGAATTGTGCCGCTGCCTCGACGGCCGCCTCGGCAGTCGACCGCGCCTGGCCCGTCTCACCGTGGTAGGCCAGCGCGTGGCTCAGATTGACCCGGCCGCACCACCTGAACAGAAGATCGTGAGCCGCGTCGGCCTCGTCCGTCACCTCGCGTAACTCGGCAATCGCCGTCCTCACGTCGCCATTCATCATGTGTGCCGAGCCGAGACACCAGCGGCATTGACGGGAATGCAAACGGGCGCCGATGGCATCGGCGAGGTCACGCCCTTCCTCGCCAGCCATTCGCGTCGCGACAGCATCGCCTGCGACGTGTGCCGCGAACGCCTGCCAGGCCAGGATCTGGCACAGCGTGAACCCGTCTCCCAGTGCCCGCGCGATCTCCATCGCCTCGGCGAAGAAGGGTCGAGCCCCATCGACGTCATAGGAGGCGATGCTCCCGCGCGCGATCAGCGCGCGGACCAGCAAAGCTGGGTCCCCGACTTCGCGTGCGATCGCCAGCGCTTGTTGGACCTGATCGGCCTTCTCGCGGCTGGCGCACGACGCATGGAGCACGGCCCTGTCGGCGAGCGCCCGAGCCCGCACCGCGGGCGCCAATTCGCCGTGCTGGACGCCCGGATGGTCGAGAACACCGTCGAACCAGGCCAATCCCTCGCTGACCCGACCTCGGGTGAGCCACAGTGACTGCAGCGACGACGCGAGCCGTAGCGCAAGGTCGTCATCGGCATTGTCGCAGCTGAAGGCGAATGCGGCGCGGAGGTTGTCGATCTCGATTTCGGCCAGCTCGAGCAGCCGCTCGTGACCGGCGCGCGCCGGGGCGTCCAGCTCGGCCGCAAGTGACGTGTAGTGATCGCGATGACGCGCACGCACGGCGTTCTCCTCGCCGGACTCGGCGAGCTTTTCCAGCGCGTAGGCGCGCACCGTTTCCAGGAGCCCGTAGCGCATCCGGGGGCCGTGGGTTTCGGCCATCGCGAGCGACTTGTCGACGAGCATCGTCAGGTGCTCGAGCACCTGGTCGCGGTCAAGCGCACCGGTGGCCCCGACCGCCTGGGCGGCCTCGAGATCAAATCCGCCCAGGAACACGGCCAGCCGGCGGAACAAGATCCGCTCGGACTCGCTCAGCAACTCATGCGACCAATCCTCTGAGGCGCGTAACGTCTGCTGACGACGCACTGCCGTGCGCCCACCGCCGGTCAGCAGCCGGAAACGGTCTTGAAGACCGTCGAGGATGTCGTTCGGCGATAATGCGCGCACCCGCGCGGCGGCCAATTCGATGGCCAGCGGCATTCCATCTAGGCGCCGGCAGATCTCCCGCACGGCCGCGGAGTTGTCGTCGCTGAGGGCGAAATCGGGGCGAACCCTGCGGGCACGGTCGGTGAACAGTTCGATGGCTTCGTCGGCCAGCGACAGCGAGGGCACCCGCCAGGTGACCTCGCCGGGCACTCCGATCGGTTCGCGACTGGTCGCCAGCATGGTCAACCCTGTGCAGATGCCGAGCAGGCCAACGATGCGAGGCGCGCAACCGTCGAGCAGGTGCTCACAGTTGTCGAGTACCAACAATATCCGGCGGTCGCCGATGAAACTCGTCACTGTGTCGAACGTGGAGTGGCCCGGTTGATCGGCTAGACCCAGTGCACGGGCAACAGTCACCGGCACCAGGTGAGGATCAGTCACAGGCGCCAGGTCCACCCACGACACGCCGTCGCAAAACTCGCGGGCGAGCTGGGCTGCGACCTGAAACGCCAAGCGTGTCTTGCCCGCGCCGCCTGTTCCGGTCAGGGTGACTAGTCGATTGTGGGCCAGGATTCGACGCACCTCACGGATCTCGGCGTCGCGACCCACGAAACTTGTCAGCTCCGCTGAAAAAGGTTCCTCAGCACAAACATTCAGTGTTTGAAGGGGCGGAAACTCGTTGCGAAGGTCGGGGTGACAAACCTGCACCACCCGTTCCGGGCGCGAAAGATCCGGCAGGCGGTGCCTGCCGAGATCCATTAGCCACACATCAGCCGGGAGCCGGTCGGCTGCCACATCGTGGGTCGTGCCCGACAGCACGATTTGGCCGCCGTGCGCCAAGTCGCGCAGGCGCGCGGTGCGGCACATCGTTGGACCCAAGTAGTTGCCGTCGTCGAGCAGCTGCACCTCGCCGGTGTGCAAGCCGATGCGCAGCCGGATCGGCGCCGGCAACGCCATCCGCTGCAAGTTCACAGCGCAGGCCAGCGCGTCGCTGGCCCGTGTGAAGGCTGCCACGAAGCTGTCGCGCTCGCCCCCGTCCGCCGGCCGCACACCGTGATGGGCGGTCACGATGCCCCACACGGCGTCGTCAAGTAGTGCGACGACGCTCATCTGGTCAGGCTCAGCCTCCCGCGGCCGCGATGAGTCCTCGACTTCGGCCGCGAGCAGCGTCACCGTGCCGGTGGGCACAAGCCCGTCGACATCCCGGCGACCCTGGCTCACCGCCGACCTGCGCCCCATGGCGCCGTCATGCTTGCCTAAACGCCGTGACCAACGGTGGCTCGACATCGGTGTCATCTCTCTTGGGCCCGTTGCCCGCGCTTGATGGTCGATCCGGTCCGAACCCCGACCGTCGCGCGCGTGCCGCTGTCAAGCCCCGATGTGGCCGCGAGAAAGGTGATGTGGGACCGGCGCTGGCCCTGCCGGCCAGCACCTGGATCAGTTGTCTGCAAACCGAGCATCT
>DATMMZ010000381.1:0-7666 GCA_035569455.1 Mycobacterium sp. | reverse complement strand
GTTGATGCTGCCATTCAACGAGGGATCGCGGGCATGGGAAGACGTTGACGAGGCGGTCGACCGGGTGCGTCGTCGCTACGGCAAGTCCGCGCTCACCCGCGCGGTGCTGGTCGGCCGTGACCCGGGCCTCGAGATGCCGCATCTACCCGACTGAGGCGGTCCACTCCAGCAGCCGCTCCGCGGGCCAGGTGTTGACTATCCGATCGACCGGAACACCCGCGTCCAGCGCGCGCTGCGCACCGTAGCCGAGGAAGTCGAGCTGGCCCGGCGCGTGCGCGTCGGTGTCGATGCTGAACACGCAGCCGATCTCCAGCGCCAGGTTCAGCAGACGCGTCGGCGGGTCACGACGCTCGGGACGAGAGTTGATCTCCACCGCGGTGCCGTGGTCACGACAGGCCGTAAACACCGCCTCGGCATCGAATTTCGATTCGGGCCGGATGCCACGGTTGCCGGCGACCAACCGGCCGGTGCAGTGGCCCAGCACGTCGGCGTGTTCGTTGCAGACCGCACGCACCATGCGGCGCGTCATCGCGGCGGAATCCATCGACAGCTTCGAATGCACGCTGGCCACCACGACATCGAGGCGCTCGAGTAGCTCTGGTTCTTGGTCCAGGCTGCCGTCGTCGAGGATGTCGACCTCGATCCCGGTGAGAATGCGCATCGGCGCGAACGCGTCGCGCAACCCATCGATCACGTCGAGCTGTTTGCGCAACCGCTCTGGCGAAAGCCCGTTGGCGACCGTCAGCCGCGGTGAGTGGTCTGTCAATGCGCAATACTCGTGGCCCAACGCTGCTGCCGTGGCCATCATCTCCTCGATCGGAGCCGACCCATCCGACCAGTCCGAATGCAGATGCAGATCTCCGCGCAACGCGGAACGGACCTCGCCGCCACCGAGATCTTCCGCGGCAGAGCGTAATTCGACCAATAGGTCGGGCTCGCGGCCGGACCAGGCCTGGGCGATGACCTTCGCGGTTTTGGGCCCGATGCCCGGCAGCGACTGCCAGCTGTTGGCTTGGCCGTGCCGCTCCCGTGCGACCTCGTCAAGACCCTCGACAATGTCGGCGGCGTTGCGATACGCCATCACCCGCCTGGGGTCTTCGCGGTTCCGGTCCTTATAGTAGGCGACCTGCCGCAGCGCGATTACCGGGTCCATTACAGCAGCTGCCTGACGATGAATCCGGCGAAAACGACCGCGAAGCCGCCTATCTCGCCGAGGATGAGCAAGGCCATGAACGCCCCGGTTCCGCGCGCCGGAGGATCGAATTGGTTTTCGGTGTCACGGCGGACACCGTGGATGATGTAGCCCACGATGGCCCCGACGAAGAAGAACACCACGACCATCGCCGCGGTGAGGTTGACCCACGCCGGCCAGGCGCTGAGCGCGACGAAGACCGCGATCAGCAGGGTGGCGAACGAATAGAGCAACGCCGCCCGGTGCGCGATGTCGACGTATGGATGCGCGCGATGGTCCTCCGCGACCACGATCTGCCGGTACTTCCAGACTCCGAGAACAAGTGCCAGCAAAAAGATCAGCCCGGCCGCCGCCAGAGTGATCTTGGTATCGATTCCCAGGACGCTACTCATCGTTCACTCGAGTTTAATTGCGCCACAGGAAGTTGGCCTACTGTCGGAGTCATGCGATTCGCCTTCAAAACCTCACCGCAAAACACCACCTGGGCACAGATGCTCGCCGTATGGCAGGCGGCCGACGACATCGACGTCTACGAGTCCGGTTGGACCTTCGACCACTTCTACCCGATCTTCGCCGACAGCGATGGACCCTGTCTGGAGGGCTGGACCACGCTGACCGCGCTGGCGCAGGCCACCACGCGGCTGCGCCTGGGCACCTTGGTCACGGGCATCCACTACCGCCACCCCGCGGTGCTGGCCAACATGGCCGCCGCGCTCGACATCATCTCCAACGGAAGACTCGAGCTCGGGATTGGCGCCGGCTGGAATGAAGAAGAGTCGGGCGCATACGGCATCGAGCTGGGCACGATCAAGGAACGGTTCGACCGGTTCGAGGAAGCCTGCGAGGTGCTCACCAGCCTGCTGAGCCAGGACACCACCGATTTCGACGGCAAGTACTACCAGCTCAAGGGTGCCCGCAATGAACCCAAAGGACCTCAGCGCCCGCACCCGCCGATCTGTATCGGCGGCGGCGGAGAGAAGCGCACGCTGCGGATCACAGCACGCTACGCCCAGCACTGGAACTTTGCCGGTGGTCCGCCTGACCTGTTCGCGCGCAAGCGCGACGTGCTGGCCGCACATTGCGCGGACATCGGACGCGACCCACGAGAGATCACCAAGTCAGCCCACCTGCGACTGGAACCGGACCGCAATTACGGGCGGGTCCTCGAAGACGCGGCCGCGCTGGGAGCCGTAGGCCTGGACCTGGGCATCGTCTATATCGCCCCGCCGCACGACCCAGCCGTCCTGGAACCACTGGCGGAGGCCATCCGGGATTCGGGCCTTCTCACCTAGATAACGACTCGGTAAAGCTGAGCAAACGTTTCGTGTACCGCGGAGTACACAAGCTGGGACGTTACACCCCGAACAGCAGCAACTCTCGAGCGGTCACCAGGCGCTCATTTTTTGCGGGGAATTCGTGGCTCTTTAGCGGGTGACGAAACCATGACCAGGCGATTCGCCCCATCCATGACCGGGGTCCTGGGTTGCTACGCACAGTGATCACTCCTGCGGTCGATCTATTCCACTGGGACTCCTATGTGACGAAGCCCACAACGGGTCATTAGACACCCGGCGTCTGGCAAACGGCAGCAGGCTCGCCGACGATTCTCGCCGTGTTTCTGGTGTGACTGGTGTGATTACTGAAGCGGCGCGGCAGTGGGCTTGATGGGTGCCGGCAAAGCGGTTGAGCCCATCAGATAGCGGTCCGCGCCCGCCGCCGCAGCCCGGCCCTCGGCGATCGCCCAGACGATCAATGACTGGCCACGACCCATGTCGCCGGCAACGAAAACACCGGGCACCGAGGTCTCGAAGTCGCCGCCGCGGGCGACGTTTCCACGGTCGGTGAGCTTCACCCCGAGGTCGGTGAGCAGGCCCGGCTTCTCCGGGCCGACGAACCCCATCGCCAGCAAGACCAGATCGGCCTCGAGCTCGAAGTCGGAGCCCTCAATCTTGACGAACTTGCCGTCCTGCATGGTGACTTCGTGCACCTTGAGCGCCCTTACGCGGCCGTCGTTGCCGACAAACTCCTCGGTGTTAACCGAGAACACTCGCTCCCCGCCTTCTTCATGCGCCGCCGATATGCGGTACATCAATGGGTAGGTCGGCCACGGGGTGGATTCGGCGCGCGCGTCCGGCGGACGCGCCATGATCTCGAACTGGTGCACGTTGACGGCGCCTTGCCTGTGGACGGTGCCCAGGCAGTCGGCCCCGGTGTCGCCGCCGCCAATGATCACGACCTTCTTGCCTTTGGCGGTGATCGGCGGCTCGCCGTCGTCCCCTAGGACGTCGTCTCCCTCCTGAACCCGGTTGGCCCACGGCAGGAACTCCATCGCCTGGTGGACACCGTCCAACTCCCGCCCCGGAATGGGCAGGTCGCGCCAGGCGGTAGCGCCGCCGGCCAGCACGACCGCGTCGAAATCGGCCTGCAGCTGTTCGGCGCTGATGTCAACTCCGACGTTGACGCCGGCCCGGAACTCGGTGCCTTCGGCCCGCATCTGGTCGAGCCGCCGGTCGAGCACGCGCTTTTCCATCTTGAATTCCGGGATGCCGTAGCGCAGCAGTCCACCGATGCGGTCGTCGCGCTCGAAGACGGTGACGCTGTGGCCGGCGCGGGTGAGTTGTTGGGCGGCGGCGAGGCCCGCCGGACCCGAACCCACCACGGCCACCGTCTTTCCGGTCAGCTTGTCCGGGGGCAGTGGTACCACAAAGCCTTCATCGAAGGCCTTGTCGATGATCTCCAGCTCGATCTGCTTGATCGTCACCGGGTCCTGGTTGATCCCGAGCACACACGCCGGCTCGCACGGCGCCGGGCACAGCCGGCCGGTGAAGTCGGGAAAGTTGTTGGTGGCGTGCAGCCGTTCGATCGCGTCGCGCCAGCGGCCCCTGCGCACCAGGTCGTTCCATTCCGGAATCAAGTTGCCCAGTGGACATCCGTTGTGGCAGAAGGGAATACCGCAATCCATGCAGCGGGTCGCCTGCTCACGCAAGGTCTCGTTGTCGAATTCGTCGTAGACCTCGTTCCAGTCGCGCAACCGCAGCGGGACAGGCCGTCGCTGCGGCAATTCCCGATGCGTGTATTTCAGGAAGCCGGTGGGATCAGCCATGCGCGGCCGCCATGATCGCCTTGCCGACGTCCACGCCATCGCGTTCGGCTTCGGCGATCGCTTGCAGCACCCGCTTGTAGTCCCGCGGCATCACCTTGACGAAGTGCCGCTGCTGCTCGGCCCAGCTGGCCAGGATCCGCTGCCCCACAGCGGAATCCGTCGCATCGACGTGTGCCTGGATCGTGCTGTGCAGGTACTCCGCGTCATCCTCGTCCAGGGTCTCGAGTTCGACCATCTCTGCGTTGAGGTTGGACGGCAGCGCGGCGTCCGGGTCGTAGACGTAGGCCAAACCGCCGGACATGCCGGCGGCGAAGTTGCGCCCGGTTTGGCCGAGGATGATCACTTTACCGCCGGTCATGTATTCGCAGCCGTGATCGCCGACGCCCTCGACCACCGCGTGCGCGCCGGAGTTGCGGACCGCGAATCGTTCGCCGACTACGCCGCGCAAGTAAACCTCCCCGCTGGTGGCGCCGAACAGAATCACGTTGCCGCCGATGATGTTGTCCTCGGCGACATAACCCCGCGGCGCATTGTCCGACGGCCGCACCATAATTCGGCCACCGGATAGACCCTTGCCGACATAGTCGTTGGCATCGCCATACACACGCAACGTGATCCCCCTGGGCACAAAGGCGCCGAAGCTGTTGCCCGCGGATCCTTCGAACGTGATGTCGATGGTTCCGTCCGGCAATCCTTGGCCGCCATAGGCCTTCGTCAATTCGTGACCGAGCATGGTGCCCACCGTGCGGTTGACGTTGCCGATGGTGGTGGAGAAGCGGACCGGTGTCCCGGAATCCAGTGCCTCGCGGCTCATCACGATCAGCTGCTGATCGAGCGCCTTGTCCAGGCCGTGATCCTGGCGTGAGCTGCAGTACAGGTCCTGATTCATGAACGCCGACTCGGGCTCATAGAGAACCGGTGTCAGATCCAGCCGGTGCGCCTTCCAATGTGCGCGAGCCAGCGTGGTATCCAGGGCGCCCACCTGGCCGACGGCCTCGTTGAAGGTGCGGAAGCCTAGCTGCGCCATGTATTCCCGGACTTCTTCGGCGATGAACATGAAGAAGTTCTCGACGAACTCGGGCTTGCCGGTGAACCGCTCCCGCAGCACTGGGTTCTGGGTGGCCACACCGACCGGGCAGGTGTCGAGGTGGCATACCCGCATCATGATGCAGCCGGCAACCACCAGCGGGGCGGTGGCGAAGCCGAACTCTTCGGCACCGAGCAGCGCGCCGATCATCACGTCGCGACCGGTCTTGAGCTGGCCGTCCACCTGGACCACGATCCGGTCGCGTAAGCCGTTGAGCAGCAACGTCTGCTGCGTCTCGGCCAGCCCCAACTCCCACGGGGCGCCGGCGTGCTTCATCGATGTCAGCGGGGTCGCGCCGGTGCCGCCATCGTGCCCCGAGATCAGGACGACGTCGGCGTGTGCCTTGGACACGCCCGCGGCCACGGTGCCCACACCGTTCTCGGAGACCAGCTTGACGTGTACCCGCGCCGATGGGTTGGCGTTCTTCAGGTCGTGGATCAGCTGCGCCAGATCCTCGATGGAGTAGATGTCGTGGTGCGGCGGCGGCGAGATCAGGCCGACGCCGGGTGTGGAGTGCCGGACATCGGCAATCCACGGGTACACCTTGCCGCCTGGAAGTTGCCCGCCCTCACCGGGTTTCGCGCCTTGGGCCATCTTGATCTGGAGGTCGGTGCAATTGGTCAGGTAGTGCGAGGTGACGCCGAATCGCGCGGAGGCGACCTGCTTGACCGCGCTGCGGCGCCAATCGCCGTTGCGATCGGGTTCAAATCGCTTGACGTCCTCGCCGCCCTCACCGCAGTTCGACCGGCCACCCATGCGGTTCATCGCGATGGCGAGCGTCTCGTGCGCCTCCGCGGAGATCGAACCGTAGCTCATCGCCCCGGTCGCGAAGCGCTTGACGATTTCGCTGGCGGGCTCGACTTCGTCCAGCGGAACCGGGGGACGCACTCCGGCGCGGAACTTGAGCAGCCCGCGCAGTGATGCCATTCGTTCGCTCTGGTCGTCGACGAGACGGGTGTATTCCTTGAAGATCTTGTATTGGCCGGTGCGGGTGGCGTGCTGCAGCTTGAAAACGGTCTCCGGGTTGAACAGGTGGTACTCGCCCTCCCGGCGCCACTGGTATTCGCCACCCACCTCGAGTTCACGGTGCGCGCGTTCGTCGGGCCGGTCCAGGTACGCGAGCCGGTGCCGGGCGGCGACGTCGGCGGCGATGTCGTCGAGGGTGATCCCGCCGGTGGGGCAGCTCAGCCCGGTGAAGTATTCGTCGAGCACTTCCTGGGAGATGCCGACCGCCTGGAACAGTTGCGCGCCGGTGTAGGAGGCCAGCGTCGAAATGCCCATCTTGGACATCACTTTCAGCACGCCCTTGCCGGCGGCCTTGACGTAGTTATTCAAGGCCGTGTTGCGGTCGATCCCGTCGATGGCCCCGCGGTCGAGCATGTCCTCGATCGACTCGAACACGAGGTAGGGGTTGACCGCGGCAGCACCGCAACCGATCAGCAGCGCCATGTGGTGCACCTCGCGAGCATCGCCGGACTCGACCACCAAGCCCACATGGGTACGGGTCCGATCCCGCACCAGGTGGTGGTGCACGCCCCCGACGGCGAGCAGCGCCGGAATCGGCGCCATCCGCTCGTCGGAATTGCGGTCGGACAAAATGATCATCCGGGCACCGGCGGCGATGGCCGCCGACGTGTGCGCGCGGACCTCGTCCAGCGCGGCAGCCAGCCCGGCACCCCCTTCGGCGACCGGGTACAGACAGTGAATCACCTTCGACCGCATGCCGTGCGGGCGTCCGTTGACCTCGTCGTCGGGGTCGAGGTTGATCAGCTTGGCCAGCTCGTAGTTACGCAGAATCGGCTGTGGCAGCGAGATCTGGTGACAAGAGTTCTCGTCCGGGTTGAGCAGGTCGCGCTCACCACCGGTGGTGCCCTGCAGGCTGGTCACTACTTCTTCGCGGATGGCGTCCAGCGGCGGGTTGGTCACCTGAGCGAATAGCTGGTGGAAGTAGTCGTAGAGCATCCGGGGACGCTGTGACAGCACCGCAACTGGAGTGTCGGTGCCCATCGACCCGATGGGCTCGGCGCCGGTGCGGACCATCGGTGCCACCAGCAGGTTGAGTTCCTCATAGGTGTAGCCGAAAGCCAACTGCCGCATGACAAGTCGATGGTGGGGCATGCGCATGTATTTGCCGGCCGGCAATTGGTCGATCGGAACGAGTCCTTTGTCGAGCCACTCCTGATAGGGGTGCTCGGCGGCCAGCTCGGCTTTGATTTCCTCGTCGGCGACGATGCGGCCCTGCGCCGTGTCCACCAGGAACATCCGGCCCGGCTGCAGCCGCATC
>DATMMZ010000380.1:0-7881 GCA_035569455.1 Mycobacterium sp. | reverse complement strand
TTCAACACCGCAGCGCACGATCTGCACGACTGCTCCGTCGTGGTCATCTCACGCGGCCCGACCTGCCGTGGTTCACGCCAACTATCGTGTCACCACTGACCAGACTTGTCTGCCGTGATCACGCGGTTAGAAGACCCGCATCTTTGGCGCGATATTTGAGAAACCAAGAACGCCGGGCGGGTCACCCTGACTCCGGGCCGACGGTAGCGTGAGGCTGTCGGTGAGTGGCGAGGATGACCACATGGATCTGTCGGGCGTTGGCGTCTGGAGTTCCCAATTGCGCTACGGCGACCCCGCGGAGTCAGCCGAGGCCGCCGCCGAGTTGGAGGAACTCGGCTTTACCGCCCTGTGGATTCCCGACGCCGGCGGCCCGGTCCTCGATTCGGTCGACCAGCTGCTGGCGTCGACCAAACAGATCGTGATCGCAACAGGAATCCTCAATCTTTGGATGCACGAGCCATCCGACGTAGCCGCACGGTACGCATCCTTGACCACGACGTACGGTGATCGGTTCCTCTTGGGTATCGGTTGCAGCAACGCCGCGCTCATCGACTCCGTGGAACCCGGGCGTTACCGCAAGCCCCTGGCCGCCACGCGGTCGTTCCTCGACACCCTGGACGCCGCCGAGCAGCCGGTGCCCGTCGAGAACCGGGTGCTCGCGGCGCTCGGCCCCAAGATGCTGGAGCTGTCCGCAACCCGTGCCCGCGGCGCCCATCCGTACCTCGGCACACCCGACCACACTCGCCAGGCCAGAGAGGTGCTGGGCGACGGTCCCCTGCTGCTGCCCGAGCTGACCGTCGTGCTGACCGAGAACCATGCCGAAGCTCGCGCCATCGGAAGCGATTGGCTGCGTGCCTATATCGGGTTGCCGAACTACGCCAACAGGTTGTTGCGCTCCGGCTTCAAGGCCGACGACGTGTCGTCGGTCAGCGATCCGGTGTTCGACGCGATCATCGCGTGGGGCGACGAGGAGGCCGTTCGGCGCAGGGTGAACGAGCATCGCGCGGCCGGAGCGGACCACGTATGCGTGCAAGTCCTCACCGCCGACCAACGGGAATTCCCGCGTGAGCAGTGGCGCCGCCTGGCCGCCGCGCTTCTGTAGCGGCACCAGATACGGCGCCAGTGTTGTCAGCTTCTCGCAGGTCTTGGCTTACATGGCTTTTCACGGACGACTAGCACCTGGCCGACGCGCTGATCGAGTGCCTTGATGCGCTGACTGATCGCCGACGGCGGGACGTGCACCCGCTCGGCAGCAGCCTCGAAGCTGCCGAGTTCGATCACAGCTGCTGCTGCACTGACCCGCACCACGGCGGATGTTTCACACCTCCCAGATGGGGAAGCGGGCTAGACAACCAGGTCGAGAAAATCGTTTAACTAAGCTAGCCAGATTCTCAGCTCCTTGGCATTTGCCAACTAGATGCCATCAAGATGAGATTTATGCATCGGAAATGAGAACCTACAACAGCAGCTGGTGTAGGTTCCCAATCCGCGTGGCGGATGGCGATGTATCTACCTGCATGTTTGCAGAATTCTCATCAAAATGGCGGAAGAGTTTTTCTCATCTTCGTGGCGGATCCTATAACCGCACGGTTGCGCGGGACCGGTGCTTGCCCCATCGTCATCACCCGCTCGAGATTTCCGCGTCGCCATGCCGAATGATTAAACCCTGCTGCACCTACGATTTTCGGCGCAAATTTGCCCTGTGATTTGAACTCGTGAAGTTCCGACGTCGGGTTGGCAGTCGCTTCGATCGGTCCATTTCGCTGCTCAGAGTGTTGTGCTGCCCGCGGGCCGCGAATCAGTGGGTGCGGTAGCGGTGTTCGAGTTCGTCGTAGGTGGCCTTGCGGACCAGGCGTTGGCGTTCGTCCCACGGCGCGAGCTGATCGCGAGCCGTATCCAACGAACCGATGTCGCGAAGCCTCCTCAGCACTGTTTGGCTGCCCAGGATCGCCCCCTGCATGGCGGCGTTGGCGTACAGGATGATGGAAAAGCCCATGGCTACCAGCTCGTCACGGCTCAGAAGGGGTGTTTTTCCGCCTTCGACCATGTTGGCCAGCTTCGGAATTCCTGGCATGCATTTACCTGCCGCGCGGAGTTCTTCGCGTGAGTGGAGGCCCTCGATGAAAAGGACATCGGCCCCGGCTGCCGCGTAGGCTGCGGCGCGGTCGAGTGCGGCGTCCAGACCATGGTTTGCGCGGGCGTCGGTCCGGGCGATGATGACGGTGTTCTCGTCGCTGCGGGCGTCGACCGCGGCGTGGATCTTTTGCACCATTTCGGCCGCGCTGATCACTTCCTGACCGTCGAAATGCCCGCAGCGCTTCGGGGCGACCTGGTCCTCCAGCTGGAGACCGGCGGCCCCGGCACGTTCCAGGACACGTACCGTGCGTGCGACCGCGATGGCATTGCCGAAGCCGGTGTCGGCGTCGACGACAAGAGGTAGGTCAACGGCGTCCGCCACAGCGGCAGTGTTCGCAACGATTTCCGGCAGTGAAATCAGGCCGATGTCCGGGAGACCGAGGTAGGTGTTGGTGAGTCCCGCGCCGGTGAGGTAGACGGCGTCGAACCCGAGGTCCTGTGCGATGAGCGCGGTGAGCGCATTGGGTACGCCGGGCAGCAGTAGTCCATGGTCGGTGGTGAACAAGTCGCGCAGGCGCTCACCCGGCGAACGGGCCGGGGCGCTGCGTACCTTGTTTCCGTCGGCGGGTGTCACGGGGGGTCTCCTGTTCGTGTCAGTCGGCAGTGGTCGGGGTGGCGAAGGTGGTATGGCCGATCACGTCATCGGTCATCGCGGCGACGATGTTGTGCAGACTGTTGTTGATGTGCAGGGCAGTGGCCTGCACAGAGGCGGTTTCATCGCCGTCCTGGATGGCCGCACAGATGGCCAGATGCTCTACGACGGTCTGGGCCATGCGCGGTGGTCGGCGTTTGGCGATCTGGCGCAGTCGCTGCAGTTGTGTGCGCAGCCTTTCCAGTCTTCGGCGGATTCTCGAACAGCTCTGCCTGTAAGGGATCGCGATCCGCGTCGAACGATTCCAGAATGAGTCCGGCGGGCGACGATGCGACGAGAGGTGCATGGAGGAAGCAGTCGTGATGCGGCGCGAGGTGGACCTGATTGAGTTCACAAAGCGCAGCAAGTTTTTTCAAGGCCGTGTAGCCGCCTGACATGGTGCTGTCCGCCTGCAAAATTTGAATCGCGTGATCTTCAATGGGATCGCGGCATCTGAACATGGTCAATTCGCTCTCGCCGCCCGAGAGCGGGATCTTTGTCTGCTGCGCCAAAAGACGAAGCTCCCGATGATCGTCGTTCCACCGCACGGGCTCCTCGAGCCAGCGAACGTTGAGCGGCTCCAGCAGTCGCGCGCCGTCGATCGCCGTCTGCAGCGACCAGCCTCGGTTGACGTCGATCATCAAATCATCGTCCGCTCCAATCACCTCGCGTATGGCTTCGATTCGCGCAATATCTTCTTTCAACGGCAGCCCACCTACCTTAGCCTTGAACGCGCGATGGCCCTTCGACGTGAGCTGCTGGAGTTCATCCTTGATTTCCGGGATGGTCTTGCCGTCGCGGTAATACGCGCAAGTCACGTAATACGGCACCGTGTCGCGGTAGCCGCCGAATAGGCGATACAGCGCCATGTAACCTTTTTCGTACGCAACGCGCTGCGACGTCAGGCCGAAAAGCTTTTCGTACAGCCGCTCTGGGGCCGAGGCATCCTCCCCGAGCACCAGGTCGGCTATCCCGGACTTGAAGGCCTGAATCATCGGCTCGGCCGAGCTATAGCTCGTAGCAAGGCCGAAGCCCTCGACCCCATCTCGCGTTCGAATGCGGACAAGCAACTCATTTGCTCGCGGCACGATGAAATTGCTGACCCAATAGGCCGGCCCATCGTTAGCAGCGTTAAGGATTCGAACGTCGAGTTCTACAATTTTCATCTGTCCACTCCTGATAAGGCATCCACGTTGGCGCGCTGGGCGCCGTCGTCGCCGCAGCCACCGGGAATCAGCGCCGACAGATAGCCGGCCTTGGTCAGCGTGTCGACGAGCTGTTCGGGATATTCGCGGTTGAAGTCGCCCTGCTGCCAGTACTTTTCGCCGAACTGTTCGCATAATGTGCGCACCGTACGACGCAGTTCGGCGTGTTCGGGCGTGTCCGCACTGTTGGTGAGTTCGATGGTCACGCTGTCTACCTGTGGGTGGTGGCGTTTGTTCTCACATGAGGTGCATGCGTTCGGCGTTGTCGGTGAGCCAGCCTCGGTAGTCGGGGTGTGCCAGCCCGATGAGCGCGGCGGCACGTTCGGTGCTCGACAGCGCCTTGAGGTTGATGAGGCCGTATTCGGTGGCGACGTAGTGGGTTTCGTTGCGCGGTGTGGTCACCGGCCCGGAGAGCCGGGGAACGATCTTGCTGATGGTGCCGCCTCGGGTGGTCGATGCAAACGCGATCACCGATTTGCCGCCCCGGGAGGCGTATGCGCCGCGCACAAAGTCCAGTTGCCCGCCGGCGGCGCTGAATTGGTGGCCGTTGACGTGTTCGGAGTTGCACGCCCCGGTCAGATCCATTTCCACGGTGGAGTTGACCGAAATCACGTTGTCGTTTTGGGCGATCACGGCAGGGTCGTTGACGTAGTTGACCGGATAGCTTTCCAGGGCGATGTTGTCGTTCATGAACCGATAGGTGTCGCGATCGCCCATCGCGAAGGTGAAGACCGCCTTACCCCGGTTTAGTGTCTTGTAGCGGCCGGTGACGACCCCGCGGCGCACCAGATCGGCCAGCGCCGGGGTGAACACCTCCGAATGGATCCCGAGATCGGCGCGGTCGCGAAGTTCTTCGCACACCGCCTGGGGCAGACCGCCGACCCCGATCTGAATGCAGGCCCGATCGGGAACCAGGGCCGCGACCTGCCGGCCGATCAGCCGGTCGACATCGGATATCGGGCGCTGCGCCAGTTCGGGCAGCGCCGCGTCGTTCTCGACGACGGCGTCGACCTCGGACACGTGTAGTGCTGATTGGCCGTACACCCGCGGCATATTGGGGTTGACTTCGACGACCAGTTGGTGGGCCTGTCGTGCCACCGAGCTGATGTAGTCGTTGTTGGTGCCGAACGTGAAGTAGCCGTGCTCATCCATTGGGGACACCGTCACAATGCAGGTGTCGACCGGAATCGACTCGGCGAACAGCCGCACCGACCCGCTAAACGAGGTCGGGATGAAATAGACCACCTTGCGACCGTCCTGCTCGCCGCGCTTGATCAGCTCACGCTCGGGGCGCTGCAAGAACATCGAGTACGGCAGCAATCGTCCCATCAGTTCGTAATGCAGGACGGTCTGGGCCATCGGGGTTTCGGCGTGAAAGTAGTACATCTTGACGCGATCGATCTCGCCACGTTCGGCGCGGCCGGCCAAGGCGCGTAGCAGCGCCGGCGGTTGGCTGACGGCCTGCCCGATGGCCACCGAGGAACCGGTGTTCACCGCTTCCATGGCGGTGTCGGCGTCGGTGAGTTTGGCGTGGTAGATGCCGGCGTTGTCGAGCAGTACGGAGTTGCTCATCAGTAGTTCGCCGCCTCGGCCGGTGAGCCCGCGCGAGTGTAGATCAACATGGTGCGTTCGAACGTCATCACCACCACACCGTCCTGGTTGGTGCCGGTGGTTTGCACCGTGACGATGCCCTGGGCGGGACGGCTTTTCGACAGCCGTTTCGACACCACCGTTGAGGTCGCGTAGAGGGTGTCCCCGGCGAACACCGGTGCGGTGGCGCGTACCTTGTCCCAGCCCAGGTTCGCCACCACCTTGGCGCTGACGGTGCGAACGCTCATCCCGGTCAGCATCGCGATGGTCAGCGTGGAATCAACGAGGAGCTTCTTCCATTCGGTGGCTGCGGCGTAGTTGGCGTCGAAGTGCACCGGCTGTGTGTTCATCGTCAGCAGAGTCATCCAGATGTTGTCGGTGTCGGTGATGGTGCGACCGGGTCGGTGCTCGAAGGTGTCGCCGACGACGAAATCCTCGTAATACAACCCGGATGTCTCGCGGTACACGTGGGGGGCTATCTCGTTGTAGGCCGATATTTGAGTTTGCATGTTTTGTCTCGTTCAGTGGTGGGTGCTGTGCAATATGCGGCGGGCGCGACGGGCGACCGCTTCGTCGACCATCGATCCTGCAACGGTTCCCACGCCGACCTGGTTGGCGTTGATGACCTGCCTGGCCCACGCGATCTGGTCCTGGTCTGGCGTGAATGCCGCGTTGATGACGGGAATCTGCGCGGGGTGGATCGCCGCCTTGCCGGCGAATCCTTGGGCAACGGCGCGCTTGAGTGCTTGCCCCAAGCCGTCGGTGTCGGCGATGTCGAAAAACGGTGAGTCGATGACCGGGATCGCTGCGGCGGCCGCGTGTATCAACAGCAGGCTGCGCGCGTACCCGGTCACCTCCGCGGCGACGTCGGCACCGAGATCTGCGGACATGTCGGCGCCGCCGAACATCACCGCATCGACGACGTGTGGGTCCAGCAGGTCTGCGATTCGCGTCACTGCGCGGGCGCTTTCATAGATCACGATCACCCCGGCCTTTTTCTTCGCCTGGCCCAGCACGGATTTGACCAGAGCTGCTACGGCCGCGGATTCGGCTTTGGGGATCACGATGAAATCCGGGTCGGCAGCAGAGCCCAGCAGTGCCGTCAGATCGTGCCAACCCGCCAGTGTCGCCGGCGAGTTGATCCGCAGCGCCGTGGAAGGCCGCGACGGTCGCTGGGCTGCAAGGTAATTCAAGGCGGCACGGCGTGCCTGATCTTTGGCCGCCGGCGCCACCGAATCCTCCAGGTCCAGGATCACAGCGTCGGCACCCACGGTGGCGGCCGCGGTGAAGTGGTCCGTCTTGGTCGCCGGAGTGAACAACATGCTGCGGGGAATCGACCGCATATCCGGGGCTCCTTTCCATTACACGACCACGCTAAGGACTTCCCACCCTCCCGTCTACTAGAATCTTTAGAAGAAACGATTGCGTCTTGCGCAAGTATTGGTTGGGGGCGAGATGGAGCTATATCAACTGCGGTATTTCCAGACGGTTGCCGAGGTCGGCACCCTTCGAGAAGCCGCCGAGCATCTCGCGGTGTCGCAATCGGCAGTAAGCCGGGCGGTCACCCTGCTCGAGTCGGAGATCGGGGTTAAGTTGTTCACCCGACGCGGTCGCGCCAACGAACTCAACCGGTTCGGCACGGCGTTTCTGCAGGCCACCCAGGCGGCTCAGCGTGGCCTCGATACCGCGGTAGCCAGCGTTCGGCAACTCGCAGGCGCCGACGGCGGGACCGTGGCGCTGGGGTTTCTTCATTCGCTGGGAGTGGCTACCGTGCCCGCACTGATCCGGCAGCATCATGACCGGTTCCCGGCCGCGAGATTCGAACTGCACCAACGCTCCGGACACGCCCTACTCGGCGACCTGGCAAGCGGTGTCACCGACGTATGTCTCAGTTACCCCATGACATTCGAGCAATCCCAAGACGTCACCTGGGAGCCATTGTTCACCCAACAGCTCTACGCCGTTGTGCACCAAGAGCATCCCCTCGCGAAGCGCCAACTGATCGGCTTCGACGAAATTTCCGACCAACCATTCGTCGCCCTCGACCCCGATCACACGCTGCGCAAAATCTTCGACGACGCCTGCGCCCGGCACGACATCACGCCCACGATCGCCTTCGAAGGAACAGACATCACGACGCTGCGAGGCCTCATCGGTGCGCGATTGGGCATCGGCATACTTCCCCGCGCATCGACACCCAGCCCCGACATCGTCGAAATCGCCGTCGACGACAAACAACTCGTCAGGCCCATCGCGGTCGGTTGGATGTCGAACAGATACCTCCCACCCTCGGCCGCACACTTCCGTGACAGCGCGCTG
>DATMMZ010000379.1:0-16579 GCA_035569455.1 Mycobacterium sp. | reverse complement strand
TCGTCGGAGAGGTCGTAGTGAGCCTGAATCTCCTCGAAGTTCGGCCGCATATTCGTCGCGCCCGCTCTGTTGTCAGCCACCTTTTGTCGACCTCCTCCGAACAGATCGCAATGCGATCCCTACGAACTGACCCCCCTTGGTTCTACAACACATTGCGCCGTTTGGCTGAATCAGCCCTTTTCGCAGGTGAACTGGCAAACATCGGTATAGCCCTTACCAACAACACCACGCGATTCGGACACCGCAGGCTCGTTTTCAGCGGTGCCACGGGCACAGGTCGCTGATGGTGATCCCGACGACCTGCGTCGCCCCGTTTGGACCCAGCGCCGGATTGTCCCCCACGAACTGGTTCGCCATCTCCTGCGGACTGAGGCCTCCGTCCATCAGGGCACACATATCCAGGCCCTGATCCGCCGCCACCGTGTTACCCCTGGCGTCCCTGAGGCCGGCCGCGGCGATATCTGCCACGAACGCACGCATACCGCAGCCCGGAGTCGGCTGCGGTCCAGACCCTTGGAAGCATCCCGGCGGCGGATCGGCGTTCGCGTCAGGGACGGCAACCAAAGCTGCGACCGCCAGGACGGCGGCACCAACTGTCCTAACCTTTCGCGGCGCGCCGACAGCGTTGAAACAACGTCTCCGGGCCGGCCAGATGGCACCAGCACCCACTGCCATATCCATGGCCCCCTAGCGAGGAACGATGTGGTCAACTTCCGGCCGGTTATCCCCCGGCCCGCCGAAAACAGTAGACCAGTTCGCCTGGCATTTCGAAAAGTCAGGCGCTCAGGCCTGGTCACGCCCGCGTGTCACGCATCGCGGCCACGCTCAGTTCTGCCGAGCTACCGAATAGTGCCGACGGAGCCTTCCCAGATCGCCCTGATACCCCAGCGCGATCGCGTAGCTGACGACGAAGTCCTCGTCGAAGCCGCCTGCAGACACCGTTTGCAGCCTTTCCCGCAGTATGGCTGCGGCGGTTGGGTACGGGCGCGAAGTGGGAGGAACAGCGAGCTCGTTTTCATGGCTCGTGAAAATCGCGTCGAGTTGCTCGTCTAGAGCGGGTTGGGAGTGCTCGTGCTCGCCTGTTTCGGCGTTAAATGCCCCGACGGCGCTTGCCCATCCCCGAAAGCTCCGAGCGTCCGGGACAGCTTGCTCCAGCAAGATAATCGACTGCTGGGGCAGCCCAGCCACTGTCCGCACACAGTTCTGGACAGTGCGCTCCTCGGGCCAAACAACGACGATCGGGCCATCACCGGCCTCCCAAAAACCACCGGGACCATACCCGCCTGCATCCACGCGGGCCGCGCCCTTCGCCACCCGCCGGAGCCCGTCGGGACTGTTCAACCGGTCGGCCAGCGACGGGGTGATGACCAGCCGACCGCCGCTATTCTGGCAGCTTTTGATGATCCAATCGATGAGCCGTTTCCAGGCCCCGCTATCACCCCACGCGGAGACCGGCAGCCACGCGCCCGAATGCATCACCTCGTACACAGTCCGTGACGTTAGCCGGTGTGCCGCCGCACATTGGCGCCTGCCGTCACCGAAACCGGACCAGATCGCCCTCGCCCCGCATCTGGTTAGTTAGCGACGAAATGTCGCGCGCAGCGATGCGAAACCCTGCAGCGTGTTGTTCAACAGCCGGACCGGATTGGCAACACCGATGTGGGCGACCTCGGGGATCATCGCGCACATCAACGCGTGCATCTCCATCTTGGCCAGGTGCATGCCGACGCAGGCGTGGGCGCCGAAGCCCCATCCGAGGTTGGCTCCCTTGCGGCGCAACGAGAAGACCTCGGGCTGTTCGAACTGGGTTTCGTCCATATTGGCCGACGCGTAGAGCAACACCACACGCTGGCCACTGCGCAGGACCACACCGTCGATCTCGGTGTCCTGCTTGACCATTCGCGCGAAACCACGCACCGGTGAGCCGAGGCGGACGGCTTCGACCGCTGCCGCCGGCACGAGATCGGGATTATTCCGCAGTTCCCCCCACACGTCGGGGTTGGTGCCGAGGCTCCACAGGAGCTGCGCGGACGCCAGGATCGTGGTGTCCAGGCTCGGACCGATGAAGTCGAGCACCATGGCCTTGGCTTCCGCCGGGCTCAATGTGCCGTCGCGGCCGGCCGCGAGGATCGATTCCGCCCATCCGCCGGGCTTGACGTCGCCCGGGCGGAGGGATCGCGCGTAGTGCCAAAAACTCAATCCGGCCGGCATTCCCCGCACGGTTCGCCGGTTGGGCGGGCCCAATACGTCGAACCCGGCGCGGCCGTATTTCCGCATTCGGTCGTGGTCGATGGCGACACCGACCAGATCGGCGACCACCCGGATCGGAAGATGCGCGGCGAATTCGGAAACCCCGTCGAACTCGTCGCGCTGACACAGTTTGACGGTGAGCGCGGACGCCTCGCCATGCAGAACCGGAGCAACGGTGGACAGCGCCTTGGACGAAAGGGATTGCCACAGCAGACGGCGCCGTTTGACGTGGGCGTCCCCGTCGCTCGCGAGGGTGGTGCCCGACATGAGCACATTCGTGAGTGGATTGGTGGCGACGCCGTTGCCGCTGCGGTAGGTGTCGTCGTCGCTTAGTGCCTGGCGGACATCGGCATAGCGACCCATGACCCAGAGCCGGTGCTTTGGCAACCAGACGGCGGCTCCGGCTTCGCGGATGCGACGGTAGGTCTCGATCGGGTTGAGCAGCGTCTCTTCGCTGTAGAGATCGACGGAGAGAATTGGGACCCGAGCTGTTGCACTGGTCCTGGACATGGCATGCCTCTGTTCTTCCGGCCCCCGGCGTCGTCCAGAAGCAGCATTGCATGCCATGCAGGTCGGCCCGCCCATGTTCGAGATCGAGGACGAGGCAATTTTGGGATTCGCGAACCGGTTAGGGAGACCACGGCGGTTTGTGCATCACCGTCCCCTGAAGCTCCACCCCAATCTCAATGTCGTCGTAGTTTCCCCTCTTGCGCCAACCGCTGCCTGGTGAGTCGGGTGGCGCCTCTAACCCGTCTGCAGGATCCTCGTACTCCTCACCAGTGAGCACGTTGGGGGGACCCGCACGGTACTGCCATCTGATCGGTCAGCGCGCGTTTGACGGTCGAGCATCTCCGGTCTGTACTGGACAGCGGCCGGTCGGCAAGGATTTGGGAGGTTTGATGTGAAGCTGCCGCTGCTGGGCGCGGTGTCGCTCACTGGCTTCCAGCACGGCTGGTTCTTTTTGTTTCTGCTGGTTGTGCTGTTAGTGGTGGGAATCTACGTCGCAATACAATTCGCCCGCCGTCGGCGGGTGTTGCGGTTCGCCAACATGGAGGTACTGCAGCGCGTCGCGCCAAGTCGCTCCGGTCGGTGGCGGCACGTACCGACGATTCTCCTCGTCACATCGTTAGTGCTGCTGACGACGGCAATGGCCGGGCCGACGTCGAACATCCGGATTCCGCTCAACCGTGCGGTCGTGATGCTGGTCATCGATATCTCGGAGTCGATGGCCTCCACCGACGTCGCACCGAGCCGGCTGGCCGCCGCGCAGGAGGCAGGTAAGCAATTCGCCGACGAGCTCACGCCGGCTATCAACCTCGGACTGGTGGCATTTGCCGCCAACGCCACACTGTTGGTGGCTCCGACGACGAACCGCGGCGCCGTCAAATCAGCGATCGACGGCCTGCAGCCGGCTCCGAAAACCGCGACCGGTGAAGGCATCTTCACGGCCTTGCAGGCAATCGCCACGGTGGGCGCCGTGATGGGAGGCGGCGAAGGTCCGCCACCGGCGCGGATGGTGCTCGAGTCGGACGGTGCCGAGAACGTACCGCTGGACCCCAACGCGCCGCAGGGAGCGTTCACCGCGGCCCGGGCCGCCAAATCCGAGGGAGTGCAGATATCGACGATCTCCTTCGGGACGCCGTACGGCACCGTTGTCTACAACGGCGCCAGCATTCCGGTTCCGGTCGACGATCAAACCCTGCAGAAAATCTGCGAGATCACCGACGGTCAGGCATTCCACGCCGACAGCCTGGAATCGCTCAAGGACGTCTATTCGACCCTGCAGCGGCAGATCGGCTATGAAACCGTGCGTGGCGACGCCAGCGGCGCCTGGATGCTGCTCGGTGCGGTCGTGATGGCCGGCGCCGTCCTGGCCGGTCTGCTCCTCAACCGCAGGCTCCCCGCGTGAATCCTCGATCGATCACGCTGGAAGTCGCCTATTGATCAGCAATGCCAACCCCGCCGCGATGAGCGCGGTGATGACACCGAGGCGCAGCCACCCGGCACTTCCGGGGCCGGGCACAATGCGATACCCGATCTCGTTCTCGATGGCGCTATAGCTCTTGTTGAGTTCGCTGATGTTGCTGGCGGTATAAGACTGTCCGCCAGACAGCCGGGCGATGGTCTTCATCTGGTCCGCCGAAACGGGGACAGCCACGCGCTGTCCGTCCAGGACGATATCGCCGTTCTGCGTCCCGAACGCGATCGTCGAGATGGGCACCCCGTGGTCCTTGGCCAGGCGCGCTGCGGTGTAGGCACCATCGTGCGGATCGTTGGGATCCCTCGGCTTGTTTGCCCCGCCGTCGGAAAGAAGAACGATGCGCGCGGGCGGCGGAGTATCACCACCGGCTACCGCCGCGGCTTCGATCGCATGCAGGGCGGTGAAAATGGCCTCACCTGTCGCGGTGCCGTCGGCGAATTGGAGATTCTTCAGCGCCTCTAGGGTCGCCTGATGCTGCGGGGTCGGGGGCACTAACAGATACGGCGTTCCCGCGAAACCGACAAGTCCGAGATTGATGCCCGGCGTCAGGTGACTGGCGAACTGACCGGCCGCCTGCTCGGCAGCCTTGAGCCGGTTGGGATCGACGTCGGTTGCCCGCATCGACTGCGACATGTCGATCACCAGCATGACGACGGCGCGGTTGCGCGGTATGCGCATGTCATGGGTGGGCGTGGCCAGTGCAATGGTGAGCAGCACCAGGGAGAGCAGCGATACAACGATCGGCAGGTGCCGCCACAATGACTGCGGCACCTGCGCCTCGGTGAAGCGGTGCAACCGTTGTCGGCGTCGAACTTGAACGACGACGTAGAGAGCTAGCAGAGCCAGTGGGACCAGAAAAAACAGCAACATGCCTGGGCGTTGGAACCCGTACACCGGTAATGGGCCGATTCCGGGAAGCGACACTCGGCTCACCTTCCCGTTTGGCAGCCCCTTTGAAGGCCGGCGGATGTTGCCGCCAGTAAAGAGGAGTCTTGGTGGTCCGTCAAACGCGCTATTCGCGCCTTAGCCGCGACTCGATGAACCGTTCCAATTGCTCCCACTCGCGTACCGCTGCGGAATACGGGGCTGACGGCTTGCTGACCGAGTCGGGATCCAGCACGTAACCCACCAGCTTGCCCAGCGGCCGGCGCGTCTCGAGCGCCTTGTCTACCGTGCTCTCCTCGGAGTACTCGCCGATATCGCGGAGCAGCTCGACGGCCAGGTCGAGCTGATCACGATCCACGGCGTCCGGCCCGTCAGCAAAATCGTCGCCCAACCCGCTCAGCACGTAGATGTTGTCGTCGCTGATATCGACCGCCAGTGAGCCGTCGGTGGCGGCGGTACGGATGTCGTCGTAGGTGCTCAGATCGGCCAAGTCATGGTCATGCTCGTCGGCAAGGTAGCGGGCCAGGGCCCGTTCGGAGCTGAAGACGCTGATCCGACCGTTGCGGCCCAGGAAGATCGGGCTGTCATCCAAGTAGCAGCGAAGCGTGTAGAACGTGCCGGAGTCCGTCATGATCCGGATCGGGTCGATACCAACCTGTAGCCAGAAGTCCTCTTCACTGCCCAGCACGACTGTGTCGCCCTCCGCGCGGACCTCGCCTTTCTCTTCTTCGCCTAAATCTTCGCCTTCTTGGTCTGCGTCTTCTCGGTCTGCGTCTTCTGCGGAGTCTCCCGCGTCTTCTTCCTCTTCGGAATCCACTTCTTCGGCCGCCTCATCCTCGAGCTCGTCAGCAGCTTCGACGTCCTCGCCGCCGGAATCCTCCTTCGGCTCGTCAGCCTCCTCGGGCTCTTCGGGCTCCTCGTCCAGTTCGTCGGCAGCCTTGGCCGACGCGTCCTCGTCGACCTCGGGGATGCTGATGATCTTCTCGACCGCGCTGAGCACGTCGTCCCAGCTTCGCCCGATGATCTCGGCGATCGAATTCCAGCGTTTGTGGCCGGCCTTGCCGGAGAAGAGGTCGATTCCGCCGGACACCGTGCCCAGGTCGGGATTGCCGTTGAAGAACTTCGACACTGGCGCCAGTTCGCACACCGATCCGACGGACGACACGATCGCCAGCGCCGCTGCCAGCGCGTTCACCGACTCCTCGGTCGGCTTTTCGGCCACCAACTCCTCCACGGCGACCAGGTCGAACTGCTTGTCCTCGGCGGGATCGAACTTGCGCGCGTGGGCCGAGGTCAGGTCCTTCCACGCCGGGTGGTCGACCAGATCGTTGTCGGAATCGGTACGCACGAATGCGACCAGGTCAGCCACGGTCTCAAAGGCGTAGAGGTCGTCGTCCTTACCCAGAAACGCCTCCCACTCGTCGCCGGCATCGCGCCAGCGGGGTGCCCACACGGTGTAGCGGTCACCAGCGGACAGGCTCAGGCGGATGGGCAGGAGGTCAGCAGCCATGCGGCACAGAATAGCGACGGCGGGCGAAGATACCCGGCCCGGTAGCGGTTACCCGCCCCAAATGGCGGTGATCGCGGGAGCGGCCGCCGCGTTGCCCGTCTTGGGTAGCCCGTACATCTGCTCCAGCGTGGAAAGCACGTTGTAGTGGGTGATCTGCTCGTTGTAGCTGCCTCGCTGCACGTGGGCGCCGTAGAACACCGTCGGGATTTGATTGCGGCGGGTGTTGTCGTCCTCGTCCCAGGTCACGATCAGCAGGCTGTTGTTGGCCACCGCCCAGTTGGCGTAGCCGGACAGCTGGCGGTTCAGCCAGGCGTCGCCCGCGGCGATCGAGCCGTCGTGCATGTTGTCGTCGTTATTGGGAATGACGAACGACACGGTCGGCAGGCTCGCGTAGCTTCCCATTGGAAATGCGGAAAACGGCACCGAGTTCGTGGGCGGAATATTGGTGAAGTTGGCCCAGGGCACGTGCTTACGGGCGTACTTGCCCGCGCTGCAGACGGCTGAGCCGACCGACGGCAGACCTTCGGCGTAACCCACGAATGTGTATCCGGCGGCGAGCAATTCAGAACCCAGGTTGGGCTGGGCGCCGCCGTTGACCGGGCACACGTCCTTGGTCACTCCGAATGTATCACCGGCGAATAGCGCCAGGTAGTTGGGTTCGCTGGGATGCGTTTCGGCGAACGACTGGGCCATCATCGCGCCGTTGGCGGCCAGTGCGTTGATGAAGGGAGCCGACTGGTTGCCGATGATGTTGGCCTGAGAGCGGTTCTCCTCGACCACGATCACCACGTGCGCCAGCGTCGGCAATTCGGCCGCCGCCAGGCTCACGCGAGGGGCCAACGCGGATATCACCAGCGCCACCGCGCAGAACAGCCGCAGGGCTCGCACCGGGGGAGTATATGGGCGGGTTTGGGCCACCAATGGGACGCACGCAAGCGTGTCAAAGGAGCCTGGAAAAAAGAGGCCGGATTGTTATATAGGGTCAAAACCCGTGGACGTGCGCCTCGTTGACCACCCGTTGGCTCTCGCCCGGCTGACCGTGATGCGCGACGAACGCACCGACAACGCCGTCTTCCGGGCCGCGTTGCGCGAGCTGACACTGATGCTCGTCTATGAAGCCACCCGTGACGCCGCATGCCAGCCGGTCTCGATCCGCACACCGATCGCCGAGACGGTCGGGTGGCGGCTGGCCAAGCCGCCGCTGCTGGTTCCCGTGCTGCGCGCCGGCCTGGGCATGGTGTACGAAGCCCATGCCGCAATACCGGAGTCCCGCGTCGGGTTCGTCGGCGTGGCCCGCAACGAGGAAACGCACCAGCCAGTGCCGTATCTGGAGTCGCTGCCCGACGACCTGACCGCCCTGCCGGTGATGGTTCTGGACCCCATGCTGGCCACGGGCGGCTCGATGACGCACACCGTCGGTCTGCTGCAGCGCCGCGGCGCCACCGACATCACCGTGCTCTGCGTGGTGGCCGCGCCGGAAGGGATTGCGGCGCTTGACAAAGCGGCGCCAAACGCGCGGCTTTTCACCGTGGCGGTCGATGACGGGCTTAACCAGATGGCCTACATCGTGCCCGGTCTCGGTGACGCGGGCGACCGTCAGTTCGGGCCGCGCTAGCTCACCAGTCCCGCACGCTGGTGACCAGTTGGTCGAGTAGCGCGCCGGCCCGCCGCCGGGTGGCCCTCAGATCGCCGGCCACTGTGCAGCGAACCTCCAAGTAGCACTTCAGCTTTGGCTCAGTTCCCGAGGGACGCACCACCACCCTGACCGCGGTGTCGGCGTCGCCGCCGGTGAAGATCAGCGGGTCGGTGATCTCGCTGATCCTGGAAATAGAAGCGGCGAACCCGGCCAGGCGATCCGGCGGGGCTGCCCTCAGCCGCCGCATCAGGTCGGCGGCCTCGTCGGCGTCGGCGACGCGCCGCGACACCGCCGCGACTTGGTGCACGCCGTGCCGTCGGGCGAGCTCATCGAGCACCTCAGGCACCGAACGGCCCTGTTTTTTCAGCGCCGCCACCAGATCGCACACCAGTACCGCGGCGCTCATGCCGTCTTTGTCGCGCACGGCGGCCGGGTCGACGCAGTGCCCGATCGCTTCCTCGTAGGCGTACACCAGCCTGCCGGTTGGCAGGTTCGCGTCGGCGCGCGCCAGCCATTTGAAACCCGTGAGGGTCTCGACGTGTACCGCGCCGTAGTGCGCGGCGATCGCCGCCAGCATCCGCGACGACACCACCGTGCTGGCGACAATCCTGGTTTCGGCGGCGGTTTCCGGGTTGTCGGTCTGCGACAAGATGTAATCGCCCAGAAGCCAGCCTGTTTCGTCTCCCGACAGCATGCGCCATCCTGACCCGGTGGGGATCCCGACCGCACAGCGATCGGCGTCGGGGTCCAGCGCGATCGCGACGTCGGCGTGCACATCTGCGGCCAGGGCCAGCAGCGCATCGGTGGCACCGGGTTCCTCGGGATTGGGGAAGGCGACGGTGGGGAAGTCGGGGTCCGGCGCGAACTGGGCCCCGACGGTGTGCACATATTCGAAGCCGGCGCGGCGCAGCGTCTCGACCGCTACCGCACCGCCCACCCCGTGCAGCGGTGTGAGGGCTACCCGGACCGAACCGGTCGAGCGCCGCACCCCGGCCGCACGCTCGATGTAACGCTCGACTAGGTCGGTGGCGCTGTTTCCATTGGGTGCGACGGGCTCGCGGGTGATCTGGTCGGCGGGAGGAGCGGCGGTGATCGCGGTTTCGATCTGGCGGTCGGCGGGGGAGACGATCTGGATGCCGCCGTCGAAGTACACCTTGTAGCCGTTGTCGGTCGGCGGGTTGTGTGATGCCGTGATCTGGATCCCGGCGGCGGCCCCGGTGTGGCGCACCGCGAACGCGACCACCGGCGTGGGGACGGGGCCGGGTAGCAGCAGCACCGAAAAGCCTTCAGCGGCAAGCACTTCGGCTGCCACAGTGGCGAAGGTCGCCGAGCCGTGCCGGGCGT
Organism: Mycobacterium sp.; assembly: GCA_035569455.1. Taxonomy (GTDB): domain Bacteria; phylum Actinomycetota; class Actinomycetes; order Mycobacteriales; family Mycobacteriaceae; genus Mycobacterium. Next base: position 6,973 of record DATMMZ010000379.1, on the reverse strand, counting down.
CGCGCCCCACGATCACCCGCGAGCCGGCTCGATTCCCGAGCACCTGCGCCACCGCCCAGGTGGCGCGCGATACCACCGCGACGTTCATCGCGTCCGGCCCGCCGCGCACCGGTCCACGCAAGCCCGCGGTGCCGAACCTCAGCGGGCGGGCGAATCGCGCTGCGAGTTCATCGGGGCCACACGCGGCGAGCTCGGCGGCCGTCTGCGGATCGGGATCGTGCGCGATCCACTCGTCGGGCGTCATCTGTCTACAACCGGGCGATGACGTCGGCCAGCAAGGAGCCCATCCGGGTCGCCGACGCGGCTCCCGCGGCCAGCACCTCTGCGTGGCTCAGCGGCTCACCGGTGATACCGGCTGCCATGTTTGTCACCAGGGACACGCCCAGCACCTCTGCGCCCGCCGCCCGGGCCGCGATGGTCTCGTGCACCGTCGACATGCCCACCAGGTCGGCGCCCAGCACCCGCAGCATCCGGATTTCCGCGGGCGTCTCGTAGTGCGGCCCGGGGAGGGCCGCGTAGACGCCTTCGGCCAGCTTCGGGTCGCTGTCGCGGGCCAGCTTGCGCAGCCGCGGTGCATAGGCGTCGGTCAGGTCGACGAACTGCGCGCCGACCAGCGGCGAACGTGCCGTCAGGTTCAGGTGATCGCTGATCAGCACGGGCTGGCCGACGGCCATGTCCGGGCGCAGTCCGCCCGCTGCGTTGGTGAGCACTATGACGCGTGCCCCCGCCGCGCATGCCGTCCGCACCGGGTGCACGACGTGCCGCAGATCGTGTCCTTCGTAGGCGTGCACGCGACCGACAAACACCAGCGCCCGATGCTTCCCGATGGGCACCGACAAGAGCTCGCCGGTGTGCCCGAGCGCGGTGGGCGGCGTGAACCCGGGCAGCTCGGCCTGGGGCAGCGTGGCCGTCGGGGAGCCGAGCGCCGCAACCGCCGCGGCCCATCCCGAACCCAGAACGATCGCGACGTCGTGCTCGTCGATCCCGGTGCGCTCAGCGATGGCCTGCGCTGCCCGCCGCGCCAGTTCGTCGGGATCGGGCGGAGCGTCAGTCACAGTGGGCGAGCCTAACTTGGTGCGGGTCGGTGAGATACTGCCAGAATGCCCACCGCCACCGCATTGGAGAGCGTCGAGGACGTGGTGCGACGCCGTGGCGGCGAGCTGGTCGAGTTGTCTCACGCGATTCACGCTGAGCCGGAGCTGGCGTTCGCCGAACACCGCAGCTGCGCCAAGGCTCAGGCGCTGGTGGCCGGACGCGGTTTCGAGATCACCGCGCGCGCCGGTGGTTTGGACACGGCGTTCCGCGCCGACTTCGGCAGCGGACCCTTGGTTGTCGGGGTATGCGCCGAATACGACGCCCTGCCCGAGATCGGGCATGCCTGTGGCCACAACATCATCGCGGCCTCTGCGGTGGGCACCGCGCTGGCATTGGCCGAGGTAGCCGACGACTTGGGCCTGACCGTGGCGTTGCTGGGAACCCCTGCCGAGGAGGCCGGCGGTGGCAAAGCGCTGATGCTGCGGGCCGGTACGTTCGATGACGTCGCGGTGGCAGTGATGGTGCATCCCGGGCCGACCGACATCGCCGGGGCCAGGTCGCTGGCCTTGTCCGAGGTCACCGTCGGATATCGGGGTAAGGAATCGCATGCCGCCGTCGCGCCGCATCGGGGCGTCAACGCCGCCGACGCCGTGACCGTCGCGCAGGTGGCCATTGGGCTGCTCCGGCAGCAGCTTGCGCCGGGGCAAATGATGCACGGCATCGTCACCAACGGCGGTCAGGCGGTCAACGTCATCCCTGGGCACGCGACGTTGCATTATGCGATGCGGGCGGTCGAATCCGATTCGCTGCGCGACCTGGAGGGCAGGATGTTTGCTTGCTTTGCCGCGGGCGCGCTGGCCGCCGGCTGCGAATACGAAATCGACGACACGGCACCGGCATACGCGGAGTTGAAACCGGACCAATGGCTGGCCGACGTGTGCCGTGAGGAGATGCGCCGACTCGGACGCGAGCCGGTGGCGCCCGAGGTCGAGGTGGGGCTGCCCATGGGCAGCACCGACATGGGCAACGTGACGCAGGTGTTGCCGGGGATTCATCCGGTGATCGGTGTCGACGCCGGCGGCGCCACCGTTCACCAGCGCGCCTTCGCCGCCGCCGCCGTCGGTCCGAGCGCCGACCGCGCGGTCGTTGAAGGGGCGATCATGCTGGCGCGCACGATCGTCCACCTCGCCCAGACTCCCGATGAACGTGACCGTGTTATGGCGGCGCAGCAACGCCGGGCTGACGGGGCAAAAGTATGAGTCTTGTCGACACCGCTGAATCGTGGCTGGCCACGCACTACGACGACCTGATCGCTTGGCGCCGCCACATCCACCGCTATCCGGAATTGGGCCGCCAGGAGTACGCCACCACGCAGTTCGTCGCCGAGCGGTTGGCCGACGCCGGGCTCAACCCGAAGGTGCTGCCCGGCGGAACGGGACTGGTCTGCGATTTCGGCCCCGCGCACGAGCCGAGGATCGCGCTGCGTGCCGACATGGATGCGCTGCCCATGGCCGAGCGCACCGGCGCGCCGTACACGTCGACGATGCCCAATGTCGCGCACGCCTGCGGTCATGACGCGCACACCGCGATCCTGCTGGGTACCGCGGTCGCATTGGCGTCGGTGGCGGAGCTGCCGGTCGGGGTGCGGCTGATCTTCCAGGCTGCCGAGGAGTTGATGCCCGGCGGCGCGATCGACGCCATCGCCGCCGGAGCGTTGGCCGGGGTGACGCGGATCTTCGCTTTGCACTGCGATCCCAGGCTCGAGGTCGGCAGGGTCGCGGTCAGGCAGGGCCCCATCACTTCGGCGGCCGACCAGATCGAGATCACGCTGTATTCGCCGGGCGGGCACACGTCGCGTCCGCACCTGACCGCCGACCTGGTCTACGGGCTGGGCACGCTGATCACCGGGCTGCCCGGGGTGCTGTCCCGGCGCATCGACCCGCGCAACAGCACCGTGTTGGTGTGGGGCGCGGTCAATGCGGGTGTGGCCCCCAATGCCATTCCGCAAACCGGCGTGCTGGCCGGCACCGTTCGCACCGCCAGCCGGCATACCTGGGTCGACCTCGAGGAACTCATCCGCCAAGCCGTCGTGGGCCTGCTGTCCCCCCTGGCGATCGAACACACCCTGCAATACCGGCGCGGCGTGCCGCCGGTGGTCAATGAGGAAGTCTCGACCCGCATCCTCACCCATGCGATCGAGGCCGTGGGCCCCGATGTGCTGGCCGACACCCGCCAGTCCGGCGGCGGCGAGGATTTCTCCTGGTACTTGGAGGAAATTCCCGGTGCGATGGCGCGCTTGGGAGTGTGGTCGGGCGAGGGGCCGCAGCTCGACCTGCACCAGCCGACGTTCGACCTCGACGAGCGGGCGTTGGCGATCGGGCTGCGGGTGATGGTCAACATCGTCGAGCAGGCGGCCGCGTTCATCGAGCCGCCGGCCGTGCTCTAGTCCGTCGGCGAGCCTGCGGCCAGGTATTCGATTCTGCGCCCAGGGCTGCCGTCACGGCGTGTTGTGCGCCCAGGACGCAGACTCGGGCCGGAATTACGCGGTAGTCCCAGGGCCGATATTGCGAGCCGGGCGAGTCCGTAGGTCGTGGACATAATCGCTTGGCGCGCCGGCGATCTCGGCCGCATCGGCCATGACGCCCAGGTAGCGCGCCGACGGCAGTCCGCCCTCCCAGGCGTCCAGCACATATAGCCACGCCAAGACGGGGTCGGTGGTGGTGTCGGACGATAGGCGCTCCACCCGGCATCGGATCTTCTGGTGGACGCCGAACTCGGAGCCCTCCCACCGGTCAAGGTTCTTCTCGTCCGACGGCGTCATGTCGTAGAGCACGACGAACACCTTCGAATTCGGATCCTCGACGACGGTGGCCAATGCCCCTTCCCAACCGATGTCCTCGCCGCCGAAGGTCAGTCGCCACCCGTGCAGCCAGCCGGTTCCGGCCATCGGTGAGTGGGGTGCGCGCTGCAGCATCTGCTCGGGATGCATGTTCGACCCGTACGCGGCGTAGAGCGGCACGGGGAAAAGCTTAAACGCCGGATGCGCGCAGGGCGTTCATCCGAGGGCCTCCAGCTGCCGCCGCGCTGGGTCTGATTGCCCGGCTTCTCCTCACGCCGCCCGCGGCGTGCATCGCGCTGCGCCATGGGCAGGACGCGGACTAGGTTATGGGCTGTGGTGACCCGCATCGTGATCGTCGGTGGAGGCCCAGCCGGTTACGAAGCCGCGCTGGTGGCCGCCACCTCACACCCCGAAACAGCCGACGTCATCGTGATCGACTCTGACGGTATCGGCGGGGCGGCCGTGCTTTACGACTGTGTGCCGTCCAAGACGTTCATCGCCTCTACTTGGCTGCGCACCGAACTGCGCCGCGCGCCTCAGCTGGGCTTCGACATCGACATCGACGACGCCAAGATCTCCTTGCCCGAAATTCATGCCCGGGTAAAGACACTGGCCGCAGAGCAGTCGGCGGACATCACCGCCCAGCTGCTCAGCGTGGGTGTCAAGGTGGTCGCCGCCCGGGCCGAGCTGTGCGATTCCGCCCCCGGCCTGGCCTCGCACCGCGTCAAAGCGACCGCCGCCGACGGCACCACCAGCGAGCACGACGCCGACGTCGTGCTGATCGCCACCGGCGCCAGCCCGCGCATCCTGCCGACGGCCCAACCGGACGGCGAACGCATCCTGACCTGGCGTCAGCTCTACGACCTGGAGGCGTTACCCGAGCACCTCATCGTGGTGGGCTCCGGGGTCACCGGCGCCGAGTTCGTGAACGCCTACACCGAGCTGGGTGTGCAGGTGACGGTGGTGGCCAGCCAGGACCACGTGCTGCCGTACGAGGACGCCGACGCCGCGCTGGTCCTGGAAGAGTCGTTCTCCGAACGCGGCGTCGAGCTGTTCAAAAACGCCCGCGCAGCATCGGTCACCCGCACCGACACCGGTGTCCTGGTGACGATGACCGACGGCCGCACGGTCGAGGGCAGCCATGCCCTGATGACCATCGGGTCCATTCCCAATACCAGCGACCTCGGCCTGGAACGGGTCGGCGTCGAGCTGGGGCGGGGCAACTACCTGACCGTGGACCGGGTCTCGCGGACATCGGTGACCGGCATTTATGCCGCAGGCGACTGCACTGGTCTGCTGCCCCTGGCGTCTGTCGCGGCGATGCAGGGCCGGATTGCGATCTACCACGCGCTGGGCGAGGGCGTCAGCCCGATCCGGTTGCGCACGGTCGCGGCGACGGTTTTCACCAGGCCCGAGATCGCCGCCGTCGGTGTGCCGCAATCGATGATCGACGACGGTTCGGTTCCTGCCCGGACAATCATGCTGCCGTTGCGGACCAACGCGCGAGCCAAGATGTCGGGGCTGCGGCAAGGCTTCGTCAAGATCTTCTGCCGACCGTCCACCGGCGTGGTGATCGGCGGGGTGGTGGTGGCGCCGATCGCGTCCGAGTTGATCCTGCCGATCGCCGTGGCGGTGCAAAATCGCATCGACGTCAACGAGTTGGCACAGACGCTTGCGGTGTACCCGTCGTTATCCGGTTCGATCACCGAGGCCGCCCGCCGGCTGATGGCACACGATGATCTGGACTGATTGGCAACTAGGGGACGGCGGAAGAACTAGCCTCGGTTGAGCACGGCCCTACCGACGAGTAACCAACAGTAGTCTGTTCTCGTGAGCAACCCGATTCAAGCCCCGGAGAGCGCGCAGACCTGGCCGGCTTCCTCGCTAGGACCTCGGCAACGCGCGTTGGCGTGGGAGCGACTCGGTACCGAGCAATTCGACGTGGTGGTCATCGGCGGCGGCGTGGTGGGTTCTGGCTGTGCGCTGGATGCCGCCACGCGTGGGCTCAAGGTGGCGCTGGTCGAGGCCCGCGACTTCGCCTCCGGCACGTCGAGCCGCTCGTCGAAGATGTTCCACGGCGGGCTGCGCTACCTCGAGCAACTGGAATTCGGGCTGGTGCGCGAGGCGCTCTACGAACGCGAGCTGTCGTTGACCACGTTGGCACCGCATCTGGTCAAGCCGTTGCCGTTCTTGTTTCCGCTTACAAAGCGCGTGTGGGAACGCCCTTATATCGCCGCGGGCATATTTCTGTACGATAGTCTCGGCGGCGCGAAATCGGTTCCGGCGCAAAAGCATTTGACCCGTGCCGGTGCGTTGCGGTTAAGCCCCGGCCTCAAACGTAGTTCGCTGGTCGGCGGTATTCGTTACTACGACACCGTCGTCGATGACGCCCGGCACACCATGACGGTCGCGCGCACCGCGGCGCATTACGGCGCGGTCGTGCGGTGTTCGACTCAGGTGGTCGCGTTGCTGCGCGAGGGCGACCGGGTGATCGGCGTGCGCGTTCGCGATTCCGAGGACGGCTCGATCACCGAGGTCCGCGGCCACGTCGTGATCAACGCCACCGGGGTCTGGACCGACGAGATTCAGGCGTTGTCCAAGCAGCGCGGGCGTTTCCAGGTGCGCGCGTCCAAGGGCGTCCACGTGGTGGTGCCGCGGGACCGGATCGTCAGCGACGTCGCGATCATTCTGCGCACCGAGAAGTCGGTGATGTTCGTCATTCCCTGGGGAAACCACTGGATCATCGGAACCACCGATACCGACTGGAATCTCGACCTGGCCCACCCCGCGGCCACAAAGGCGGATATCGATTACATCCTGAGGACCGTCAACACTGTACTGGCCACTCCGTTGACCCATGCCGACATCGATGGGGTGTACGCGGGGCTGCGCCCGCTGCTCGCCGGCGAGAGTGACGACACCTCCAAGCTGTCCCGAGAGCACGCCGTGGCGGTGCCGGCGGCTGGGCTGGTCGCCATCGCCGGGGGCAAGTACACCACCTACCGGGTGATGGCGGCCGACGCTATCGACGCCGCTGCCGAGTTCATCCCGGCCCGGGTGGCGCCGTCGATCACTGAGAAAGTGCCGCTGATGGGCGCT
>DATMMZ010000378.1:0-5539 GCA_035569455.1 Mycobacterium sp. | reverse complement strand
CGCTGGATGGCACGCTGCCCGGCAACGGGGTCATCGTCCAAAGCAACGTCAGCGGCCGAGTCACCTACGCCCGCGCGATGGGACCGATGCAATTCCTGCCCGACACCTGGGCGCGCTACGCCTCCCACGGCAAAGGCGACGGCGTAGCCGACCCACAGAACCTGTACGACTCCACGCTGGCAGCCGCGCGATACCTATGTAGCGGCGGGCTCAACCTACGCGACCCCACGCAGGTCATGACCGCGATCCTGCGCTACAACAACTCGATGTCCTATGCCCAGAACGTGCTGGGCTGGGCCGCGGCCTACGCCACGGGCGTAGTCCCGACCGACCTGCCGCCGATCACCGGACCCCCGCCCCCGCTCGGCGAGGAACACGACGAACATCCGGAGGGACTCGGGCCTGGCCTGCCGGTGGACGACCCCTTGGCGCACACGCCGCTGATCGACTTCGGTCCACCAGTCGCTAATCAACCGCCAACGCCGTCGGGGCTACAGCCCGCGCCGCGGGAACCGACCTGCACGCTAATTTGTATCGGGTCGCAGGACCCGGCGCCACCGCAGACGCCGGGGCTGCCTGGCTCATAAACGACCCGCACCGGGGCCCGCACTAGACTCGGCCAACAGAAAATCTCGCCGTGATCAGGACACAACCGCGCCCGAGACACCTCACCAGTCACCTCATCGCCGGCGTGTTCCCGCCGTGATGGCCGGTCAACAGTTACCCCGCCCCGTTGGGGGGGCTGTGCGGCGAGCAACTCGTCGACCCCAAGCGGTGATTCCTCTACCGGAGTGGGCGAATGGTGCTCACAGTGTCGGCACCAGGCCGCCGTCGCAGCGCAGTGCCACTCCGGTCACGTAGGACGCTCGCGCGCTGCACAAGAACGCGGCCACGGCGCCGAACTCGTCGGGCTCTCCATACCGGCCTGCGGGAATCTCACCCGTTGAGGATTGCTCGACGTCGGCGAGGGGCATGCCTGATTGTGCCGCGGCCGCTTCGTTGATCTGGCGTGCACGGGGTGTTGCGATTCGGCCGGGCAGCAGAGAGTTGACCGTAATGCCTTGCGAGGCAAGTTCACTCGCGAGCGTCTTCAAATAACCTGCCAGTCCGGCGCGGCCGAGGTTGGACAGCGCGAGGTTGCCAATCGGCGCCACTATGCTGGTTGAGCTGATGCTCAAAATGCGGCCCCAGCGCTGCGCCTGCATGGCAGGCAATACTGACCGCACCAGTTGCACTTGGGGCTTGATCAACGCCGCCACTGCGGAATCGACACCTACATCACCAACGTTTGCGGCAGTTCCGGGCGCCGGGCCAGGCCCATTGAGCACGAGGATGTCAATCTTACCGACCCGTTTAGTCGCTTCGCTGAACAGTCGCGCTGCACCATCGGCGGCGACCAGATCGCAACCGATACCGATAGCGTTCGGGAGCGTGGCTGCCACTTCCTCGGCGCGTTCGCTTGATCGGCTGGTCACCACGACTCTCGCGCCGTCCTCACACAGTGCCCTGGCGGTCGCTAGGCCCAGCCCTGACGTTGAGGCGCAGACGAGAGCGGTGCGTTCTGCAAGTCCAAGATCCATATCACCACCATGCTCATTAGGACCGTTCGCGGGTGACCCGCCGTGCCAGCTTAACGGGCATACTCATCCCCTTACCCTGGTCATCTCATTTTCGGGAGCCGTGGAGCTGGGAGCCCTGAGTTGCGCAGCACAGTCGTTCGGCACGTTTTAGACTTCTCGCGTGAAGCTGCGAGTAACTGCCGAGCGTCCGGGGCGCACTGGTGAAATCATCGCGACCGCACGACGTTTCGCTGCCGTCGTCATCATCGCGGTGTTGGCCGCGGGCTGCGCGCCGGCCCGGGCCGCCGGCCCGCACACCATCACGTTGACGCTGGTGCGGCACGCCCAATCGACGGCCAATGCGTCGGGCTTGATCGACACCTCGACCCCCGGTCCGGAACTCACGCCCAAGGGATGGTGTCAGGCGACGCTCGCTGCCACCCAATTAGCCCCCAATCGCTACGACGGCATCTACGCCTCGAGCATGATCCGCACCCAGGAGACGGCCACGCCGACGGCGCAGGCGTTGGGCGAGCCTGTCATCGTCCTGCCCGGGCTGCGAGAGATCGAGGCCGGCCAATACGAAGGCACACCCGAGGCCAACATCCCACAGACTTACTTTGCCGCCCCGCGGCGGTGGCTGCAGGGTGACCGCAGCGCGCGGATCCCGGGCTCCGTGGACGGCAACGAATTTGACGCGCGGTTCGATGAAGCCGTCCAACACATTTACGACAGTGCCAACCAGAACCCGGTCGCGTTCTCGCATAGCGCGGCGATCATGCTCTGGGTGCTGATGAACGTGCGTAATCCCGACCCGTCACTGCTGACCGGTAAGCCGCTGCCGAACGTCGGCCACGTTGTGCTTACCGGAAATCCTTCCGAGGGCTGGACATTGACCGAATGGGATGCCGATCCCCCGCCGTGCTGATATTCCGACCTGGTCGCCCAAACTCTTAGCTCTTGGTGCCAACGGTAATCAGGTCGGACACGATCCGAATCCACACCGGTCGCCGGATACGGTGCTGGTCGCTGATGGCGAACCCTGCGTTTTCGAACAAAGCCCGCATCTCGGAGGGCGACGCGTTGTGCTGCGGTTTCCACATATTGGCCGAGGGGGCCTGCAGCCGCCGTTGGCGCGTGCTCAGGGCAGCGACGGCCACCAGTCCGCCGGGCGCCAGTACGCGATGGAATTCTCGCAGTGCCGCCGGCTGGTCGAAAAAGTGAAATGCCGATGTCGTCACGACGGCGTCGAGCGCACCATCGTCAAAGGGCAGCTGCTCGGCCGGGGCGCGCAACCATTGCACCCGGTTGGATCTGGCGCGGGCCTGGGCGAGCATGCCGTCGGACATGTCGACGCCGTAGATCTCGTCGGGGCGTAGTTCGCGCTCGATCCGATCGCTGAGAATGCCGGTACCACAAGCGATGTCAGCGATCCTGCGGGATCCGTGTTCGCGCAGCTGCGCGATCACCTCGTCGTGCGGTGGACGGTAAACCCACTGCTGCAAAATCGGCAGATCGTAGGCTGGGGCTAGGAAACTCCACATCCGCGTGACGGCGTCGTTGAGTCCGCGGCGTCGCGGTGCCGTCATTTGCTCACCATGCCCACGCTGGTGGCCAACTCGCAGGTTTCGTCTTCTGTGTGTGGCATGAGCCTGTTCTCCGAGGGCGGAATGAAGCATTACTTAGCTAGTGTAACAACCGAAGAGCTCCGCCCCGCGGCCACGCGCTGAGACGCCTAGTGCCGGCCGGGTCCACCCGGTTCGAGCACGATCGCCGCATACTCGGCCAGATATCACCATATTTGGCCACGACGATCGTCGGTTGCCCGCCGCCGGCCTACACGACGGAGCGGTTCATGCACTTGCTCGCATCGGTTGTGGACAATGTCTGGTCGCGGATGCCGTCAGTGGACTGAGTCCGCCCGGGCTGAGCTGGTCTACCCTGATCCGGTGAGCAACGAGCGAGTGCCCGGCGGGGTGGTGCACAAGCTGCCCGCCGACCTGTGCGAGGCGCTGATCGCCAACTCCACGGCACTTGCTGCGTGGAAGGACATCACGCCCTTGGCGCGCAACGAGTTCATCTGCTGGGTCGAAGATGCCAAGCAGGAGATGACGCGAAAGCGCCGCATTCGCCGAACCCAGGAGGAGTTGGAAGAAGGTCAGCGCCGGCCCTGCTGCTGGCCTGGGTGTAAGCACCGCGAGCGCACTGGCAGGTAGGGAGCAACGCCGGCGCGAATGGCCCTGTGGGGCTTACATCGACTGCGCCACAAGTATTCTCAGCTAACTTGGCATGCCGGCAACACTGCATCCCTACCACACCAGGCTCCCGTGGTTGATATAAGGGCCCCCGGTGGGGTCGTACTGTGAGTAGCCCTCGTTGACGATCGGTGTGAGTATGTTATTCAGCTTGTCGACAATCGGGGACGGAACGCCGATTTGCTGAAGTGGTATCAGCATCGGAAGCTTGGATGCGGGGATCATGTACGTGGTCGTGGTACCGCCCAGGGAGTTGGTGACAGAGGAGACCTCCACCGCCTGTGACGGCGAGGCAAACTCGGTCGGTACGTGTAAGTAGGCGGCGCCAGCCACCGCGTTCACGTCGGCGAGCAGGTGCCAGGGACGGTCGGGGGGATTACCCCAGCCCTCGTACTGGTTGTACACCACCGCCGTGTTGTATTGGCTCACGGGCGCATCGTGCACGGTATATCCGACGCCGGGGATAGTAACGCCTGCGGGCAGGTAGGTGTCGGCCAGGCCGCGCTGAGGGTTGGAGAACTCGACGAATGTCACCATGTTTGGTGGTGGCGCGTTAGGTGCGGTAGCCAAATAGGCTTCCTCCGCGTCGATGACGATCGTGCCCTCCGACAGACCTGCCACGACTACCGGCTGCCCGTTGGCCACCGCGTTGAGGATGTCGGTGTTCAGCATGTGCTGACCGATCGCCACGGACTGGTTGGCGGTGGGTGCGGTGGGGCTGTTGATCAAGCCTGCGCCGGCTGGATAGTTCACCACTTCTGGGGCTGTGCCGGGAAACCAGTTCTCACCGATCGCCGCGTTCAGGGCCGCATACTGCGGGGCCGTCTGCCCTTCGAGCTTCTGAATAAACTTCGGGCTATACAGCGGAGAATTCATCGGGACGGTGATACGGGTCTCGCTGACTGTGCCTGACTCCTGACCCAGCGGGCGTTGCGGCGACTGCCGCGCCGACATCAGTTGCCCCCCGGCACTCGATGCCGCCGTGTGATAACCGACCATCGCGGCCACATCCTGGGCCCACATTTGCTCATACATGGCCTCGATCGCCGCAATGGCGGAAGCGTTCTGCCCGAACATGTTTGAGCCTACTAGCGACAACAACTGCGCGCGATTGGCCCCGACCGCCGCCGGATGCACCGTCGCGGCAAATGCCGCCTCAAACGCCTCGGCCGTGACCCGAGCTTGAGTGGCCACCTGCTCGGCATGGGTCGCTGCCGCCCGCAGCCACGCGACGTAGCTGACGGCCACTTCCCCCATCGCCACCGACGACGGACCTTGCCACCGGTCACCCGCCAAGCCCGCCGTCACCGACCAGAACGAGGCCGCGGCTGACCGCAGTTCGGCGGCCAACCCGTCCCAGCCCGCCGCCGCCGCCAACAACGAACCCGACCCCGCACCAGAAAACATTCGCGACGAGTTCACTTCAGGTGGCAGCACCAAGAAGTTCGTCATCAAAATGTTTCTCGGCTCGACTATGTGGAGTGTGCGTGTCCGTGAGTTTGTGTCTCACGCACTTACAGATAACCACTGCGTCGTCGGGAAGACACGCGGATCTCAATGTTGAGTTCTGTAGCGTCAGCACGAGCCGTGAAGTTCGACTAGCTCGTCAGGCGCTCGGGCCTCATACCGGGCCAACCGCGTCCTGGGTGGACCACCCGGAAGTGAACGCATTTTGCGGCACCGTGGCACCGGTTGCCGACGTGACACCGGTCCATTCACCGATCG
>DATMMZ010000377.1:0-15368 GCA_035569455.1 Mycobacterium sp. | reverse complement strand
CGCGGCCAGGTAATGGCCGACACGTTGGTCGAGCGCGTCACCGGAAGGCCCGCCGACGTAGCCCAACCGGTCGCGGTCAACCTGCTCATCTCCGACGAGACGCTGCTGGCTGACGACGACACTGCGGCAGTGGTCGACGGGTATGGCCCAATCCCGGCCGCCGTGGCCCGGAACCTGGTGAACGACGCGGCCACCGATATCCGGTCGCGGGCCACGCTGCGCCGGCTCTATCGTCATCCGCGCTCCGGGGCGTTGGTGGCCATGGAGTCGCGGGCGCGGCGCTTCCCGGCCGGGCTGGCAACCTTCATCGGCTTTCGCGATCAGCGCTGTCGCACCCCCTACTGTGATGCCCCAATCCGTCACCGCGACCACGCCCGGCCGCACCATCGCGGCGGAGCGAGCACAGCGGCAAACGGGCTCGGGCTGTGTGAGCGCTGTAACTATGTCAAGGAAGCGAAGGGCTGGCGCGTCAGCGCCACGATGGACGAAACTGGCCTACACAGGGCCGAATTCACCACGCCTACCGGGGCGCATTACCGGTCCGGCGCACCACCCATGCCCGGGCCGCTCGAGATATTCGTCAGTGAGGTAGAGACCCGGATTGGTGTCGCACTCGCCAAACTTCACGCCGCCTAGCTGCGCCGCGCTGAGGCGTGGCGCGGCAGTCAGGCTAAGCTGGCGAAAATGACAGGCTCGAGTTCCTCCCCCGAATCCTCCGGCTTTCCCTCCGGGCTGCAGCGCTTCGATTTTGACGCCCTCTACCGCGGCGAGAGCCCGGGCGAGGGCATCCCGCCGATGACCACACCGCCATGGGATCTCAAGGCGCCCAAGGAGAATGTCATCGGGTGGCAGGCCGGCGGTTGGGTGCACGGCGATGTCCTCGACATCGGCTGCGGGCTTGGCGACAACGCCATCTACCTGGCCAAAAACGGATACAAGGTGACTGGCCTGGACATCTCGCCGAACGCGCTGATCACCGCCGAGCGGCGGGCCAGGGACGCCGGAGTCGACGTGAAGTTCGCGGTGGCCGACTCCACCAAGCTGGACGGCTATACCGACACATTCGACACCGTCGTCGACAGCGGTATGTTCCACTGCCTCGACGACGACGGCAAGCGCAGTTACGCCGCGGCCGTACACCGGGCTAGCAGGCCGGGCGCGACCCTGTTGCTCAGCTGCTTCTCCGATGCCAACCCGCCCAACGAAGAGTTTCCGCGGCCGGCGGTGTCCGAGCAGACGCTGCGCGACGTCTTCGGCGGCGCGGGCTGGGACATCGACTCAGTGGAGCCAACCACGGTGCGCCGCGAACAGGACGGCACCGAAATCGAAATGGCGTTCTGGTACGTCCGCGCGCAACGGCGCGACGCCAACTAACGGGACCTGAACCTCGCGGGGTCATGTGAATCTCAACAGCAATCAGGCGTCCATCCGCGAGGTATGCGATGCCGGCATGCTCGCCGGCGCGGTGACGGTGGTCTGGCAGCGCGGAGAAGTGTTGCAGGTCAACGAGATCGGATATCGGGACGTCGACGCGGGTATGCCGATGCAAAGAGACACGCTGTTCCGCATCGCGTCGATGACCAAGCCGGTCACGGTGGCGACGGCGATGAGCCTGGTCGACGAGGGCAAGCTGGCCCTGCGTGACCCGATCGCGCGCTGGGTGCCGGAGATGGCCGATGTGCGGGTGCTGGACGACCCGCGCGGTCCCTTGGACCGGACGCATCCGGCGCGGCGAGCCATCTTGATCGAGGATCTGCTTACCCATACCAGCGGGTTGGCCTACGGCTTCTCGGTATCCGGGCCGATCTCGCACGCATATGTGCGACTGCCGTTCAATCGGGGTCCGGACGCCTGGCTGACTGAGCTGGCCGCGCTGCCGCTGGTGCATCAACCCGGCGACAAAGTCACCTACAGCCACGCGACAGACCTGCTGGGCGTCATCGTTTCCCGCGTCGAGGACAAACCGTTTTACCAGGTTCTCGACGAACGAATCCTGGGTCCGACGGGCATGCCCGACACCGGTTTCTTCGTCTCCGCCGAAGCGCGGGGACGCGCCGCGACGATGTACCGGATTGACGACGAGGGCCGGCTGCGGCACGACGTCATGGGCCCGCCGCACATCAAGCCGCCCGCCTTTCCCAACGCCGGTGGCGGGTTGTTATCGACCGCCGACGACTACCTGCGCTTCGTGCGGATGGTGCTCGGCGACGGGATCATCGACGGCGTACGGGTGCTATCCCCGGAGTCGGCGCGCCTCATGCGCACCGACCGGCTCACCGACGAACAGAAGCGGCATAAATTCCTGGGTGCGCCGTACTGGGTTGGCCGCGGATTCGGGTTGAACCTGTCGGTGGTCACCGATCCGGCGAAGTCCGCCCCGCTGTTCGGGCCGGGCGGGCTGGGAACGTTCAGCTGGCCCGGCGCCTACGGGACCTGGTGGCAGGCTGACCCGTCCGCGGACCTGATCCTGCTGTACATGATTCAGAATTGTCCCGATCTGACCGTGGACGCGGCTACGGCCGTCGCGGGTAACACCTCGCTTGCGACACTGCGGACGGCGCAACCGAAATTCGTCCGCCGTACCTATCGCGCGCTCGGCTTATAACCCTCGGATCCAACACATGGTCGACTACCCACCTGACCGCATCGCCGGACCACGGCTGACGCTGCGCCCGCCCATACTCGAGGACGCCGGCGCGCTCTTCCAAAGGGTGGCCCACGATCCCGAGGTCACCAAGTATCTGCTGTGGACACCGCACCCCGACGTCGCCGCAACGCGGCGAGTGATCACCGAAAAGCTCAACGCCGGCGGCGAAGAGCGGACCTGGGCCATCGCGCTGCGGCACAGCGACGACGTCATCGGACTGACCAGCTGCCGGCGCCGCGTGCGGCACTCCGTCGAAATCGGGTACTGCCTCGGACGGCGATGGTGGGGCAAGGGGTTGATGTCCGAGGCGCTCACCATGCTGATGACCGCACTGGAAGCCGACCGCGACGTGTACCGCGTCTGGGCTACCTGCAATGTCGACAACGGGCGGTCGACGCGGCTCCTCGAGCGGGCCGGGTTCGTGTTGGAGGGCCGGCTGGTGCGCCACGCCGTCTACCCGACTCTTGGGCCCGAACCGTGCGACAGCCTGCTCTACGCCAAGGCCGTGCGGTGATTTGCGTAGTCTGAGCCCGAACGGAAGTGGTTCACCACCGCCGACGCCATCGAGTTGCCCGACTACCCGTCTCCCCGCTCCAGCGCCCGACGGGCGTAGGCCCGCACGTCGGCGTCGCTGTCCTTGAGCGCGATTCCGAGTGCGTCACGGGCGGCGGGTTCGCCGGCCCACCGTGTCAGGCTGAGCACCGCCGCCTTGCGCACGTCGAGGTGCGCGTCGGCCAGCGCCCCGGCCAGCTGCGGGACCGCCAGTTCGGCCTCGGCACCCGACAGCGCGCGCGCCGCGCCTTCCCGCACCTGCCAGGCCGGTGCCCGCAACGCCTTTTCGACAGCAACAAAATCTTCTGGACTGCAACCTAATTCGCCTAACGCGGCGAGCGCGGCGGCGCGTACCAGCGGATCGGGGTCGGCGACCAGCGCGCTGACTGCCCGGTTACCTTGGGGGCCGTCACGCAGGGTGGCCAGACCGGCGGCCGCCGCGATGCGAACCTCCCGGTTCTCGTCACCGGTGGCGGCCACGACCCCGGCCGCGTCGTCGACCGACACCAGCGCCCGCACCGCCTCGATGCGCACGCGGTGGTCGGGATCGGTCAGCGCGCCGCGGTATTGGCCGGCGTCACCGGCCCGCCGCGCGGAGAGCAGATACACGGCGGCCGCGCGCACCACCGTGTCGCGCGAGTCCAGATATGCCCGGGCGGCGGACGGGTCTGGCAGCACTTCGACCAACTCGCGGATCCCGTCGGCGCTGGTGTGGCGCACCGCGGCGTCGGCATCGTCCAACGCGGCGAACAAGGCGGTCGCATATCCGTCGGGAGTGTGTTCGGTGAGCGTTGCCACCGCGGTTCGCCGCACCCCGGCATCGGGGTCGGACAGATACGGCTCGAGGGCGGCAATCGTCGGCTCCTCAAGTGCGAGGACCTCGGCGATGCGCGGTGACGGCGGATCGAACGACGTTGCAGCCGGAGCAATTCGGGATCCCGCGGTGGCCGGGGCTTTACCGCCGACCAGCGCCGGCTGCTGAACCTCCTGCACCGTCTGGTCCACCGGCGGTAGGCCGTCCAGCTCCGGGACCGGCACGAAATACGGGGCTACGGGTCGCTTCAGGAAGACCATCTGACCCTCGGGTCCCTTGCGCAGGTTGAGGTGATAGCCCCACTGGCTGTCGTCCCGGCCGGGCAAGTCGGCGCGGTCGTGGTAAAGGCCCCAGCGCGATTCGGTTCGGGTGAGCGAGGACCGGGCGGCCATCTCGGCGCAGTCCCGGATGAACGACACCTCCACGGTACGCATCAGCTCGTGCGGGGTGCGTGCCCCCATGTCGGCGATCTCGCCGCGCATCCGGTCGAAGGTGCGCACCGCGATCGACAGTTTGGCCGCCGTCTTCGGCGGCGCCACATAGTCATTGACGAACCGCCGCAGCTTGTATTCGACCTGCGGCTGCGGCGGCCCGTCCGGGTGCAGCAGCGGTCGATAGATCAGCTCATGTGCCCCGCGCAGCTGATCTTCCGGAAGTTGTTTTGGCGCTGGAACTTCTACCAGGGTAGAGGCGGCGTGCGTGCCGGCAAGGTCACCGAAGACAAAGGCCCCGATCATGTAATTGTGCGGGACACAGGCCAGATCCCCGGCAGCATAGAGTCCGGGCACCGTGGTGCGGGCATGCTCGTCGACCCATACTCCTGAAGCGGAATGGCCACTGCACAAACCGATTTCGGAGATATGCATCTCCACGTCATGCGTGCGGTAGTCGTGACCTCGGTTGGCGTGGAATGTGCTCCGGGTGGGCCTTTCGGTGGTGTGCAGGATGTTCTCCAGCGCGGTCAGCGTCTCGTCGGACAGGTGAGACACCTTGAGATAAATCGGTCCGCGGGCGGAGTCGATCTCACTTTTGACCTCGGCCATCATCTGCCCCGACCAGTAATCGGAGTCGACGAACCGCTCGCCGTGCGAGTTCACCTGGTAGCCACCGAACGGGTTGGCCACATAGGCACACGCCGGGCCGTTGTAGTCCTTGATCAGCGGATTGACCTGGAAACACTCGATGCCGGACAACTCCGCGCCCGCGTGGTAGGCCATCGCGTACCCGTCGCCGGCGTTGGTCGGGTTCTCGTAGGTGCCGTACAAATAGCCCGACGCGGGCAGGCCAAGTCGCCCGCAGGCCCCGGTCGCCAGGACGACCGCCTTGGCGCCGACGGCGACGAATTCGCCGGTGCGGGTGTGCAACGCCGCGGCACCGACGGCGTGGCCCCCGTCGGTGAGCACTCGCACCGGCATCAGCCGGTTTTCGATGCGGATCTTTTCCCGCATCGAGCGTTGCCGCAGCACCCGGTACAGCGCCTTTTTGACGTCCTTGCCCTCCGGCATCGGCAGCACGTAGGAGCCCGAGCGATGCACCCGGCGCACCGCGTACTCGCCGTGCTCGTCCTTCTCGAATTTCACGCCGTAGCGCTCCAGCCGCTGCACCATCGCGAACCCACGGGTGGCGGTCTGATACACCGTGCGCTGGTTGACGATTCCGTCGTTGGCGCGGGTGATCTCGGCGACGTAGTCCTCCGGTTCGGCCTTGCCCGGGATGACGGCGTTGTTCACCCCGTCCATGCCCATCGCCAGCGCGCCGGAGTGGCGCACGTGGGCCTTCTCCAGCAGCAGCACCTGGGCGCCGTGCTCGGCGGCGGACAGTGCCGCCATGGTGCCCGCGGTGCCACCGCCGATGACCAGCACGTCGCAGTCCAGGCGCGCCGGCGCCTTCGGATCGGGAAGCCGCATCATGCCGCCACCGAATGATCCAGTGCGGCAATGATTTCAGCCCGCAAACCGGCACGCGGGAGGTCGGCGCGCGGCTCCGGCACGTCAAGCACCGCGCGCAGCGGCCGGCCGGCCTGGCCCAGCACCGCGATCCGGTCACCGAGCAGCAGGCCCTCGTCCACGTCGTGCGTGACGAAGACGATCGTGGTCGGATGGGCACGCCAGGTGTCGATGAGCAGCCGTTGCATGGCGGCGCGGGTTTGGGTGTCCAGCGCGCCGAAGGGCTCGTCCATCAGCACCGCGCGCGGCGCTCCGGCCAGACCGCGGGCCAGCTGGACCCGTTGGCGCATCCCGCCGGACAGGCTCTTGGGCAGGTACTGGCCGAAACCGGTGAGCCCCAGCTCCTCGATCCAGCGCTCGGCCCGCGCGCGCCGGGTGGCGCGCGGCTCGCCGCGCAGCCGTAGCGCCAGATCGATGTTGGATCGCACCGTGCGCCACGGCAGCAGCGCGTTGTCCTGGAACACCATGCCGCGGTCGCCCGAGGTCGTGGTGACTTCGGCGCCGTCGGCCAGCACTCGGCCCTCGTCGGGCGGCAGCAGCCCCGCCAGGGCACGCAGCACCGTCGACTTGCCGCAACCCGAGGGCCCGGTGAGCACCAGGATCTCCCCCGGGCGCACCGTCAGGCTCAAGCCGTCGATGACCGGAACACCGGTGTAGGACAATCGAGCCCGATCCAGTTCGAGGCTCATCGCGTTCATCGCAGGTTCTCCTGGGCTCGGGGCAGCCACCGGGTTGCCCGGCGGCCCACCAGTTCGACCGCGGCGGACGTGGCGAATCCCAGCACGCCGATGGTGATGATGCCGACGAACACCTGCGGATAGGCCAGCACGGTGTAGTCCTGCCAGGTGCGGTACCCGATCCCGAGTCGGCCGGAGATCATCTCGGCCGAGATGACGCAGATCCACGCCACCCCCATGCCAACCGAGAGGCCGCCGAACACTCCCGGCAGGATGCCCGGCAGCACCACCTGGGTGAGCACTTCCCACCGACCGCCGCCCAGTGTGCGCACCGAGTCCTCCCACAGGGTGGGCAGCGCGCGCACCGCGTGCCGGGTGCTGACCATGATCGGGAAGTAGGCCGCCAGGAAGGTGATGAACACGATGCCGGCCTCGTCGGTCGGAAACAGCAGGATCGCCACCGGCACCATCGCGATGGCGGGGATGGGCCTGGCCAGCTCCGTCAGCGGACCGAATATGTTGGCGAACAATCGGGAACGGCCCAGCAGCACACCCGTCGCGATGCCGACCGCCGCGGCCAGCCCGAAGCCCGTCAGAATTCGTAGCAATGACTGCGCCAGGTCAAGCCAGTACTGGTAGGTGCCGAGCCGGCGAGTCAGCGCGGTGGCGATCTCGGTGACGGTCGGCAATGTGTCGAATCGCAGCCACAGCCGCACCTTGTCGGCGGTGAGCAACTGCCAAAGCCCGATCGCGGCGGCTACCGACGCCAGCCGCAGCAGCCGCCACCGCCAGGGCGACGCACCTCGTCGCGGCGTGCCGAGGGCGGGCGCCGATATGGTTTGGTCGATCACTTGGGCAGTCATGCCGAACCTCCCAGTGCCTGTTGGTAATTCACGGCGACGCTGCCCGGGTGCGCAGCGAGGTAGCGATGTGCCCCGGCCGAAGTTCCGAACGGGCGGTAGTACTGGCCGTCTTGCACCCAGAACGCCTTGTCGGCGAACCATCGGGTGCCCAGCTCCGCATCGGGAACATAAGCCGCACGGACTTTGGCACCGTGGGCGGTCGCATCCCTGACGGCTTGCAGCAGGCTGGTCGGGCTCGCAAGCGTTTGAGTCGTATCGGATCCGTCCAGCCACAGCTCACTCGCCAGGGCGGGGTCGCCGCCGAGCAGAGACGGGTTGGCGGTGGCGGCCCGGGCCGCGTCGTAGTTCAACCCGCGGCCACCGAACACCGCGCGCAGCGGCTCGTCCTGCACGAACCCGCCGACGTCGAGGTCGGCGAAGTCACCGATCGACTTCAGGTACGGCACATCGTTTTTCAGCGCGTCCACCAGTGACGGCTTGAGCGTCGGGTCGAACGACGTACCACCGGGACCGTTGTAGAGGTAAACGACCTCCTGCGGCAGGCCGCTTGCCTGGGCGACGATACGGGCCGCCTCCAGCGGCTTTGCGTTGAGGAAATCCGTCGCTTCCAGTTGCGCCTGCAGGAACGCCGCGAGCACCTCCGGGTGCGCGGCCACGTACGAACGCCGTACCACCACACCGTGCAGGGTGGGCACGTTCAGCTCGGCGCCGTCGTATAGCAGTTTGGCCTTGCCTTGATAGACCAACAGCCCGGGCCAGGCAACAAACTGTGAAAGAGCTTGCACCTGGCCGGATTCCAGAGCAGACGCCCCGACCTGGGGCTGCTGATTGAGGACCTCGACACGGGTGCGGGGATTGATCCCGGCCCTGTCCAGGGCGCGCACCAGCGTGCCGTGGCCGGCCGAGCCCACGCTGGCCGAGACTTTCGTTCCGGCCAGGTCGTTGAGCACGGTCGCGGGCGAATTCGGCGACACCACCACCATGTTCAACGCGCCCTTGGGGTTGTAGCCGGTGACCGATACCATCTCGGTGCGGGCCAGCGGGTTGGCCTGCGTCTTAGAGCCGTTGATCAGCATCGGGTAGTCGCCCATCGAGCCGATGTCGATCTTCTCGGCAAGCATCTGCGCGGTGATCGGGGCACCGGTGTCGTAGTCCTGCCACCGGACCGCGTACTTGGTCCCGGTGCGGGTGGTGATGTCGGCGAGCCGGTGCTCGAGGTAACCCTGAGCGCGCAGCAACGTGCCCGCGGTCACCGTGTTGATGGTCTTGGACTGGTAGCCGATGACGACGCTGACGACTCCGGAAGATTCCGATAACGATTCCAGCGAGCACCCGGATAGCGACGCGGCGACCCCAATGGTCGCTGCGGCGACCGAGATCAGCCGCGCGACGTGTCGTTTCATGTCAGCGTATGAGGTAGGGCATGTTGACGGTGACGGCGCCCGTTGGGCAACGGGCCGCGCAGGGGCCGCAATACCAGCACTCGTCGACATGCATGAAGGCTTTCCCGGTATCGGGGTTGATGGCCAGCGCGTCCAGCGGACAAATCTCAACGCACAGGGTGCAACCCTCGATACACAGGGACTCGTCGATGGTCACCGGTACATCGGCGCGGTGGTTGACCAGCGTCATGGCTTGCTCCTTATCAGGTTGCCGCGCATGGTGATTCGATCGCCCCGCATCCGGATATATTCCAGGTCAACGGGTCTGCCGTCGTCCAGGCTGGTGAGCCGCTCCAACATGAGCAATGACGCCCCGTCGGGCACCTGCAGTGTGGCCGCCGAGTGCGCGTCGGCGGGGATGGCTTCCAGCGCCAGCGACGCCGAGCCCAGCCGGTGTCCGCTCACCTGCTCGATGAGCGCGAAGAGATCGTTGGTTTCCAGCGGGTGGTCCAGGATCCGGGTTCCGATGTCCGGGGACAGGTAGGTCAGGTCAAGGCTGAGCGGCAGGTCGCCGAGGTAACGCAGCCTTTCGATGAACACCACCTGCTCACCTGGTTCCAGCTGCAATTGGCGAGCCACCGCCGGCGGGGCGGCCACCGGCATGGCTGCCCGCACCTCGTTGCGGACTTCTCCGAGGTCTTTGAAGGTTTCCTTCAGCCCGAGCAGCGCATTGAGCCCGTGCTCGTATTTGCGTTGTGCGATGTGGGTGCCGACTTTGGGTCCGCGGTCGATGAGCCCTTCGTTTTTCAGAACGGTGAGCGCCTCGCGAATGGCGTTGCGTGACACGAAGAATTCGGCCGCCAACTCGTTTTCTGGCGGCAGCCCGTCGGGGTAGGCGCCGGCGTGGATCTGTTGCCGCAAAACGTCGGCGGCCCGGCGCGCACGGTCGGCGCGGGGTTCCGGGAGCGGTACGGCTACAGCCACGCCGTCACGTTAGTGCGGCTCAGCGGCATGTTCAGGCCGGGCGACGCGGGACTACAACGGCAGCTGAGAGTATTGCGCCAGCTGGGATTTGGCTTCGACCAGCTAAAACCGGGGTTCGGTCGGCTATTGCGCCACCCCTGCTGCCACGCCGCCTTTCCGATCCCGGTGAGCAGAACCTAGATCGGGTAGCACACGACTTGCGTAGGCCGCCAGCGTGGCTGGTTGCGGGGTGACGGCGCCGATATAGCCGTCGGGCCGGATGAGGACGGCCCCGTCGTCGTTGACGTCATAGGCCTGGCGGATGAGCCGACGAGCGTCGAGGATGTCGGTGCCGATCCGGAGCGAGCGGACCCATTCGTGGTCCAGACGCGGTGCGTCCGGCCCGAAGCGCAGCAGCGTCCAGTGCGGGCCGGCGAAAAGCGTGAACAGCCGAGCCGGGGCACCGTTGCCGTGCAGGCATGGCGCGTCGGGTGCGCGGTCGCCGGCGCCCAGCAGGGCGCTGCAGCCGTCGTCGAGAGTGAGCGGCCCGGTCCGGTAGCCCAAGTCGAGCTGGCGGGTTTGTTCACCGCGCTCGAGCGCATCGTCGCTGCCGCGCAAGGTTTTTTCCAGCAGCTCGGTGCTGATGCCGAGCATGCGCGAAGCGATGGGCAGTCGCTCCGCCTGGTAACTGTCGAGCAGTTCGTCCGGTGCTCCACAAAGCACAGCGGCGAATTTCCAGCCGAGGTTGTAGGCGTCCTGCACGCCGGCATTGAGCCCCTGTCCCCCGGTGGGCGGGTGCACGTGGGCCGAGTCGCCGGCCAAAAATACCCGTCCGGCGCGGAAGCGCTGCGCCAGGCGCACATTCGATCGCCACACGCTGGCCCAGGTCAACTCGGACAACCGAATGTCGGTCCGCCCCGATGCGGCGTCGACGGTGGCCTGCAAATCGGGCAGCGTCGGCTCCACACCGGTTGCCGTCGTGTTGACGACAAAGGTGTCGGCGCCACCGGCAAGTGGGGTGAAGCCGAAAAAGCTGCGGCCGTCCAGCATCCAGCCGTGCCCGTAGTCGTGGTCCAGGCCCTTAACGCGCACGTCGGCCTGCAGCATCTGCACCCCATCATCGGTCGTCCCGAGGAAAGGGATCGCGAGCAGTTTTCGCACGGTGCTGTGTCCGCCGTCGGCGCCAACCAGATGGGCGCTCCGCACGGTTTCGCCGGTCTGCAGGCGAACCGTCACCACGTCGTGCTCCTGCTCGACCCGCACCACCTCGGTGCTCAGCTGCACCTCGACGCCGTAACTCGACAGCCGCGCGCGCAGGATTTCCTCGGTACGCCATTGCGGCACGAACCACAGGTTCGGATAGGGCCTATCGGGCCGCGGCGGCTCCGGCTTGGCCATCCGGTCCTCCCACACCACCGAATTCCCGTCATAAATGCGCATCAGCGGTGCGCCGATCCCGGCGGCGAACACCTCGCCCACAACACCGAGATCCTCGAAGACCTCCAGCGTGCGTGGCTGCAGCCCGTCACCGCGCGAGCCCACCGCGAACCGCTCGGCCTTGTCGACGATCCGCACCTCGATTCCTCGGCGGGCCAGCTCGATTGCCAGTGTGAGCCCGGTCGGTCCGGCCCCGGCGATCAAAACCTGCGTCTCCATTTCGGCACCCCTTTAATGAAATACGATTCAGTGAATTCAAATTCAGTATCTCCGGGTGCTAACTTGCCTGTCAAGGAGGTGAGGCGTGAAACGCGCGGAACAGGCCGCCGGCACCGAGGCCGCGCTCAAGGACGCCGCCCGGCGCGTGTTCGCGCAAAAGGGCTACCTGAACGCCAAGATCACCGACATCACCACCGAGGCCGGCCGCGCGGCGGGGTCGTTTTACAACCACTTCACCAGCAAGGAGGACCTGCTCAAGGGCCTGCTGGCGGACCTGCTCGCCGAAAGCGATCGCAATGTCATCGCGGCGGATTCACAGCACAGCGCCGACTTCACCGATCGCGCCGCGGTGCGCTGGCACATCGCGGCGTACTGGCGCTTCTACGCCCGCCACCGGGTGGAGCTGACCGCCCTGCGTGAGGCGGCATTGGTGAATGCCGAGTTCGGCGCCCAGATCCAGGCCTTGATGAACCGAGACATCAGCCACATTCGCGATCACCTAGATCCCATCACCGCGGCCGGTCGTACGCTGCCCGGCCGCCCGGAGGTGGTTTTGGCGATGTTCGCCGGGCTGCTGGACGGATTCGGGTCACAGTGGCAGATGTCCGGCGGCCGGTTCGGCGATCGCCGCGTCGACGAAGACGAGGCGATCGACGCGTTGACCGACTTCGTCTACCGCGCCCTCAACGGCCGGCCCGGATGAGCGCCCGCCGGTCAGGTGTCTCCGGCAACCGCCTGCACTGCCCTGTCGCCATTCACCGCCGTCAAGGTAGAAGCATCCGATCTGAGTAAGACCGGGACCGCAGCACCCACCGCGGCCGTTGCCGCACTGCGTTGAGCCTCCATCCGGGCCAGCGCCTCTGGGGTGAACACCGACAACCCGAGGTCGTGGTTGTATCCGTGGATTTCTTTGACGTCGAGCTGGGCGAGGAAATAGACGATCTCTTTGGAGACCACCTGACCCGGGACCAGCACCGGGAAGCCGGGCGGGTAAGGCACCACGAAGGTGGTGGACACCAGCCTCTTCCCTTCGGCAAGCCGTCGCCCAGCAGTGCCGATCAGCACATACTCGCGGTCGGCCTCGTCGTACCCGGCGTAGAAGGCCGCCCGCATGTCGCCGAACGAGCAGGCGTCGACAGGACGGAAGGCCATGTCGAACTCGCTGAAGTCGGGCAAGTGCGGCAGGTCCTGGGTGATCTCCTCGACCCGGCGCTCGTGCAGTGCCCAGTCGGCCGCGCTGGCCGCCTGCTTCTCCCGGTCGAAATCGGTGGCCACCCGCCGCAGCACGTCGAGCAGATAGTGCACGCTCGACCAAGTGACGCCGATGGTAAAGATCAACAGCACGCTGTTGATCGAGGTCTTGTTGATCTGGATGCCGAATCGGTCCATCAGGATCTTCTCGCGGAAGTCGTACCCGTTCATTCCGGTGTTGCCGAGGAACAGGGTGACCCGCGTCGCGTCCAGCACGAACTGATCGGAGCGCCAGGCCTCGTTCCACTCCGCCAGCGCGCCCTGCCTGACCTGACGGTACGAGCTGACCGCGGAGGCCCGGAACTCCTCGGGCACCAGGTCGGACTCGTCGAGGATGCGGAACCACCTGCTGATCAGCCGGTCTTTGCGGACGCGGTGCCGAAAGACCAGCGCCATGTCATAGACCTGCCGGACCAGTTGGAATCCCTCGATGTCGACCTGCCGGCGCGCCAGGTCGAGCGAGGCGAGCAGCTGCTGGTTCGGAGATGTCGACGTGTGCGTCAAAAACGCCTCAGTGAACGCGTCCCGCGCGCGCGAATTGAAATCCTGGTCGCGGACATGGATCATCGATGCCTGTCGAAACGCCGACAACGACTTGTGAGTGGAGTGTGTCGCGTAGACGCGCACCCGCGCCCGACTGGGGTCGGGCAGCAACCGGTGATCAGCCCACTCCGACCGGGGAATCCTGTCCATCGACGCGGCCCAATTCCGGTATTCCTCGGCGTATTGCGGCGACGCCAACGCCTGCTCGAGACGCTCCGCCGACACCATGGCGGTGCGTTGCCGGGCCCATGGCACCGCGGTGGCAAACGCGTACCACGCCTCGTCCCACAGGAAGCAGATGTCCGGCTTGATCGCCAGCACTTCCTCCATGACGCGACGGGGGTTGTAGACCACGCCGTCGAAGATGCAGTTGGTCAGTAGCAGCATGCGTACCCGGTGCAGCTGCCCCGCCGCCTCGAGGTCCAGCAGCGCCTTCTTGATGGTGCGCAGCGGCACCGCCCCGTAGATCGCGAACTGCGGCAACGGATACGCATCCAGGTACAGCGGGTACGCGCCGGCCAACACCAGACCGTAGTGGTGCGACTTGTGGCAGTTGCGGTCGATCAGCACGATGTCGCCCGGCCGGGTCAGGGACTGGACGACGATTTTGTTGGCGGTCGACGTTCCGTTGGTGACGAAGTAGGTGTGGTTGGAGTTCCATGTGCGCGCGGCCTTGTCCATCGCTTTCTTGATGTTGCCGTGCGGGTCCAGCAGTGAGTCCAGGCCACCCGAGGTAGTCGAGGTCTCGGCCATGAAGATGTTGCGGCCGTAGAACTCTCCCATGTCCTGCAGCGACTTGGAGTTGAAGATGCTGGCACCACGCGCGATCGGCAGAGCGTGAAATTGGCCCACCGGCGCGCACGCGTAGGCGCGCAGGGCGTCGAAAAATGGTGTGGAGAACCGGTTCCGCAAGCCCGCGAGCACCGTGCTGTGCAGATCGGTGACGTCGTTGAGCCGGTAAAACGTCCTGTCGTAGACGTCCGGCTCGTCGTCGCTGCCCGCCGCGATCGACTCGTCGGTGAGCAGATAGAGGTCGATATGTGGCCGCAGCTCCCTGATCCACTCGCCGCATTCGACCCAGTCGCCGGAACAATCGCGGACGACCACCCCGACCTCCGAGTCGTTGGGCCCCAGCAATGTGTTCATCAGCGGCACCCGGTCGCGGGACCGCAGCGGCAGGTCGTGGCGGATGATCGCGGCCTGGATCTCGCCGTTGAGTGCAACCGCGGTAATGGCGTCCTCGACGCTGGGAGCCACCAGGACCTCGAACTGGACGTCGTCGGACGGGTTGCGCAGCGCCCGCAGATTTTCGGCCAGACAGTCCGGAGCGGTGGCCGGCGCATCGTCGGCGAGCAACACGGTGTAGAACTGCTGCTGTTTGGCTTGGGCCACCAACTCTTGGTCAGCCAGCGGCGCGGAAATGTCGAAAAGCGCTGTGCGGTCGCCGTATTCACTCAGCAGGCGCACGGCCAGCGACACCTCTTCGCTGAGCCGGACCGTGGAAAGACTGTCGAGGTGAGCGCGGAACGTCGCCAGATTCTCCGCACCCGGATACAGCCAGTACCGCTCGTAGGCGCCGATGCGGTCCATCAGGCGCTTCACCCGGGCCAGGTCGTGGGCCATGTCCGCCCCGGCGAGGTCGACCTCGGCGAGATGACGGCACGCGTCGTCGAGCAGGTTCCACGTGTCGATGCGGGTGTACGACGGGTTAGCTACTGCCGCCAGCGCGGAGACCCGAAGTCGTCGCGGGTGGGCACCGTTTCGGTTCATCTCGTCACCTTAGTCCGCATCCGCGCGCGCAATCGCTGGCGATGACTCCATAGGTTGCGGAGCCATCGCTGCGAGTGCCAGCCGGGCCGCCACCGTTGCTGGGGTTCGATACCGGGTTTCCATCATGGGACAGCTGCTATTCTGTCCCGCCTGCGCTCAGCGCGCGATCATTTCGCCCAGTCGATCAGCCATCCAGCTCGTCGTCACTGCCTTCGCTGTCCAGCACCCGCCGATTGCCCCGAAGACCGAGCGGGTTCTCCACCCACCGCAGCACCGGAAGCTCCCGGCGGCGCGCGGGCAGGTC
>DATMMZ010000376.1:0-27232 GCA_035569455.1 Mycobacterium sp. | reverse complement strand
ACGTGAGCTGGGCGAGATCATCGGTAGCGATGGCGATAGGGGCCGTTTCGACGTGACGCTGCCGGCACCGTTCAACGCGCCGCAGCGCCATCAGGTCGAATGGACGAATTACCTTACGCCGCAAGCATTGATCGACCTGGTGGCCTCCCGCAGCTACTGCATCACCTCACCGACCGAGGTTCGCACCAGAACGCTCGATCAGGTGCGCGAGTTGCTGGCCACCCATCCGGCGCTGGCGAATTCGGCCGGCTTGGCGCTGCCGTACGTCACCGTGTGCATCCGGGCGACACTGGCCGGCTGAGCCCAAGGCCAGGCATGAAATCTCCCGTTGACTAGGACATCTCGGCGACCATAGCCGAGAGCCCGCGGTTACCACTCGTCGTCATCGTCCTCGGCGCGCAGGAGCTTCTCGGGATGGTGGAAGATGTTGGTACTCGCTTGGCCTCGTCCAAGTGCGGGGGCGGAATCCACTGCGTGTCGCCGTCGGCGTTTTTGCGGGTGGTCCAGCCGCCGGGTTTGAGCAATTGGTGTTGTGGGCCGCAGGCGAAGGTCAGGTCGTTGACGTCGGTGGTGTGGCACTTGGCGTAGTCGGTGACGTGATGGACCTCGCTGTAATGGCCGGATACATCGCAGCCGGGTGCTGAACAGCCACGGTCCTTGGCGTATAAGACGATTCGCTGCCCGGGCGAGGCCAGGCGCTTTGAGTGATACAGCGCGAGGGCCTTGCCCTTGTCGAAAATGGCCAGGTAATGGCGCGCGTGGCGGGCCAAGCGGATCACATCGCTCATGGGCAGTATGGTGCCGCCGCCGGTAAGTCCCTTACCGGCCGCGGCTTCCAGCTCGGTCAGGGTGGTGGTGAGGATGATGGACGCCGGTAGCCCGTTGTGCTGTCCCAGTTTTCCCGACGCCAACAGCGCGCGAAACGCGGCGTTGAGCGCGTCATGATTGCGCTGGGAGGCAGAGCGGGTGTCACGCTCGACGGTTTCTTGGGTGGGTGTGCCGTCCACACAAGGGGTTTCATCGTTGGGGTTGCACATGCCGGGGGCGGCCAGCTTGGCCAGCGCGGCCTCGAAACTGGCGCGCGCTTCGGGGGTCAGCCAGCCGCGCAATTGAGACATGCCGTCGGCCTCTTGCTTGCCCAGACTGATGCCTCGCCGGCGGGCGCGGTCCTCATCACTGAAGGTACCGTCGGGGTTGAGGCAATCGGCGAGCGTGTCGGCCAGCCCGGCGAGTTGCTCGGGGCGAAATTGGGTGCCCTGCCTGGCCAACTGTGCCTCTGCCTGGTCGCGAGTGGGCTGGTCGATCCAGCCCGGCAGCTGGTGGCAGAACCGGCGGATGACCGCGACTTGCCCGGCGCCGAGGTTTCCGGCTCGCTGCGCCGCGGCGGTGCCGGCCAAGGTCGCCGCTAAGGGTTCGCCGGTGAGTCCGTGCCGTGGCCCCAAGTCGGCGGCTTCTCGGATGCGCCGGGCAGCCTCGGCGCGGGTGATCAAGGTCCATTCGGCAATCGCATGGGACAGTTTGCCCCCGAGTTCTTCTGGGGTGGCTTGGCGGGCCAGGTGATTGATCAGTTGATGTTCGGGGACGGGCAGTCGCCGCCGCACCCGTTCGCAGCGCTCCAACAGCGCCAACCACTCTCGGGTGGTCAATGCGTCGAACTCCAGTCCGGCCACACCGTCGATGGCGTCGTCGAGCGCATCAAACGCCGCCGTGATCGCTTCGCGATCGACGATACCGCTCGAGCCCATACCGCGAAACTATCCGAGGCCACCGACAAAAACCGCCAAGCTGAAACCACTGAAACAAAAGTGACACAAGTTATTTCGCTGTCAGACCGGGCGATGAGCAATCAGAAATTCAATCCGGAGAACATGATCCGGTTAGGGTCGTATTTCTCCCGGACACTCGTCAGCCGTGACAGGTTCGAGCCGAAGTACCGCGATGCCGAGGTGTTGGCCTCCAGGTAGTTGACGTAGCCGCCGACCGAATACGGTTGCACCGCTTGGTGTGCGGCGCTCACCCACTGAGTGGCGGTCGAGGTCTGCCCGGATGTCTCGACGTACCACTGCACAACGGCGGATTGCTTACGCCACGGAAAGGCCGAGGCCGCGGGATCCACATCGCCGACCGCGCCGCCCAGCGTATCGACGATCGCCGACGCGCGTCCCGCCGCGGGGGGCCACTTTCCGATCGCGGCGACAATAGCTTGCGCCGCGGCGGAATCCACGGCCCCGATGACATCCGAACCGGCCACGAAGCCGCGGGGCGGACTCGTCGAGCTGCCACCGGCCAAGTACATCACCAGGTCCATATGGCTCAGCGTTTTATTCTCAATTCCGCTGGGCTGCAGTCCAACTGCGGATTTGATCGCGTCGGCCACACCCGGGCCGGAGCCCCCAGGGCATGTCGCCAGTATGTGGCAATCGCCCTGGCCCGGGCTGACCGAGAGATCGACCAACCCCCATGTGTTCCGGTCGGCCGCGCTCAGCCAGGACTGCCAGCCGGCAAGCACGTGGGCCGCCGCCGACGGGGGGAAGTTGACGCGGACGACATCGCTGTCACCGGTCGGGAAGGTGGCCAACGTCATCGACGTCGTCACCCCGAAGTTGCCGCCCCCACCGCCGCGCAACGCCCAGAACAGATCTGGGTTGTCGTTGGCCGACGCGGTGACCACATCGCCGCTGGGCAACACCACCGTGGCCGATTGCAGCGCGTCGCACGTCAGGCCCGCGTGCCGGGAATCGGCTCCCATCCCGCCGCCAAGCGTCAAACCGCCGACGCCCACGGTCGGGCAGGTGCCAGCCGGGATCGCGCGGCCGGCGCCGGCCAACGCTTGTTGGATCGCATACAATTCGGTCGCCGCCGGCACCGTGACGTTCCCGCTGGCTTGGTCAAAACTCACTCCGCCCGGCAACCCGCGCAGATCGAGCACCATGGTGCCGCCCGCGGTCGAAGCGCCGATGTACGAATGCCCGCCACCGCGTGGGGCGATCTTGAGCTTGTTGGCCACCGCGAACGAGGCCGCCTTCTGGACATCCTGCTGGGAGGTGACCGTGACAACCGCCGCCGGCGTCGAGCCGTTGTAAAGCGCGTTGAAGACTTGCTTGCCGGTGGTGAAGGAGGAGCCGCTGGCCGGTACCAGGACGCGGCCGCCAATGGAGGACGCCAGACTGTCCCAGCCGGTGGCAAAGCCAACGCTCGGGTCCGCCCCTGCCCGCACGGTGCCGAACACGGCCGAAGTCGCCAATGCTCCGACGGCGCCGCGAAGAAACGTCTGGCGCGAGAACTCACGGTCCACCGCCCGGCCTCGGTAGGTCGTCATGAGCCGGATTCTTAACCATCGCGCATCCGAAAATCCGGTGTCGCCGACCGTGTCACATCACAGTGTGGCGTCGATCTTTCAAGATCGGCGGGCCCTGACCCACGCTCGTTCTCGCCCATTAACCGACGTCGCTGCAGCATGGCGGTCACGAAACGCATAGTGCGCAAACCTTTATCTCACCGTGTTGTAAACGTGACTGTTATCAATCAGAGTTCCTAAAGTGATTTGAGTGCCATCAGTGCACTCCGAGACAGATGGGGAGCCTGTCGTGAAAGCACTCGCAAGAACTCAGCGGTGGACCCGGCTGTTCCGTCACCAACCGCTGAGCGTTCGCCTGCTGGCCGCAGCGGCCGGGCTCGTCACCGCGGCTGCGGGGTTCGCGGCACCAGCCGAGGCGAACCAGGTCGACGACGACTTCATCGCCGCACTGAACAAATCCGGCGTCCACTACGGCGAACCGGCCAACGCCCTGGCATTGGGCCAGTCGGTCTGCCCGATGCTCGCCAAGCCGGGCGGGACCTTCGGCGCGGCCGTCGCGCAGGTCAAGGGCGGTGGCATTTCCCCAGCAATGGCCGACATGTTCACCCAAATCGCGATCGAGATGTACTGCCCGGCGGCAATGGCCGACGTGGCCAGCGGCAACTTGCCGGGTCTGCCGAAAATCCCGGGAGTGCCGGGGATCTAGCCCGTGCCCAGCGGGTCGATGGTGGAGGCTATGTAGACCATCGCCGTCGCCACCGTCGCGGTTGTCACGAAGTCGACGCCCTTGCTGCGTACCAGCAAAAGGCCGGCGCGCTCATCGGGCAACACCAACCGCAGCACCGCCGCCACCCCAACACCGATACCGATCAGCAGCGAACCGCGACGCCAGAAGTTCGCCCCCACCAGCACGAATGCGGTGGCGAAGATCAGCCCAACCAGCAGGATCGGCCATTGGGCTTTCGCTGCGGTCTTCGCCAGGCTCACTGCTGTTCGGCCAGCTCGACGACGTTGGTCAGGAGGAACGCTCGGGTCAGCGGGCCGACGCCACCGGGATTCGGTGACACATGCCCGGCGACCTCCCACACATCCGGATGTACATCGCCGACGAGCCCGTTCTCGGTGCGGCTCACGCCGACGTCGACGACCGCGGCGCCGGGACGCACCATTTCGGCGGTCAGCAGGTGCGGCACGCCGACCGCGGCCACGATGATGTCCGCCTGCCTGGTCAGCGCGGCCAGGTCGCGAGTTCCGGTGTGGCACAACGTCACCGTCGCGTTTTCGGAGCGCCGAGTCAGCAGCAACCCCAAGGGGCGACCCACCGTCACGCCCCGGCCGATGACGACCACATGCGCCCCGGCGATCTGGACGTCGTAACGCCGCAGCAGGTGCACGATGCCGCGCGCGGTGCACGGCAGCGGCGCCGGCATGGACAGCACCAGCCGGCCCAGGTTGGTCGGGTGCAGCCCGTCGGCGTCCTTGTCCGGGTCGACCCGCTCCAGTGCCGCGTTCTCGTCGAGATGCTTCGGCAGCGGCAACTGCACGATGTAGCCGGTGCACTCGGGGTTGTCGTTGAGTTCGTCGATGGTCTCGTTGAGCTTGGCCGCGCTGATGTCGGCGGGCAGGTCGCGACGAATCGAGGTGATGCCCACCTTCGCGCAGTCCGCGTGCTTGCCGCGCACGTAGGCCTGAGAGCCGGGGTCGTCACCGACCAGGATGGTGCCCAGTCCGGGCGTGCGGCCCGATGCGGTCAATGCGGCCACGCGCTGCTTGAGGTCGACGAAGATCTCGTCGCGTGTTGCCTTGCCGTCCAGCGTGATAGCACCCACGCCAGACAGTCTGGCATGCCCGCCCGCGTAGCCAATGATGGCGACCCGCTGCGCCCGGCTTCGCCGCGCTTGCGATCGCCCGGCGCGAATGACGGCGACCCGCTGCGCCCGGCTTCGCCGCGCTTGCGATCGCCATTTACGCTCCTGACATGTCTACCGTCCCGGACGTGCTCGCGCCGGCCAAGCTCGGTCCGGTGACGCTGCGCAACCGGATCATCAAGTCGGCGACGTTCGAAGCGTCGACTCCGAATGCACTCGTGAGTGACCGCCTGATCAGGTTCCACCGATTGGTCGCCGCGGGCGGAGTGGGAATGACGACCGTCGCCTATTTGGCGGTTTCGCCCGACGGGCGCACCGACTTCGACCAGATCTGGTGGCGCCCGGAGGCGATACCGGGTCTACGCAAACTGACCGACGCCATACACGCCGAAGGTGCGGCCATCAGCGCGCAGATCGGGCACGCCGGGCCCCTCGCGCATTTCAACACCTATCGGGGCAGGGCAATCGCGCCCATGCGGGCGTTCAACCCTTTCGGGCTCAAATTCTCCAAACAGGCCACGCGTGCGGACGTCGACAGGGTGATCGCAGACCACGCCACGGCGGCGCGGTTCGCGATCGATGCCGGGTTCGACGCGGTCGAGATTCACCTGGGCCATAACTACCTTGCCAGCGCCTTCCTCAGTCCACTGATCAACAAGCGCGATGACGAGTTCGGCGGATCGCTGGCGAACCGCGCCAAGGTGGCGCGCGGCATCGTGATGGCGGTGCGCGACGCGGTGGCGAAGGACGGCATCCCGATCGCGGTAACGGCCAAACTCAACATGACCGACGGCGCGCGCCGCGGCATCCCGGTCGAAGAATCGCTGCAGACCGCCAAGTGGCTCGAGGAGGACGGCGGCCTGGACGCCATCGAACTCACCGCGGGCAGCTCGCTGGTCAACCCGATGTACCTGTTTCGCGGCGACGCGCCGGTCAAGGAATTCGCCAAGGGATTTCACCGTCCGATGCGGTGGGGCGTACGGACTATGGGCAAGAAGTTCATGCGCGAATACCCCTACCGGGAGGCGTATCTGCTGGACGACGCCAAGCTGTTCCGCGCCGAGCTGTCGATGCCCCTGATCCTGCTCGGCGGCATCACCAACCGGGAAACGATGGACCTGGCCATGGCTGAGGGATTTCAGTTCGTCGCGATGGCCCGGGCACTGCTGGCCGAGCCCGACCTGGTCAATCGGATCGCACACGACGGCGCGGGCGTGCGGTCGGCGTGCACGCATTGCAACCGGTGCATGCCGACCATCTACAGTCACACCCGTTGCGTGGTGACCGGCGCGCCGGACGCGAATAGCGCGACTTAGCCGGCACATCGTGGAACCCGCCGTGTCGCAACTGTTGCAATTGGGACATGGGGTCCACCAGCTAAAGTTGGTGCGATGACTCCGCCAGCCCCACCAGCGCTGACCGTTCGGCATGACGGTTCGGAACGGACATTCGCAGCGGGCCATGACGTGGTGGTCGGGCGCGACCTCCGTGCCGATATGCGCATCACGCACCCGCTGATTTCGCGTGCCCATCTCTTGCTGCGGTTCGATCAGGGCAGGTGGCTGGCGATTGACAACGGTTCATTGAACGGGACCTTCGTGAACGGCCGGCGGGTGCCCGTGGTCGACATCCGCGACGGCCAGTGTGTCAACATCGGAAATCCCGACGGGCCATCGCTGAAGTTTGAGGTTGGGAGGCACCGCGGGATGGTTGGGCGCCCACCCCAAACCGCGTCGATGCCCATCGCCGCGGCATCCGGGACGGCTTGGCCAGGCTCTCAGATATCCGGACAGCCCGGCCCTGCGATGGCCGCTCCCCCACCGCCCGCCCCGGGGCCACCCGGACGCCCAGCAAATTGGGCCTCGCCACCACCAGCGCGACCGCACCCCGGCGCGCCCGGGCAGCCCGTGTATCCGACCAGCGGCGGCCCGCCGCGGCCCACTGCGTACCCGACCAGCTCGCCGCCACCGCCGACCACATTCCAGGCGCCTCATCAGAAGTCCGGCGTGGGATATGCGGGGTCGCCGAATCAGCCGGCGCAGACCCAGATGGCGCCCAGCGCCGTCAAGCCGCAAGAGGTGTCAGTTTCGAACCTGGCGACGAAGATGATCCAGGCATTGCTGCCTTCCCGATCCGGGGCACTGCAGCAGCCACTGGGCTCGGCCACGATCGGCCGTGCCACCGATAACGACATCGTCATCCAGGACGTCCTGGCGTCGCGCCATCACGCGTTCTTGACCCAGACGCCGCTGGGCACCGAGATCCGCGACGCACACAGCGTCAACGGAACCTTCGTCAACGGTGTCCGGGTGGGGTCCGCGGTGCTCACCGAAGGCGATGTCGTCACCATCGGCAACGTCGACCTGGTGTTCACCCGCGACACCCTGGTCCGCCGCACCGAAGCGGCCACGCGCACCGGCGGCCTGGAGGTGAACGCCGTCTGCTTCACCGTCGACCGCGGCAAGCAACTGCTCGACCACATCTCGCTGACCGCCCGTCCCGGGACGCTGACCGCCATCATCGGCGGGTCCGGCGCCGGCAAGACCACGCTGTCGCGGCTGATCGCCGGATACACCAGCCCCACCTCCGGCTCGGTCACGTTCGAGGGCCACAACATCCACACCGAGTACGCGTCCATGCGCAGCCGGATCGGGATGGTCCCTCAGGACGACGTCGTCCACCGCCAGCTGACGGTCAACCAGGCCCTCGGCTACGCCGCCGAGCTCAGGCTGCCGCCCGACACCAGCAAATCCGACCGGCAACAGGTCGTGGCGCAGGTGCTCGAGGAGCTCGAGCTGACCAAGCACGCCGATACCCGGGTCGACAAGCTGTCCGGCGGCCAGCGGAAACGCGCCTCGGTGGCGCTGGAACTGCTCACCGGGCCGTCGCTGCTGATCCTCGACGAGCCGACCACCGGCCTGGACCCGGCGCTGGATCGTCAGGTGATGATGATGTTGCGCCAATTGGCCGACGCCGGTCGCGTGGTGCTGATCGTCACGCACTCGGTGTCCTATCTCGACGTCTGCGATCAGCTGCTGCTGGTGGCACCCGGTGGCAAGACGGCGTTCCTGGGGCCGCCCAGCCAGATCGGTGCGGCCATGGGAACCACCAATTGGGCTGACATCTTCACGAAGGTGGGCGCCGACCCGGATGAGGCCAATCGCCGCTTCCTTGCCGAAAATCGGCCGCGGCCGGCCGCTCCGTCCGACGCCAGCCCGAAGGACTTGGGCGAACCGGTACACACCAACGTCCAGCGCCAGTTCTCCACGGTTGCGCGACGCCAGGTGCGGCTGGTGATCTCCGACCGGGGCTACACGCTGTTCCTGGCGCTGCTGCCGTTCCTCATCGGCGTCCTCACCCTCACCGTTCGCGGCAAGACCGGATACGGCATGGGGGACCCGACGAGCAACTCACCCAACCAGCCCGACCAGATTCTGGTCATGCTCACCGTCGGCGCCGTATTCATGGGTACCGCGCTGACAATTCGCGACCTCGTCGGCGAGCGTCCCATCTTCCGGCGTGAGCAGGCCGTCGGCCTGTCGACCATGGCGTATCTGCTGGCCAAGATCGCGGTGTTCAGCGTGTTCGCGACGGTGCAGGCGGCGATCGCAACTGTGATCTCGGTAGTCGGCTGGGGCCAGCCGATCGCCAACGCCGTGGTGCTGGGCAATGTCAGCTTCGAATTGTTCGTCGACGTCGCCGCGACTTGCGTGGCCTCGGCGCTTTTGGGAATGGCCTTGTCGGCAATCGCCAGCTCCCAGGATCAGATCATGCCGCTGCTGGTGGTCGCCATCATGTCGCAGCTGGTGTTCTGCGGCGGGTTGATCTGGGTGACCAACCGGCCCGTACTCGACCAGTTGTCGTGGGGCACGCCGGCGCGGTGGGGCTACGCGGCGTCGGCGTCGACGATCGACACCCACCGCCTGGTGGTTGGCCCGACCGACCCGAAAGACCAACACTTTGCCCACACCACGAGCGCATGGCTGTTCGACATGGGGATGCTCGGGCTGTTGTGCGTGGTCTATAGCGCCATCGTGTGGTGGAAGATCCGGCTCAAGCGGCACTGAACCGATGAATCGACCCGCGCAACCCGTGCTGACGGTTCGGGCTAACCGGTCCCAAGGCAGCTTCGCGCCGGGCCGCGATGTGGTCGTCGGGAGTGACCTGCGCGCCGACCTGCGCGTGGCGCACCCGCTGATCGCCCGCGCGCACGTGCTGCTGCGCTTCGATCAGGGCAGGTGGACGGCGATCGACAACAACTCGCTCAACGGGATGTTTGTCGAAGGACGGCGGATTCCGATCGTCGACATCCACGACGGCCAGAGCATCAACATCGGCAAGCCCGACGGGCCGCGGGTGACCTTCGAAGTTGGACATCACCAGGGCGCGGTCGGTCAACTGCCGCCGACGGAGATGGTCCCGGTGATTGCGCCGCCCGGAGGTGCGCCCGCGGCTCCGCCCAGCGGTCCGCTCGGAAGTCCGCCACAGCCGCGTCCGCAGGCCCCCTACCAGGCACCCCGGGCAACTCCGCCACCTGCCAAGTCCACGCCGCGCCCCGAGTCGGATCTGGGTCCACCCACCCGAATGGCCGAGGGCACCACGGTGTCGCAGGTCCCGACCCGGATGCTGAAAGCGGGAGCCGGATCGGCGCGCCAGACAACCACGGGTGCCCGCATCGGTCGGGCGATCGACAACGACATCGTCATCCAAGACGTGCTGGCGTCGCGCCACCACGCGTATCTGGCCCCGACGCCGTTAGGCACCGAGATCCGCGACGCGCACAGCATCAACGGAACCTTCGTCAACGGGATCCGGGTCGGATCGGCCGTGCTGACCGAGGGCGACGTGGTCACGATCGGCAACGTCGACCTGGTTTTCACCGGCGGCATCCTGGTTCGCCGTACCGAGGCGGCAGCGCGCACGGGCGGTCTGGAGGTGCGCGGCGTCGGGTTCAGCATCAATGCGAAGCCGCTGCTCGAGAACGTCACGCTGACCGCCAGGCCCGGCACGCTGACCGCCATCATCGGTGGGTCCGGCGCCGGCAAGACCACGCTGTCGCGGCTGATCGGCGGATACACGACCCCTAGCTCCGGCACGGTCACCTTTGAGGGCCACAACATCCACACCCAGTACGCGTCGTTGCGCAGCAGGATCGGGATGGTCCCCCAGGATGACGTCGTGCACCGCCAGCTGACCGTCAACCAGGCGCTCGGCTATGCGGCCGAGCTGCGGCTGCCGCCGGACACCAGCGAACAGGACCGACAACGGGTCGTCGCCGAGGTACTCGATGAACTGGGGCTGACGAAACATGCCGACACCCGGGTCGACCAGCTCTCCGGGGGCCAGCGCAAACGTGCCTCGGTCGCACTCGAACTGCTCACCGGGCCGTCGCTGCTGATCCTCGACGAGCCGACCTCGGGTCTGGACCCGGCGCTGGATCTGCAAGTCATGACGATGCTGCGGCAACTGGCCGACGCCGGTCGCGTGGTGCTGGTGGTGACGCACTCGCTGACCTACCTCGATGTCTGCGATCAGGTGCTGCTGATGGCGCCTGGCGGCAAGACGGCGTTCCTGGGCCCACCCGACCAAATCGGTGCGGCCATGGGAACCACCAACTGGGCGCACATTTTTGCCAAGGTGGGCGCCGATCCCGACGAGGCCAATCGCCGCTTCCTGGCTCAGAACCGACCCTCGCCACCCACGCAGGCGGCGCCGGGCGATCTGGGCACCCCGGCGCACACCAGCAAAAGCCGCCAGTTCTCCACGATCGCCCGCCGTCAGGTTCGCTTGGTCGTCTCCGACCGGGCGTACTTCGTGTTCCTGGCGCTGTTGCCGTTCATCATGGGTGGGTTGTCGCTGACCGTTCCGGGCAATACCGGATTCGGCATCGCCCCGCCGACCAGTGAGACGCCCGACGAAGCCGCCCAGATCTTGACGCTGCTGTCCATCGCGGCCGTCTTCATGGGCACCGCGCTGACGATCCGCGACCTCATCGGTGAGCGTGCCATCTTCCGGCGCGAGCAAGCCGTCGGCCTGTCCACCGGGGCCTACCTGAGCGCCAAGATCGCGGTGTTCTGCTGGTTCGCGATCATCCAGGCGGCGATCGCGACGGCCATCGTGATCCTTGGCAAGGGCGCACCTACCCAACAAGCGGTATTGCTCGGCAATCCGAGCGTCGAGCTGTTCGTCACCATTGCCGCGACGTGTGTGGCCTCGGCGATTCTGGGTTTGGCGCTGTCGTCGATAGCCCGCTCGAATGAGCAGATCATGCCGCTGCTGGTGGTGTCGCTGATGCTGCAGCTGGTGCTTGCCGGTGGCCTGATCCCGGTGACCGGCCGGATCTTCCTCGACCAACTGTCCTGGGTGGCGCCCTCACGGTGGGGCTACGCGGCATCGGCGTCGACGGTCGACTTGCGGGCGCTGGTGCCCGGTTCGCTCCTTCCCAAGGACGGCCACTGGCTGCACACGAAGAGTGCGTGGGTGTTCGACATGGCGATGCTGGGAGCGCTGACAGTCGCCTACTCCTGCATCGTGCGGTGGCGCATCCGGCTCAAGCGCTGACCCATCACGCGTCCAGACGCAGCCCCTGCGCCAGCGCATAGGCCAAAGCTTGCGAGACGTCGACGCGCGCACCCGCCAGCGAGGCGGTTCGCCACAACGACGCGTCGATAGTCGCGCCGCGCAGATCGGCGCCGTCCAGCCACCAAGCTGGTCTCCCTTAGCGAAGGTCGTTGCCGCCGAGCACCGCCAGCGAGAAGTCACCTCGTCGAACGTCAACGGCCGCAGCCGGCATTGCACAAAGACCGAGCCCAACATGCCGCGCTGGCGAAATACGTCCCCCGCAAGCGGGCGGTGCCCCCAGTGCCACAATGACGTTCGTTGAAACGCGCGATTTCGAAAGGCCGATGCGCGGTGTTCCGACTCGGCCAGGTTGACGCCGCTGAAATCGCATTCGCTGAACACGACTCGTTCGGTGCGCAATCGAGAAAGGTCTGCGTTATTGAAGTCGCGGAAATCCCTGCCGGCAAATTCGCAATCGGTCCACTGCAACGGCGGTCAGCTACCGCTGGATGTCAGGCAGTGCATTGCGTATTCACTCACCGCGATCAATGCGTCAGTCGCTGACCTGCGATCCCTGGCATCCACGCTGATCACCGGAATATGCGGGGGCAGCGTCAACGCTTCGCGCACCTCGCCCGTCGGATACCTTGGCGCACCGTCGAATTCATTGACCGCGACCACAAACGGCAGGTTGCGGTTCTCGAAGAAGTCGACCGCCGGAAAGCTGTCCTGCAGGCGCCGGCAGTCGACCAGCACGATCGCTCCGATAGCGCCGTGCACCAGGTCGTCCCACATGAACCAGAACCGGCGCTGGCCCGGGGTACCGAACAGGTAGAGCACCAGGTCGTGGGCCAAGGTGATCCGGCCGAAGTCCATTGCCACCGTGGTGGTCTGCTTGTGCGGAGTGGCCTCAAGCATGTCGACGCCGACCGAGGCGTCGGTGACCATCGCCTCGGTGCGCA
Source organism: Mycobacterium sp. (assembly GCA_035569455.1). GTDB lineage: Bacteria > Actinomycetota > Actinomycetes > Mycobacteriales > Mycobacteriaceae > Mycobacterium. The sequence goes on along the minus strand of DATMMZ010000376.1, from coordinate 14,543 downwards.
GTGGCATGATCTCCGAAACCGCCCCCACGAACGTGGTCTTGCCCGCGCCGAACCCTCCCGCGATGACGATCTTCGTCGCTGTGGTGGCTCCCCCCTCAGAGTGCTTTAAGGCCACGCAGCGTCCTTCCTATGAGTTCGCGGCGCTCATCGCGGGTCGAACGGTCGCTCAACGTTCTATGCACTCGAAGGTAACCTGACATAACCAGATCGCCGACCAGGACGCGCGCGACGCCCAGCGGCAAATCCAGCCGGGCCGAGATTTCGGCGACCGAAGGGCTCTTGATACACAGTCGGATGATCTTGTCTCTCACGTCGTTGAGTGGCCACTTGTGAGCCAGCGCCGTCTGCAGCGTCTGAACAGGCGCTTCCAGCGGGAGGTCGACACTGGTCTCGGTCCGTCCGGCCGTCAACGTGTACGGGCGGACCAAGCTCGCCTCACGTCCGGGTAACCGGGCCTCCAGTGACTCGCCTCTGTCCATCGCGGCTCACGAGTACATCGCGCCGGGCGACGACGAGGCGCGGCGGGAAGACTGCACCACGCCGCCCACCTGTTCGACAAGGATGGCCATCTCGTACCCGATCTGGCCGATATCGCACGATGACACGGCGAGCGTCGCCAGATGCGAGCCGTCGCCGACGTGCATCAACAACAGATAGCCCTTCTGCATCTCGACCACCGACTGCAGCACCGGCCCACCGTCGAACAGCTGCGCTGCGCCGACGGCGAGGCTGGCCAGCCCCGAAGCCACCGCCGCCAACTGGTCGGCCCGTTCGCGCGATAGCCGCTCACTGGCGGCGATGGGCAATCCGTCGACGGACACCAGCAACGCATGCGCCACCCCGGGGACCTCGCGGGCGAACTTCGACACCAGCCAGCCCAATGAGTTGTTCGGCGCGTGGGCTCTCATTCCTGATCGCCCCGACCGGTTTCCCGGGCATGCGACCGTCCGCTGTGCACGCCGCCGAAATGGCCGCCAATGGAAGCGCGAACCGCTTCGGGGTCGCGTACAACAGCCGCGTGCTGCGGCCGCCGGTCGGGATGAAACGCGCCGTCCGATGCTGGCCCGGAATCCTGGTCCCCCTGGTCAGGCCCGTCCTGCTCAGCAAATCCCCTGGCCACCCCGGCCCCTGGCACCAGCTGGGCGCCGGGTGAGCGCACCGGGAGGCCGTGGTCGGTGCGCGACTCGACCGGCTTGTCCTCGGCCTCGGCGGCCAGTGACCAGCCGCGGTCCCATACCGACTGCCAATCCAGGTCGGAGCTTTGGACCAGGTCGTGGGGGTCGCTCAGCCACTCTGCAAGCATTCCTTGGTAGATCACGTCATCATCGGCCGCGCCTGCCCGAGCTGCAAAGAATGCCGAGGTGTCCGACGGCGCTTGGGCCGCGGCCGGTGCCTGCTGTGGCTCTGGCCGCTGCGGCTCTGGCGGCTGTGGCTGGGCCCCGTTCTCCCACCAGGGAGTGGCCAGCTCACGCCGCTTCCGCCCCTGCTGCTGCTCGGCGGGCTGGGCAGGAACGTCGGTGATGCCGCTGGAACCCGGAGTGCGGCGCGGCAACAACGTAACCGGCGTTCCAGCTCCCCCGTTGCGCTGTGACGTCTCGACCGAGACAGCGGGCTGTGCGGCGGCGTGTCCGGCGGGCACACCGTCCAGCGAATCGACCGGCCGGTCGGGTATGGCGTTCGGTGGCGGGACCCGTACGAGGGCCTCGACGAGCACCGACGGCGGGAGGTAGATCTCCGCGGTCGTCCCGGTGCTCTCTTCATCCGTCGTCGGACCGCGCAGCCCGACCCGGAGGCCGTGTCGCGCCGCCAGCCGGCCGACCACGAAAAGGCCCATGTGGCGGGCATTATCGGGGGTGACCTCACCGCCTGACTGCAGGCGCATGTTGGCGATGCGCCGATCACCGTCGTTCATGCCCAGGCCGGAGTCGGACACCCACAGCAGAACGCCTCCGTCGCCGGCGCGTGCCGCGGAAACCCAAACCGAGGTTGTCGGCGACGAGTAGCGCAGCGCGTTGTCGATCAACTCGGCCAGGAGATGGATGATGCCGCCGGTCGCCGCCCCGATCACCGTGCAATCGGGCACCCCCGCGGTTTCGACCCGGCGATAGTCCTCAACTTCGGAAACGGCGGCGCTGATCACCGTCGACAGCGGCACCGGCTCGCGCTGGTCGCGCGAAAGCTGTGCGCCCGCCAGCACCAGCAGGTTGGCGCTGTTGCGGCGCAGCCGGGCCGCCAAGTGATCCAGCCGGAAAAGGCTGTCGAGCCGGTCGGGGTCCTCCTCGTTGCGTTCCAACCGGTCGATGAGCGACAGCTGCTGGTCGACCAGTGAACGATTGCGCCGCGACATGGTCTCGAACATGTCGTTGACGAGCAATCGCAACCGCGCCTCGTCGCCGGCCAGCAGCAGCGCCTGGGTGTGCAATTCCTCGACGGCGTGGGCGACCTGGCCGATTTCCTCGGTGGTGTACACCGCCAGCGGCCTGGGAATCGGCTCGGCGCCGGCCCGGATTCGGGCGATCTCGTCCTCGAGGTCGGTGTGGGCGACCTTCAGCGCGCCGTCGCGCAGCACCCGCAGCGGGCCGACCAGCGCGCGCGCCACCAGCAGCACGATGCCTAGCGCGATCACCAGGGCGGCCAGCATCAGCCCGGTGTCGCGCATCGCGGCATCGCGCCGGTCGGCGGCCTGGTCCTGCACCGACTTCGTCACCGACGCAGTGGCGTCTTTGATGACCTGTTCGGCGATCCCGTCGGTGATCTGTATCGAGCGCAGCAACTCGGAGTTGTCGACGAGCGCACTGGCCGGATCGGACATGATCGCCATCCGCGCCACCATTTGCTGCTGCAGCGTTTTGGCTTCAGGCGAGCTGGCGCCGAGCACCTCGCTCATCCCGAACAGCGTCGATGGTTCGGTGCCGGCCAGGGTGATCATCGAGGTGCGCAACTCCGGTTCGGGCAGGTCTGTGCCGCGAGTCACCAGGATCTCCTGCATCGTCATCTGGCCGCGAGCCCCGACCGCTCGGCTCAAGCCCTGCGCCTGAGCCCGGATCTGCTCGCTGTCGACGCGCGCCGATTCGTTGATCACATCCTCGGCCGTCAACAGGATCGGCGCGTAGGTGGTCACCCGGTCGCGCAAACTGATGCTGTTGGCCAGCACCTTGTCCAGCAGCGCCTGACCGCCGTTCAACAGGGTGTTCACTCCCGATCGGACGTCGGGGATCACATCGGTGTCCGCCAGTCGCGTCTGCAGCTCGTACTTGCGCGCCTCGTAGTTCTTCTTGGCACCCTCGATGTCGCGTCCGGTGGAACTGGCCAGCAATGCGACGTCCAGTGACGACATGTATTTTGTGATCGCCGGGATCACGTCGGCGCGGGCAGCGGCCAGCCGTAAACCGCTGGCGCTGGCCATCGCACCCTCGACACGTAATCCGCCGAAAACCGTCGCCAGCGCCAGCGGTACCAGCACAATCGCCAAGACTTTCGATCCCACCGGCCAGTTGCTCAGCGCCCAGGCCGGCGGCCGTTTCTTCTTCTTCGGCGCCGACGCGGCGGCCGGGGCATTCGGACTGCCGGGTGGAACCGCCGCGACCGGAGGGGCCGGGCGGGTAAACATGGTCACTGGACCGCGGCCGCGCGACCGGCGGCAGGGCTGAGTTTTAGCGCTCGAAGAAACGAGAGGCTCATGAGACTTCCTGCTTTATTCCGCTCGCCCCAGGCCGATGGGCGCGAGCGATAAACGCCTGGCAACCCTGCGAGTATGACAGCCCGCAGTCGTAGTCACCACTGCCGTACCTGGCGAGCAGGTCTGGCAAACTCACCACGTGCAACGGCAAGGCGCCCACGGCAAACCGTTCCATTAGCTCAAGTCCAACGTTCTGGTTGCGCAGCACGCTATAAGTAGTCGACTGCGGCAGCCGCCCGTCTTTCAGTAGTCGACTACCGCAAGCCGCCCCATCGATTCAGGCGAGACTCGGTTAGGCAATACCTGAGCGCCGGCGCGACCACGCCCGGGAGGCAAGCCACGCCAGCAGGGCAGGCCCGACGAGCTAGATGGGACAGACATGTCGTACGTGATCGCTGCGCCGGAGATGATGACAGCAGGGGCAACGGATCTGGCAACCATCGGTTCAACGCTCGATGCGGCCCACACCGCGGCGGCGACCCCGACCCTCGCGCTGGCACCCGCGGCAGCCGATGAGGTGTCGGTGGGTATCGCGCACCTGTTCTCCCAGCATGCCCAGGACTATCAGGCAGTGGCCATGAAGGCCGCTGCGTCTCAGGAGCAGTTTGTTCAGAACTTGAAAGTTAGCGCCGTGTCTTACACGAGCATGGAGGATGCCATTGCCTCGTTGTTGAATCGGTTCAGCACCTCGATTGCCAACGCTCTGTTCGGCTTATCCGAGATACCATATATTCTCGCTAATCTCGATGAATTTTTGCCTTACTTGCTTAGCCTGATCGTTTTTGCTCCTATTGTCTTAGGTCTTGTTGGCATTGTCTTTGCTATCGCTGCAGTCGAGACACTAATTCAAATTATTACTTCGGTACTGGGTTCAGTTTAAACGTTTTGCGGTAGTAGGCGCCTACCTGCCAGCAAAGATACGACGGGCGGGCCCGCTCGTCGGCGGCCGCGGCTGAGCCAAAAGCATTAAGCGGAAATACGCCTCAAACGGATCATGTTCTGTGGGCTGAATTTGTTCGGTCAAACCGACGGCGCCACCACCTTGCGCCCCCGGATCGCCTCCAGCTGCCCCCTCGGCCGTCTTTCGGGGGCGGTCGTAGCCTTCCGAGTACGCGCAACCGGGAGGATTCCGTATCGTGTTCAAGCTGCTGTTTTACTCTCCGCGCATCGCCGCCAACACGGGCAACGCCATCCGGACCGCGGCGGCCACCGGCTGCGAACTGCACCTGGTCGAGCCGCTGGGCTTCGACCTGTCCGAGCCCAAGCTACGGCGCGCTGGACTGGACTATCACGACCTGGCGTCAGTCACCGTGCATGCGTCGCTGGGGGCCGCGTGGGATGCGCTGTTGCCGGAGCGGGTGCTCGCGTTCACCGCGCACGCGACCACGTTTTTCACTGATGTCGACTACCAGGCCGGCGATGTGTTGATGTTCGGGCCGGAACCCACCGGGCTGGACGCCGCCACCCTGGACGACGCACACATCACCCAGCAGGTGCGCATCCCCATGCTGGCGCGCCGGCGGTCACTGAACCTGTCCAACGCCGCGGCGATCGCCGTCTACGAGGCCTGGCGGCAGCACGGCTATGCCGGGGCCGTCTGAGTCTGATGGTGGCGACCCGCTTCGCCCGGCTGCGCCGCCCTGGCGATCGCCACGGCTACCAGCCGTTCCAGTGCGTCAGGCTCTCGGCGGGCAGCCTTTTGGCCGGCCGGAAGTCGGTGCCTTTGGTGTAGGCGATCGGAAACAGCCCGCCCTGGCTGTACTGGTCGTAGGGAATGCCGAGCACTTCGGCCGCCTTCTTCTCGCCGTCGCCGAGCAGATGCAGCGTGGTCCAGCAGGAACCCAGTCCACGGGAGCGCAGCGCCAGGCAGAAACTCCAGACCGCGGGAAACAGCGACGCCCAGAACGACACACCGCCCAACGGCTGCTTGGCTTCCCGACCGTAGATGCAGGGGATCATCAGGACCGGCGCCTCGTGCATGTGCTCGGCGAGGTAGGTCGCCGAATCCCGGACCAAGCCCATCCGCTCACCGCGAGTGTCGCCCTCGGCGTATTCGGCCGACGGGGCGCGCAGGTAGCCCCGGGCGTTGGCCAGGTAGATGTCGCCGATCGCCTTCTTCTTTTCGGCGTCCTCGACGAACACCCATTGCCAGCCCTGCGAGTTGGAACCGGTCGGCGCCTGGAGCGCCAGTTCGAGGCATTCCATCAGCACTTCGCGAGGTACCGGCTTGTCGAAGTCAAGGCGTTTGCGGACCGAGCGGGTCGTGGTGAGGACTTCGTCGAGGGACAGGTTGAGGGTCATGTTGGGAGGTTACATTCGGCGTTATGAGCGTCGAACTGACACAAGAAGTTTCCGACAGGCTGACATCGGATCACTATGGATGGCTGACCACCGTTGCGAAATCAGGACAGCCGGTCCCCCGGCTGATCTGGTTCTACTTCGACGGCGCGCAGCTGACGGTGTACTCCATGCCGCAGGCGGCCAAGGTCGCCCATATCAAGGCGCACCCCAAGGTGAGTCTGAACCTGGATTCCGATGGCAACGGCGGGGGCATCATCGTGGTCGGAGGTGTCGCGATGGTGGACGCCACCGACGTCGACTGCCGCAAAGACGAGCCGTACTGGGCCAAGTACAGCGACGAGGCCGCGAAATTCGGCCTGACCGAAGCGATGGCCTCTTACAGCACTCGGCTGAAGATCACCCCGACCAAGGTGTGGACCACCCCGACCGGCTAGCGAAGACGTCAGCGGAAGTCGCGCGACCGGGAGCCGACCGTCAGGGTGATGCGGCCCATTCGCTCGGCCACGACGGTGACCGCGCCGCTGGCGTTTTGGACCTGACCTCGGATCAGCAGCGCCGGCGCCGTGTGCGCCAGCTTGCGATGCCGCGCCCACACCCCCGGCGTACAGAGCACGTTGACCATTCCGGTCTCGTCTTCGAGGTTGATAAACGTCACCCCTTGGGCCGTCGCGGGTCGCTGCCGGTGGGTCACCGCACCGGCGATCAGCACACGGTCGCCGTCGGGCACCGCTCCCAGCGCGTCGGCGGGCAGCACCCCCATCGCATCCAGGTCGGCCCGCAGGAACTGCGTCGGATAACTGTCCGGAGAGATGCCGGTGGCCCACACGTCGGCGGCGGCCAGCTCCAGCTCGCTCATCCCCGGCAACGTCGGGATGTGTGACGACGACCCCACGCCTGGCAGCCGATCCGGCCGCTGGGTGGCCGCGGCCCCGGCCGTCCACAGCGCCTCACGCCGGGACATCCCGAAGCAGCCCAGCGCTCCGCCCGTCGCCAGCGCCTCGGTCTGCGGCACGCTCAGCTGCAGCCGGGACGTCAGGTCCAGCAGAGAGGCGAACGGGCCGTTGGCCTTCCGCTCCTCGACCAGCTGCTCTGCGAGGTCGTCGCCGATGTGACGGACGGCGCCCAGACCGAGCCGGACCTCCGTTCCGGCGTTCTCGCACGTGGCGTGCGCCAGGCTGGCGTTGACGTCCGGGCCGTGCACCAGCACGCCGTGCCTGCGCGCGTCGGCCACCAGAGACTGCGGTGAATAGAACCCCATCGGCTGCGCGCGCAGCAGCGCCGCGCAGAACGCCGCCGGGTGGTGCAGCTTGAACCACGACGAGTAGAACACCAGCGACGCGAAGCTCAGCGCATGGCTTTCCGGGAAGCCGAAATTGGCGAATGCCTCCAGCTTTTCGTAGGTCCGGTCGATCACCTCGTCGGTGGCGCCGTGCAGTTCGCGCATGCCGTCGTAGAACCGGCCGCGCAGCCGTCGCATCCGTTCGGTCGAACGTTTGGACCCCATGGCGCGCCGAAGCTGATCGGCCTCGGCGGCGGAAAAGCCGGCACAGTCGACCGCAAGCTGCATCAGCTGTTCCTGAAAAAGTGGCACTCCCAGCGTCTTTCGCAAAGCCGACTCCATCGACGGGTGGTCGTAGACGACCGGGGCGATGCCGTTGCGCCGCCGGATGTAGGGGTGCACCGACCCGCCCTGAATGGGGCCGGGGCGGATCAGCGCAACCTCGACCACCAGGTCGTAGAATACCCGCGGCTTGAGTCTCGGCAGGGTGGCCATCTGCGCTCGCGACTCCACCTGGAACACGCCGACGGAATCGGCACGGGCCAGCATCTCGTATACCGCCGGCTCGGAGAGGTCGAGCCTGGCCAGGTCCACCGCGATACCCTTATGCTCGGCGACCAGGTCTATCGCATAGTGCAGCGCCGAGAGCATACCCAGCCCGAGCAGGTCGAACTTCACCAAACCGATTGCCGCACAGTCGTCTTTGTCCCATTGCAAGACACTGCGATTCTCCATGCGCGCCCACTCCACCGGGCACACGTCGGCGATCGGGCGGTCGCAAATCACCATGCCCCCGGAATGGATGCCCATATGCCGCGGCAGATTTCGGATCTGGGTCGCCAGGTCGATCACTTGCTCGGGAATGCCCTCTAGTCCGTCCGAGTCGGTTGCCAGTCCGGTCCAGCTGCTGATCTGCTTGCTCCACGCGTCCTGCTGCCCCTGTGAGAAGCCCAGGGCGCGGGCCATGTCACGCACCGCGATCCGTCCTCGGTAAGTGATGACATTGGCGACCTGGGCGGCGTAGTCACGGCCGTATTTGTCGTAGACATACTGGATGACCTTTTCGCGCTGGTCCGATTCGATGTCCATGTCGATGTCGGGCGGCCCGTCGCGGGCCGGCGATAAGAAGCGCTCGAACAACAGCTCGTTGGCCACCGGATCGACGGCGGTGACGCCCAGGGCATAACAGACCGCGGAATTGGCTGCAGATCCCCTGCCCTGACACAGGATGTTGTTGCACCGGCAAAACCGGGCGATATCGTGCACTACCAGGAAATAACCTGGAAACCTCAGTTGTGCAATTACTTTCAACTCATGCTCGATCTGGGCGTACGCTCGCGGCGCACCCTCGGCTGGTCCGTAGCGGTCGCGCGCGCCTGCCATGACCAAGTGCCGCAACCAGCTGTCCTCGGTGTGCCCGTCGGGTACGTCGAACGGCGGAAGCTGCGGAGCGATGAGCGCCAGCCCGAACGCGCACTGCTCGCCGAGTTCGGCGGCGGCGGTTACCACTTCAGGTCGCTGCGCGAACAGCCGGGCCATCTCCTCACCGGACCGCAGGTGCGAGCCACCCAGCGGAGCCAGCCATCCCGCGGCTGAATCCAGAGACTGCCGGGCCCGGATCGCGCCCATCGCCATGGCCAGTCGGCCACGCGACGGACGGGCGAAATGCGCTCCGGTGGTGGCGACGACGCTGACGCCGAAGCGTGGCGCCAGCCCGGCCAGCACCGCGTTGCGTTCGTCGTCGAGCGGATGACCATGATGGGTCAACTCGATGCTGACCCGGCCGGCGCCGAACCGGTCCACCAAATCGGCAAGCGCGCGTTCCGACGCGTCCGGGCCACCGTCGGAAAGTGCTTGACGCACACTGCCTTTGCGGCATCCTGTCAGGATGTGCCAATGCCCGCCCGCCGCCTCGGTCAGCGCGTCGAAGTCGTAGCGCGGCTTGCCCTTCTCGCCGCCGGCCAGATGCGCCGCGGCCAGCTGCCGCGATAGCCGCCGGTAGCCCTCCGGGCCGCGAGCCAGCACCAGCAGATGGGGGCCGGGTGGATCCGGCTGCTCGGTGCGGGCACCGACCCCAATGCCGCCGCCCTGGCGGCTCCGACACCCCAAAGATAGCTCCGCGCCGAACACGGTACGCACATCAAGCTCCGCGGCCGCTTCGGCGAACCGCACCGCACCGTACAGGCCGTTGTGGTCGGTCAGCGCGAGCGCACGCAGATCCAGCCGGGCAGCCTCCTCGACCAGCTCCTCCGGCGTGCTGGCTCCGTCGAGAAAGCTGTACGCCGAATGCGCATGCAGCTCGGCATACGCGACGGACGAGCGGACCTTCTCGCCATCCTCCGGCGGCTCATACACTCCGCGCTTGCGTGACCAGGGGACATCGTCGGGGGGCTCGACCGCAGGGGGCGCGCCGGCATGACGTGGCTTACCGTCGAGCACCCGCTCCATTTCCGCCCAACTCGGCGGCCCGTTGAACCAGCCCACATTCTGCAGTCTATCGAATGTATGTTCGATAGACTAATGGTCCCCTCGAACGGGTCGGGTACGGCCTGGAAACGGCCTGCAAACAGTTTGCGAACACCGCTGCACAAAAACCTATCGCGGCTGTTAAAAATATCTTTAACTGCAAAACAAGTTCTTAACTTTGCAGGTCTAGCCTCGCAGGGCGGCGGGGCGAATACTTGTACCGGATGCAAGCGGACGGCGGGGACTGGTCATGCCACAATTGACGGCACTGGATGCTGGCTTTCTCAAAGCTCAAGATCCAGATCGGCAGGCAAGCCTGGCGCTTGCCGCGGTCGCCATCATCGACGGCGCCGTCCCCGACTACGATCTGCTCAAAACAATTCTGGCAGAACGGATTCAGATGATACCGCGGTGCAGGCAGGTACTGCGGACGCACCCGTCCGACGCCGATGTCCAGGAGTGGAGCGACTATCCGGAATTCGACCTCACCCACCACATGCGACGGCTCGCCCTTCCGCGGCCGGGCGACGATGCCGAACTGTTCCGGGGCATCGCCCATGCCCTGGAGCGTCCCCTCGACCTGGACCGTCCGCTGTGGGAGTGCTGGGTCATCGAGGGCCTGAAACGCAACCAGTGGGCAATCTTGATGAAGATTCACCACCGCATGGCCGATGGCATCTCGGCGGCCCATATCCTCGCCAGGCTCTGCGACGACGCCGACAGCGACACGTTCGCTAATCACGGTGGCGCCCGAGAGGTTCCGGGGTCACGCGCCGACACCCGAAGCCGGGCCGACACCCTGTGGCGGTCTTATACCGGCACAGTCACCAGGGCAGCGGAAGCCGTCGCCGGAGCGATCCGGCCCGCGCTGCGGACCTCGCCGGTCCGCACGGGCACTACCAGGCGGCGGTACAGCACGGTACGAGTTCCCATCGCCGCCGTCGACGGTGTGTGCCGCAAGTTCGGCGTGACCACCAACGACGTTGCACTCGCGGCAATCACCGAGGGCTTCCGGATGGTACTGCTGCACCGGGGCGAACAACCGCGTGCGGACTCACTGCGCACCCTGGAGAAAATCGACAATCGTATCTCGGCCATGCTGCCGTATCTGCCCGTCGAGCATGACGACCCGGTTCAGCGACTGCGGACGGTGCACAACCGGTTGAAAGCCAGGCAAACCGACCAGCGCAAATCCGGCAGCATCCTGGAATTGGCGACCAACTGCATGCCATTGCCATTCATGTTGTGCGCCAAGGTACTTCATACGCTGCTGACTCGACTGCCGGAATCTGGCATCGTGACACTGGCGACCAATGGGCCGGGGCCTCGGCACCGGTTAGGGCTGATGGGCAAAAAGGTGGACAGCCTGCTGCCCATCCCCCCGACGGCGCTGCACCTGAGCACCGGAGTCGCGGTGCTCAGCTACGGCGACGAACTGGTATTCGGAATCACCGCCGACTACGACGCCGCACCCGACATCAAGCAGCTTGCCACCGGTATCGAACGAGGGATGGCACGATTGGCGGCGCTCAGCCAAGACTCCGTCCTGCTGTTCAGCAAAGACCGCCGCAAGCGTTCATCCCGCGCGCTTTCCAACGGCGCGCAACGACGCCGGGGGTCCGCGCCGAACGCACGGGTGCGACGCTAACCGGTCCCCGTTCTCATTGACCACCGTGAGAAGGTTGGTCAATGCCGGTCATCATCGACCCGCGCCGCCATGACGCGGTGCTGTTCGACCTCGACGCCGTGGTGACCGACATCGCGTTCGAGTCCACCGTGAAGCTGGTCCGGCAACTGGAAGAGGTCGGTGTCGGCACCGCCGTATTTTCGTCGAATCGCGGCTGTCAGGACGTGCTGACCGCGGCGGGAATCGGCGATCTGTTGCCCGTGCGCGTCGACGGCTCGGTGACCGCCACCACACTGGTCGGGTTGGCCAACCGATTGGGGGCGCGGCCGGGCCGGTGCGTCGTCGTCGCGACTGACGCCGCCGACGTTGCGGCCGGTCGCGAGGGTGGGTTCGCGCTGGTGATAGGTGTCGACCGGACGGGGCACCGAGACGCACTGCGCAGCAGTGGCGCCGACACGGTAGTCGCCGACTCGCGCGAGATCACCGTGCGAACTGGAGACCAGCGGATGTCCCAGCTGCCCGATGCGTTGCAGGCCCTTGGCCTGACGGACGGCCTCGCCGCCCGACGACCGGCAGTGTTCTACGACTTCGACGGCACGCTGTCCGACATCGTGGATGATCCCGACGCGGCGAGGCTCGCCCCGGGTGCGGCTGAGGCACTGCACAACTTGGCCGCGCGTTGCCCGGTCGCGGTGCTGTCCGGCCGTGACCTCGCCGATGTGACCAAGCGTGTCGGGCAGCCCGGCATCTGGTATGCCGGCAGCCATGGTTTCGAGCTAACCGCACCCGACGGAACACACCACCAAAACGACGCCGCCGCGGCAACCATACCGGTGCTGGAACGGGTGGCAGCCGAGTTGCGCGACCAACTTGGGTCGATTCCCGGTGTTGTGGTGGAGCACAAGCGGTTCGGCGTCGCTGTGCATTACCGCAACGCCGCACGTGACCGCGTCGGCGAAGTGGCCGCGGCGGTGCGCGCGGCGGGCCAGCGCCACGCGCTTCGTGTGACGACGGGCCGCGAAGTCATCGAGCTGAGACCAGATATCGACTGGGACAAGGGAAAAACGCTCCGTTGGGTCATCGACCACCTGCAGCATGTCGGATCCGGTCCCCTGGTGCCGATCTATCTCGGGGACGACATCACCGACGAGGACGCGTTCGACGCGGTCCGCCACGACGGTGTTCCGATCGTGGTGCGCCACAGTGACGACGGGGACCGCGCCACCGCCGCGCTGTTCGCGCTGGACAGTCCGGCGCGGGTCAGCGAGTTCACCGAGCGACTGGCACGTCAGCTGTCTGACAAGCCGTAGGACGGTGTGCGATCAGCAAGCTTGGCTTCTGGAGCGTCGTCCTGCTCGGGATAAATGGAATCATCGGGGCAGGCATCTTCCTGACCCCGGGCGCGGTGATCAAGCTGGCTGGACCATACGCGCCGCTTGCCTACATCTTGGCCGGCCTCTTCGCGGGTGTCATGGCGATCGTCTTCGCCACGGCAGCCAGATACGTCAAAACCAACGGTGCGTCCTATGCCTACACGACGGCCGCATTCGGGCAACGGATCGGCATCTATGTTGGTGTCACCCATGCGATCACCGCCTCGATCGCATGGGGAGTCCTGGCATCCCTCTTCGTTTCAACCCTGTTGAGGGTGATGTTCCCGGACGAGGCCTGGGCCGATGGCACCGAGCTATTCAGCATCAAGACGCTGACGTTTCTCATCTTCGTCGGAGTGCTACTGGCCATAAACCTGTTCGGCAACCGGGTGGTCGCGTGGGCGAACGGAATCTCAACCCTGGGCAAGGTTTTCGCGCTTTCGTTGTTCATTGCCGGCGGGCTGTGGGTTGTCACCACACATCACGTGAACAACTACGCAACGTCATGGTCGGCATATCACCCGGCAGCGTACTCATTGTTCGGGGCCGCCGACCTCGGGAAAAGCACGGTCGCGAGTTTGACACTTGCCACCATCGCCGCGTTGTACGCATTCACCGGTTTCGAATCGATCCCCAACGCCGCCGAGGAAATGGAAAGACCGGACCGGACCCTGCCGAGAGCCATACCACTAGCGATCCTTTGCGTCGGCGCCATCTATGTGCTCGCTGTAGTCGTTGCAATGTGGCTCGGAGCGGACAAGATCGCGGCGTCCCACGACACCGTGCAATTGGCGGCGGCAATCGGAAACGATACGTTCCGAACCGTGATCGTTATCGGAGCCTTGGTTTCGATGTTCGGTATCAACGTGGCCGCGTCGTTCGGCGCTCCGCGGCTTTGGACCGCGCTGTCCGACCGCGGGATCCTGCCGATCAGCTTGTCGAACAAGAACCAATTCGGCGTGCCGATGATCGCTTTCGGAATCACCGCGTCGTTAGCGCTCGCATTTCCGCTGGCGCTTCGGTTCGACAGCCTGAACCTCACTGGGCTGGCAGTGATTGCCCGGTTCGTCCAGTTCATAATCGTGCCAATCGCTCTCATGGCATTGGCGCTCGATCGGAGGCAAGAGCACACCGCGGTGAAACGCAATGTGTTCACCGACAAGGTGTTACCGCCCGTTGCGGTCGCCGTCTCGGTAGCGCTAGCCGTGTCCTTTGACTACCGGACCATCTTCCTCACGCCGCATGGAGGCGCCAATTACTTCTCGATTGGCTTGGTCGCGATCACGTTCATCGCCGTACCAGCGATAGCCTATCTTCACTACTACCTTGGACGACAACGGATATCGAAGCCGACAAGCAAACCTTAGGCACCTAAGCGTCCGCGTATTCCACCGCACCGTCGTCGAGCACCACTCGGGCGTCGGCGCCGTCCGAGCCGGCTACCTCGGTGCGAAACACCGCCTTGCCGGGTTCGGTTCGCCAGATCAACGTGCTCAACGTCTCGCCGGGGAACACCGGCGAGGTGAACCGTGCCGCGATCGAGGTGATGTTGGCGGCAACGCCCTTACCGAGCTCGGCGACCAGCGCGCGGCCCGATACGCCGTAGGTGCACAGCCCGTGCAGGATCGGTTTGGGGAACCCGGCCAACTCCCTGGCGAACCAGGGATCGCTGTGCAGTGGGTTGCGGTCACCGGAAAGGCGGTAAATCAGCGCTTGATCCTCGCGGGTGGGCAGGTCGACCCGGGCGTCGGGTTCGCGATCAGGAAATTCTGGTGCGGCAGGCCGCTCACCCGGCACTCCCCCGAAGCCGCCCGCCTG